>CAWVGT010000036.1:0-4063 GCA_963928645.1 Candidatus Fimadaptatus sp.
GAACAGAACCTCTCAGCCCGGAACACCACCGGGCTTTTTCTCGAGGAGGCGCTGGCGTCCAACACCAACGAGACCAGCGCCAACCCCAACTCGTACGACTGGCTGGAGCTGTACAACAGCACCGATGCCACGATATCGCTCGAGGGCTACGGCCTGAGCGACGACCCGTCCAACCCGCGCAAGTGGCAGTTCCCCGCGGGCGCGACGATACCGCCCGGCTACCGGCTGATAGTCTACTGCTCGGGCCAGGATACATACGATATTGACAACCTCGACTATCACACCAACTTCAAGCTGTCCAGCTCGGGCGAGATACTCACGCTGTGCACGCCCGACGGCACGATAATAGATCGCCTGCCGATGGACGCGCAGTACGCCGACGTATCGTTTGGACGCGTGGACGGTCAGGACGGCTTTTTTTATTTGACCACGCCCACGCCCGGCAAGGCCAACGATTCCGCCGTGAGCTATGGCAAGGTCGACCAGGTCGCGTTCTCGGTCGAGGGCGGCATAAAGACCGATACCGTCACGCTGGAGCTGAGCTGCTCCGACCCGGGCGCGCAGATATACTACACGCTCGACTGCTCCGACCCGACCTCATCCGCCACGCCCTATACCGGCCCGATAGAGATATCGACGACCACGGTCGTGCGCGCGGTCGCGGTGCGCGACGGATATATGGACAGCTTCATACGCTCGGCGACCTACCTCTACGGCGTCAGCCACACCATGCCCGTGATATCGATAGTCACCGACCCGGACAACCTGTTCGACTACAACACCGGCATAATGGAGATGGGCCCCAACGCCGAGGAGGAGTTCCCCTACGGCTCGCGCAACACCGGCGCCAACTTCTGGATGGACTGGGAGTACATGGCCGGGTTTGAGTACTTCGACGTGGACGGCCAGCAGGTGCTCCAGCAGAACATTGGCATAGCGCTGGTGGGCCAGTACTCGCGCGCCGAGGACCAGAAGGCGATAGGGCTGTACGCGCGCCCGCGCTACGGCACCGCCACGTTCGACTTCAACCCGTTCCCCGACCTGAACTTCAGCCAGTACCACGCGCTGGTCGTGCGCGCCTCGGGCCAGGACGGCAAGTACACCCGCCTGCGCGACGCGGTGCTCACGTCGCTGGCCGAGGGCACCGGCGTCATGTACCAGGAGGCCACGCCGGTCATAGTCTACTTAAACGGCCAGTACTGGGGCCACTACAACCTGCGCGAGCGCATAAACAAGTGGTCGATCGCCCAGCACGAGGGCATAACCGACGAAAGCCAGATAGAGAACATCGACCTCATCAAGGGCAATACGCGCGTGCTCAACGGCTCCTACGACTCGTTCAAGGAGATACTCGAGTTCGTGGCCGACAACAGCCTCACCGACGCGGACAACCTCCAGTGGGTCGCCGACCGCGTAGACATTGAGAACTACCTGACCTATGTCGCCATGGAGATGCTGGTCGCCAACACCGACACCGGCAACATCAAGTTCTACCGCGTGCCGGGCGGCAAGTGGAAGTGGATATTCTTCGACCTGGACTGGGCGTCGTTCGACATGAGCTACAACTACGTGCAGCGCTACCTCAACGAAAAGGGCCACGGCGTCAGCCGCGCGTTCAACAACCGGCTGATAATGGGCCTGCTCGAGAACGACAGCGTGCGCGACCAGTTCCTGACGATACTGGCGGACCTGATGAAGGGCAACTTCTCCAACGAGAACATACGCGCCAAGGTCGAGGAGTACAAGGCGCTGCTCGAGCCCGAGATGGCCGGCCAGTTCGATAAGTGGGGCGGCTCGTTCGAGAACTGGGAGAAGTACATAAACACGTTCCTGAGCAACATAACCGGGCACAAAAAGACGTTCCTGGAGGATCTGCAGGATTACTTCGGGCTCAGCGGCGAGCAGATGACCGCGTACTTCGGCGAGGTGGACATGAGCTAGGACAGCGGCTGGGCATGCCGCAGGCGGTATGGGCCGAGCCCCCCGCCGGGCATGCCGCAGGCAGCACGGACATGAGCTGAGGCCGGCCTGCGCGGGCCGGCGCGATGGGGAGTGATAGATTGGCAGGACTGTTAGCGCACAGGCCGCCCACGGGTTCGCTGGAGATACCCGCGCGGCACGAATTGAAGTACTTCATCAACTTCGGCGAGTACGCACACCTGAGCCGCACGCTCGATTACGTGCTCTACCGCGACTCGAACGGCGACGAGTTCAACGAGTACCACATACGCTCGCTGTACTTCGACGACGAGTACAACACCGCGTTCGCCGACAAGCTGCGCGGCGTGCAGGATCGCGACAAGTACCGCATACGCATATACAACTTCTCGGACGCGCTGATACGGCTGGAGCGCAAGCAGAAGTACGGCGACGGCATAGCCAAGCAGTCGATCGCGATAAGCCGCGAGCTGTGCGAGCAGCTGATGGCCGCCGACCCTACCGGCCTTGAAAAGAGCGAGGAGCCGCTGCTGCGCGACGTGTACCGCCAGATGCGCACCCGCGGGCTCAAGCCCGCCGTGATAGTCGACTACGTGCGCGAGGCGTACGTCCACCCGGCCGAGCACGTGCGCATAACCTTCGACAAGCAATTGCGCACCGGGCTGTTCTCACAGGAGCTGTTCGAGCGCTGGCTGCCCACGGTGTGCCCGCTCGACGACAACTCGATGATACTCGAGGTCAAGTACGACAACTACCTGCCGGACTACATACGCCGGCTGCTCTGGTCGTGCACCGCGCAGCGCAGCGCGATATCCAAGTACACGCTGTGCCGGCGCTTCGAGCCTAACTGCGAACACTGAGCGGCTGAGCGCTTCAGCCATATATAAGGAGGGGTACCTAATGGGCGATACAACCACGATCACCGCCAGCAATCTGGCAAAGTACTTTACGCAGGGCAACCTGGACATACTGAGCATACTGCTGGCCATAGTATTCGCGTTCGCGATAGGCGTATTCATATACTGGGTATACCACGCCAACTACCGCGGCGTGATGTACTCGCGCAACATGGGCATGATGCTGGTGATGCTGGTGCTGATAACCACGCCGGTCGTAATGTGCATAAAGTCGTCGCTGGAGCTGTCGATGGGCATGGTCGGCGCGCTGTCGATAGTGCGCTTCAGGACGGCCGTCAAGGATCCGCTCGACACCGCGTACATGTTCTGGGCGCTGACGATGGGCATACTGCTGGGCGCGGGCTATCTGCTGATAGCGGTCGTAGTGGCGATCGCGATTGCGCTGCTGATATTCGTGCTCAACGCCGTCAAGGTCAAGAAGGAGGACAGCTACCTGCTGGTGATGCACTACGACGACTACGCCGAGCAGAGCATAGAGCGCGTGCTGCGCTCGCTGCGCTTCCGCCATCTCAAGAGCAAGACCGTGACCCGCATGGGCGTCGAGATGACCGTCGAGGTGCGCGTGGAGAACACCTCCAAGCTCGTCAACGCGCTGCTCGACCAGGAGGGCGTGCACGACGCTACGCTGGTCGCCTATCAGAACGAGGCCGGCTGAGCCGCCTTGGCGCCGCTCTGCGCGGCATATGAGGCTTAATGCGATTTAGCGCCGGGGCGTTTGCTCCGGCGCTGGTTTATGCCGTTTTTCGATTTGGCGCACGGGCTCTGGCCAGGCCGGCAGCTGACACAGCCGCGCTTTGAGCCCACTGCGCCGGCTGCCTTCAGCTCGATGTGGCGCGCAAACGGATAGCCGAATGTCGATGCAAACCGCCGGCAGGGCCCTGTCGGGCAGCGCGTTGCGCCGAACGGTTGAAGAACCGGCAGGCAGCGATAGAGCAGACCTGTCCGATATAAGGCGGATGCTCTCCTATGGCTTGCATGTACTGCCGGTTGCTGCTGCATGTTCGGCAAAGCGCGCGGCATGCGGTATACTCTGTCATTATTCATTATATAGAAACGGGGCGCCGAACGCCGGCTCCCCCATTGCATTTGATTGAAAGGCGTGCCGCGCACCGGCAGTTCGACCCGCATGCGGTGGCTTTGCCCAAGCCCTGCCAATGCCGGGCCGTCATACAGCATGACCGTGGCGCATTGCTGCATGACCCATGCGC
>CAWVGT010000037.1:0-20532 GCA_963928645.1 Candidatus Fimadaptatus sp.
CGCGCTTTATGGCGGACTTGATCTGCGGCAAATCAATTCACCTCCCAGCCTGTCAAATCAACGTGAACTATTGTACCACGTTTCGGCATCGATTGCAATAGCAAATTGGGCTTTTGCCGATGGAGTTTGTATTAAAAACCCGCGCTAGAGCAGGAAATTAACCACGCAAAACGCCGCGGCCCCGCCAAACAGCATCAAAAGCGCCACCAGCGCCAGCGTATCGCCGCTGATGCCGCGCGCCCTGGGGGCGTATTCGCTGGCGCGATAGCGGGCCATCGTGTCGCTGAAGCTGCGGCCGCTCAGCGGATACGCGCCCTGGCCGTCGCCGTCGTCGTCGGACTCGTAGTCGTATTTCCTTGGGCGGCGGCGGCCGGTGTCGCCCTCGCGCTCGCCGCGCGCGGTGCGCGGTGCGGTGCGGGCGTCGCGCGAGCGGCTGTGGGCGCGATAGCGGGCCTCGTCGTCGGCGCGGCGGCGCTCGCGTTCGGCCGGATGCGCCTGCTGGCGGGTCGGGCGCTCGCGCCCGCGGTGCGCTTCGTCGGTCGCGGGCGGGGCTTCGGCGCTGCGGCGCTGCGCGTCCCGGCGCGCGGCCGAGGCGGTGCGCAGCGTGTTCTCCGCGCGGTCGCCCGATATCGCGAGCGCTTCGTCGAGCATGTCCATGGGCATCAGGTCGACGCGCGTGCCGATCTGCTGCCAGTACTCGCGCTCCAGGCCCTCGCCGGCCGCGGCGAGCCGATCCAGCACGTCGCTAAGCTCGTTCAGGTTCCACTCGCCCTGTGCGTCGAACCGCAGCGCGGCCAGCGTCGTCAGTATCACGACCGACTCGCTGATCTGCGCGCGCTCCAGCCCGCTGTCGCACAGCGCGGCGAAGTAGCGCCGCGCAAAGCGCATGAAAGAATCGCGGCGCGCGGGCTCCATGGGCGCAAGCAGCTTCAGCACGCCCTGCATCACGCTGCCGCCCCACTCGCCGTAGCCGCTCATCAGCCGGCCCCACAGGCATACGGCGCGCTGGTTGTCGGTCACCTGGCCGTCCCACTGGCGCGCGTAGGAGTACGCGTACTCCAGCGCCTCGTAAGTTGCGTCGTCGTACTCGTCCAGCGTGTCGAAGTCTATGCGCTCTATCAACTCGCTCATCAGCGGGTCGAACGCGCCCTCGTCCAGCTCGGGCTCGTCGCGCATCAGCGCCTCGAGCGCCTCGCGCACGTTCAGCAGCGCCTCGGGGCTGGCGACGGGCGTGGCGGCGGATATCTCGCGGTTGGCGGCGTCGATCAGCGCGCGCGTCACCAGCGCGTCACGGCCGGCAGGCAGGCAGCTCAGCAGCGTGTTGCGCGCCGCGATGAGCCGCGCGGAGTACTCCTCCAGCCGCATGCCGCTGTCTACGCCCGGCATCGATTCCGACACGAAGCGCTCCAGCGCGCCGTCGCGCTCGAGGTTGGCCAGCGTGCCGCGCAGCGCGCCCGGATAGCCGCTTATCGTGCGGGCTATCTGGCTGCTGAGCAGCCCGGCGGGCGGCTCGTTGAACAGCGAGGCCAGCTCCGCGTCGTACATCTCGTACATCGGGTGATCTAACCGGTGCAGGTAGTCGCAGTACATCAGCGCGTAGCGGAAGTACATGTCCGAGCCCAGCGTGCGGCGCAGCTTGGTAAAGCCCGCAGTAAAGCGCCGGAACTCAGCCGAGTTGGCGTATCTCAGCGACGCCGACAGCGCCTGCTGCGCGCGCTCCAGGTCGGCCATGGTGAGCTTGACCTCGGGCGCGTCGCGCTCCGCGTCGGGCGCGGGCTCGATGGGCTCGTCGGCGGCGTCGCGCGCGGCGCACACGCGGTTGTACGAACCGCTCAGCAGCGCCTCGGCGCGCGCATAGTCGCCCTTGGACGGCTCAACGTCCAGCTCGCGCGTAGAATCAGTCAGGTATACGTACGCGCTGCACGCGCGGTCGTATTCGCCCATCGTGTATGCGTTTGCGCCGCGGCAGGGGCGCTTTGCCGCCAGCGTCGAATACTCCAGCTGCACCGCCACCTCCGGCGGCAGCGCGCGCAGCATCAGCTGCAGCGCCAGGAACATGCGCCGCGACAGCTCGCCCGCGGGCATGTCGGCTATCATAGCCAGCGGCACCCGGCCGGTGCGCAGCGCGCAGACTATCTCGGCCAGCACGTTGGGATCCGGAAACAGCGCGCGCACCGCGCCCGCGTACTCGTCGGACGTGGCGGAGCACTTGAGCGCGGCCAGGTCGGGCGACGGCAGCGCGAACACCCGATCCAGCCAGGGCGCATCGTCAAAGAACAGCCCGTCGCACACCGGGCTGCGCGCGTAGAGCGCCTTGAGCTCGTCGAGCGTGGAGAAGTATACGCTGTCCACGATCGTGCGGCCCTTGCGGGGATACGTCTTGCTCAGCACCGCGCCGTCCATCAGGCGGCGCTGCGAGTACGCGGCGCAGCGCCCGCGCGCAGCCAGCTCGATCGCCAGCGCGTCCAGCGCCGAATGCGGCGGCTCGCGATAGATTGCGCGGCTTATGCCCAGCAGGCGCGCGCCGTGCTCATCGTGTGTCGTTACATGCCGCGCTATCATGCGTGTCACCTCCCGCCGTTGCGGCGTTTAATCCAAAGTCGACTGCCGGACGGCGCAGCGCGCCGCCCGCATGGTAATTAACTGTATAACGAAATTATAGACGCACAGTGTCAAATTGTCAACCACCTAAGCTCCTCTTCGGTGAGCGAGGGGTGCAGCGCCAGGTTGACGGCCTCGGCCAACAGCCGCGCTGAGCGCTCTATCAGCGAGTCTATCTCGCGCGGCGCGACTATCAGCCCGTCCAGCGCGCCGTCCAAACGCGCGTCGTCGGGCGGCGCGCCGCGGCCCAGCTTCTCCCAGGCGTCGCGCACAATCGTGGCGGCGTACACCACCATGGGCACGCCCAGCGCCAGCACCTCGACGCCCAGCGAGTCGCGGCTGAGCTCGGCGCGGTGGTTGCCCACGCCCGAGCCGGGCTGTATGCCGGCGTCGCTGAGCTGCACCGTCGTGGCTATGCGGGCGCAGTCGCGTGCGCACAGCGCGTCCACGGCGATTATCAGCTCGGGATGCAGCTCGCGCACCAGCCCCTTTACGATCTCGCCGGCCTCTATGCCGGTGGAGCCGTACACGCCGGGCGCGGCGGTCATGACCCGGCGCAGCCCGCTCACGCCAGCGCTGTCCAGCAGCGCGCGCGTGCCCAGCACCATGTCAGCGGTGCGCGGGCCTAGCGCGTCGGGCGTCACCTGGCGGTTGCCCAGGCCCAGCACCAGCACGCCGCCGGGCGCGTCCTCGGGCGGCAGCAGCGCGCGCAGCTCGGCTATCAGCATGTCGCGCAGCGCGCGGCGCGAGGGCTCGCCCTCGTCGGGCGATTCGGAGTAGAGCGTCGAATACGCGCCCCTGCGCCGGCCGGTCTCGTGCTCGCCGCGCTCGTCGAGCACGTCCACGCGCACCCGGGTCACGCCATCGCGCACGTCGCGGCTCACTCGCACGCCCGGCGCCTCGCCGCCCGCGGCCACGCGCCCCGACTCGATTGCCAGATCCGTGTAATATCGGTTCACTGTCCATTACCTCCTTGTGGCTCATGGCGTAATTATGCCCACTTGGCGCCGGTTTTAGCAGCGCATGGCTGCGCGGTGCGCGTGCGGCCGCGCATATTGCGGAGCGCCGCAATACGCAATCCTCGCGCCCGGTGCAACGCAAGAGCCCAGCCCCCGCAGCACACGCATTAGCCTTGCGCATACGGCGTCTCACAATCGCGTCTAATGCCGCGACGCAAGAGCCCGACGCGCGGCGTAAACGCGAGATCCAGGCCCGCTCCGCCGAGTATAAATCCGGCGCGCCGCAACGCAAGCTGCCAGCGCATACCGCGCACAGATTATCAAACGGCGCCGTGTGCGCAAATCCGGCGCGCACTACAACGCAAGTGCCCGGCCCGCGCGCCACACGCATAAGCCCGGCGCGCTCCGCATACGCATAAGCAATGACACGGCGTGGGGGAGGATGCGTATGGTCAGGATAAAGGTGGTAAAAAAGGCGCAACTGGTCGTGGGCGCGCTGATAGCGCTGGCAGTAGTGGCGGCGCTGGTGTGCGGCTGGGCGATGTGGCGCGGCGCGGCGCAGCCCGCGCCCAATGCCGCGGGCGCGGCGCAATCCGAGGCGCAGTCGGCGGCGGATGGAGCGTATGGCGCGTCCGCCGCCTGTCTGAGCGCGGACGGCGCGGCTGCGGCTCAGGGCGAGGTGCATGTGGTCGAAGTCGATCTGAGCGCCGTGCCGCGCGCTTCGGACGGCGCGGGCGAGTCGGCCACAGCCGAACCGGGCGCGGACATGCCCACGTCCGCCGCGCCCACTCTCGCCCAGATACTCGCGTCCGGGCTGAGCGAACCTGCGCTCGCCTCCGGCCAGCCGCTGGCGGGCCGGAGTATTTTCATATATCACACCCACACGCACGAGTCGTATTTGAAACAGCCCGAGGACGACTATGTGGAGATCAGCGCCTACCGCACCAGCGACAGCGACCACTCGATTGTGCGCGTGGGCGAGGAGCTCGCGCGCCAGCTCGAGGCGCTGGGCGCCACGGTGACCCACGACGTGACCGACTACGAGCAGGACGCGCTGTCCACCTCGTATGAGCGCTCGCTCAAGACGCTCGAACAGCTGCGCAGCGAGGGGCGCGCGTTCGATCTGTGGATCGACCTGCATCGCGACGCGTACTCCGCAAGCGGCAGCGGCGACCCGTTCGCGGCCACGGTAGACGGCGTGCAGGTCGCGCGGCTGATGGTGCTGCTGGGCACCGGCGAGGGCACCTCGGGCGGCGAGGCGTTCGCCGTAAAGCCCGACTTCGAGCGCAACCTGGCGTGGGGCCAGCGCCTGACCGACGCGCTGGAGCAGGTCGCCCCGGGCATCACCCGGCCGCTGATGGTAAAGACCGGCAGGTACAATCAGCACATATCCGAGCGCTGCCTGCTGATTGAGGTGGGCCACAACCGCAATACGCTGGAGCAGGCGCTGGGCTCGATGCCTTACCTGGCGCAGGCCATCGCGCTCACGCTGGGCTGAGGCGCGCATAGTACCACAAAAACCCCACGAACGCGATTGACACGCGCTGCAAATTAAGCTAATATCTATACTGTATCGGCCGGAGCGCGCCGCGCGCCGGCGCGATTATTTGCGCATGCAAGAGGCGGTTTGATTGAGTAACGCGTTTGAAGGCGCGCGCGTGGGCCCGGATGCGCGCCGGGACGCGCCGGTGGGCGTGTTTGACAGCGGCGTGGGCGGCATTTCGGTGCTGCGCGAGCTCAGGGCGCTGCTGCCGGGCGAGGACTTCATATACTATGGCGACAGCGCGCACGCGCCGTACGGCGAAAAGCGCGCAAGCGAGATACAGCAGCTGGCCTGGAACGTAGTCGAGCGGCTGCTGGACAGGCGCGTCAAGGCGCTGGTGATAGCGTGCAACACAGCCACAGCGGCGGCGGCGGCGCTGATCCGCGCGCGGCTGGACATGCCGGTGGTGGCGATGGAGCCGGCGCTCAAGCCGGCCAGCGCGTGCGCGCACGGCGGCAAGGTGCTGGTGCTGGCCACGCCGCTGACGCTGAAGCTGGACAAGTTCCAGCGCCTGATGGAGCAGTACGGCCAGGACGCGCTGCCGGTGCCGTGCCCGGGGCTGATGGAGCTGGTCGAGCGCGGCGTGGTGGCCGGGCCGGAGCTGGAGGAGTACATGGCGGGCGTGCGGGCGCGCGCGGCGGGCGCGCGCGTGGACGCGGTGGTGCTGGGCTGCACGCACTACGTGTTCCTGCGCGATGCGATAGCGCGGGCGTTTCCGGGCGCCGAGGTGGTGGACGGCAACGCGGGCACTGCGCGCCAGCTCAAGCGGCTGCTGGGCGCGCGCGGGCTGCTGCGCGCGGGCGCGGACGGGCGCGTGGAGCTGCTTACCAGCGGGCCCCAGCGCGAGCTGGAGCTGATGCGCCGGCTGCTGGAGCTGCCGCGCTGAGCGCGTTTGAGCACGGGCCTAAAGGGTTATCAATCGTACAGGGCGGCGCGGGGCGCGGCGGAGTCGGTGCGGCAGGGGCCGGCCGCTCCGCCGCGAGCGCGTATCGGCGCGCCGCCCAGTTTCAGGAGGTTAATATATGCGGGAAGTAGTATTGAGCGACAATGCGGTGCGCGTGCTGGAGCGCAGGTATCTGGCACGGGACGAGCAGGGCAATCTGACCGAGGATCCCAGGGGCATGTTCGAGCGCGTGGCGCGCGCGGTGGCCGCGGCGGACGCGCACTTTGACCCGGCCGCGGACGTAGATGCGACCGCCGAGGCGTTCTTTGACGCCATGGCCGGGCTGGAGTTTTTGCCCAATTCGCCCACGCTGATGAACGCGGGCCGGCCGCTGGGCCAGCTGTCGGCGTGCTTCGTGCTGCCGGTGGACGACTCTATGGAGCAGATATTCGACGCGGTCAAGTACGCGGCGCTGATACACAAGTCGGGCGGCGGCACGGGCTTTTCGTTTTCGCGGCTGCGGCCGGCGGGCGCGGCGGTGCGCTCTACCGGCGGCGTGGCGTCCGGGCCGATCAGCTTCATGAAGGTGTTCAACTCCGCGACCGAGGCGGTCAAGCAGGGCGGCACGCGCCGCGGCGCCAACATGGGCATACTGCGCGTGGACCATCCCGACATAATGAGCTTCATAACCTGCAAGCAGGACACCCGCGAGATAACCAACTTCAACATATCGGTCGCGCTGACCGAGGAGTTCATGCGCGCGGTCGAGGCGGACGAGCAGTATTCGCTGATAGACCCGCACGAGGGCTGCGAGACCTGCAAGCTGCGCGCGCGCGAGGTGTTCGACAAGATAGTCGAAATGGCGTGGCTCAACGGCGAGCCGGGCATAGTGTTCATAGACCGCATGAACCGCGACAACCCCGTGCCGGCGCTGGGCATGATAGAGAGCACCAACCCCTGCGGCGAGCAGCCGCTGCTGCCTTACGAGAGCTGCAACCTGGGCTCGATAAACCTGAGCCGCATGGTGCGCACCGACGCCGCGACCGGCAAAAAGGCGGTGGACTACGAGCGGCTGGGCGCGGTGGTCGAGCTGGCGATACACTTCCTGGACAACGTGATTGAGGTCAACCAGTACCCGCTGGACCAGATACGCGACATGACGCTCAAGTCGCGCAAGATCGGCCTGGGCGTGATGGGCTGGGCGGACCTGCTGTTCGAGCTGGGCGTGAGCTACGACAGCGCGCAGGGCGTGGCGCTGGCCGACGAGGTCATGGGCTTCATACACGACCGGGCCTGGGCGGCGTCGCGCGCGCTGGCCAAGGCGCGCGGGCCGTTCCCGGAGTGGCAGCGCAGCATATTCGCGGACGACGCGCAGCCCCCGCGCAACGCGACCGTGACCACGATCGCGCCCACCGGCACGATATCGATATTCGCGGGCGCGTCCTCGGGCGTGGAGCCGCTGTTCGCGCTGGCGTTCGTGCGCAATGTAATGGACAACGACGCGCTGCCCGAGGCCAATCCGGTGTTCGAGCGCGAGCTGAGGGCGCGCGGGCTGTACACGCCCGAGCTGATGCGGCGCGTGGCCGAGCACGGCACCGTGCAGAGCATAACCGAGCTGCCCGAGCAGCTGCGGCGCGTTTACGTGACCGCGCACGACATATCGCCCGAGGCGCACGTGCGCATGCAGGCCGCGTTCCAGCGCCACACCGACAACGCCGTCAGCAAGACGGTCAACTTCACGCACGACGCCACGCGCGACGACGTGCGCCAGGCGTACATGCTCGCCTGGAAGCTGGGCCTGAAGGGCATAACGATCTACCGCGACGGCAGCCGCGACAGCCAGGTGCTCAACATAGGCAAGGCCGAGGCGCCCAAGCCCGAGCCCCAGCCCGAGGCGCAGCCCGCGCCGCAGCCGGCGCCGATGCCGCGCCCGCGCCCCGACATGACGATGGGCATAACCGAAAAGGTCAAGATAGGCTGCGGCAACCTGTACGTCACGGTCAACTACGACGAGCAGGGCATCTGCGAGGTGTTCACCAACCTGGGCCGCGCAGGCGGCTGCCCGTCGCAGAGCGAGGCGACCAGCCGGCTGGTGTCCACGGCGCTGCGCGCGGGCATGAGGCCCGAGACGCTGATTGAGCAGCTGCGCGGCATACGCTGCCACTCCACGCTCCGGCAAAAGGGGCTCAAGGTGCTCTCGTGCCCGGACGCGATAGGCCAGGTGCTGGAGAAGGTCGTGCGCATGCGGCGCGAGCAGGGGCTGGACGGCTGCCACCTGCCCGGCGGCGAGGCGATAGACGACAAGCGCGTGTCCCAGGCGCCGGCGGCCGAATCGGCGCCGGTCGATCCGGACTCGCTGTGCCCGGAGTGCGGCAAGCCCATGGAGCACGAGGGCGGCTGCGTGATCTGCCGCAAGTGCGGCTATTCGCGCTGCAGCTGAGGACGCGGCGCGCAATCAGACCGATGAGGCGACCGCGCGCGGCGCGGGCACGGAGGTGTACCTATGAAAAGGGATATCGAGGCGATACTGGACAAGTACATAGCGCTGTTTGACGCGCGCAAGCTCAACTGCGCCGAGACGACGCTGATGGTGATGTGCGAGTACATGGGCGTGGACGACCCGCTGGTGCCGCGGATAGCCACGGCGTTTGGCGGCGGACTGTCCGGCACGCAGTCGGTGTGCGGCGTGGTGACCGGCGCGCTGATGGCGGCGGGCATCTGCGCCGGGCGCGAGGTGGGCGGCGACCAGCTGCCCGCGCGCGAGCTGGGCGCCGAGTTCATGCGCGGCTTCGTCGCCGAGCGCGGCGCGCTGACCTGCATGGGCCTGACCGGCGTCAACATGCGCGACCCGGCCGCCATGGAGGCGTTCCGCGCGCCGGGCGGCGGGCACGAGGTCGTGTGCGACAACTGCGTGCGCTGGGCCTGCCGGTACCTGGCCGCCAAGCTCGACGAGCGCGGCTGAATCGAGATATCTGCGTCCCGCGCGGCAGGCCTGGCTGCGCGGGACGCGCGCATTTGAGCGACTGACGGGAGGGATGCCTGTGAAGGCGTTGACGCTGCGCGAGCCCTGGGCCAGCCTGGTGCTGGAGGGCCGCAAGGCGCTGGAGACGCGCAGCTGGGCCACGCGCTATCGGGGCGAGCTGGCGATACACGCCGGCAGCAGCCGCGTGCCGCGCGGCGACGCGCATGCGGCGGAGCTGATGGCGATGCTGGACGGGCCGCTGCACTACGGGCAGGTGATCGCGCGCTGCGAGCTGATCGAGTGCGTAAGGATAGACGCCCGGTTCGCGCGCGAGCTGGCGTGGCGCGACCCGATAGAATACATGTGCGGCGACTATGCGCCCGGGCGGTACGCGTGGGTGCTCGCCAATGTGCGCGCGCTCGAGCCGCCGGCGCCCGCGCGCGGCCGGCTGGGGCTGTGGGACTGGCGGCCGGAGGACGAATGAGCGGGTTAAAATCGCGCGCCACGCAATCAATAATTCACCAAAAATGCGGGCAAAGGCAAAAAACTCGCAAAAAAGTGCCTTGACGGCCTGAAAAATGCAAATTGGCTCTTTTCTTTTGCGTCGATTTCTGTTAATATAGACCATAGATGCTTTTGAGCGGAAAACTCAACCGGCGCGGCGGACGCGGCGCGGGCGGCCAGCCCGGGCCCCGGCGGGCGCTTTGGGCGCCAAGGCGCTCCGGTTTGACGCATTTGCGCAGAGCCATATTCAAGGGGGTAGGTTATTTATGAAGGACTATGTGGCGGCCAACATCCGCAATATAGCGGTGCTTGGCCATGGCAGCGAAGGCAAGACGACCCTGGTTGAGGCGCTGCTCTTCCTGACCGGCGTGACTGACAGGCAGGGCAAGGTCGAGGACGGCACGACCGTAACCGACTTTGACCCCGAGGAGACCAAGCGTCACATTTCGATAAGCGCAGCGATGGCGCCCTTTGAATATAAGGACGTAAAGATAAATCTCATCGATGTCCCCGGCTATTTTGATTTTATAGGCGAGACTTCCAGCGCGCTTACCGCGGCCGACGGCTGCGTGATAGTCGTGGGCGCGCTGTCCGGCGCGCCGGTCGGCGCCGAAAAGGCGTGGGCCGCCTGCGAAAAGCGCGGCATAAGCAAGCTCATAGTCGTAAACCAGATGGATCGCGAAAACGCCAACTTCGAAAAGGAGCTCAAGGCGCTGAGCGACCGGTTCGGCTCGGGCGTCGTGGCGGTGCAGATACCGCTGATGGAGGGCGGCCAGTTCAAGGGCGTGGTCGACGTGCTGTCGGGCAAGGCGTACACCGGCTCGGGCAAGACCCGCAAGGAAGTGCCGGTGCCGGATGCGCTCAAGGAGGAGCTGCAGCTGATGCGCGAGTCGCTGATGGAGGCGGCCGCGGGCACCGACGAGGAGCTGATGGAGAAGTTCTTCGAGGAGGGCGAGCTCAGCGACGAGGAGACCGTGCGCGGCCTGCACGTGGGCGTAAAGGACGGCTCGATAACCCCGGTCATGTGCTGCTCGGCGACCACCGGCGTGGGCGTGGTGGCGCTGATTGACAACTTCATCGGCCTGCTGCCCTCGCCCGCGGGCCAGGAGCACGAGGGCGTCAACCCCAAGACCGGCGAGGCCGAGACCCGCGTCTGCGACAAGGCGCAGCCGTTCTCGGCGCAGGTGTTCAAGACGCTGGCCGACCCGTTCGTGGGCAAGCTGTCGATGTTCAAGGTGCTCTCGGGCGAGCTGAAGGCCGATACCCAGCTGTACAACGCCAACGCCGAAAAGGCCGAAAAGGCCGGCACGATCTACGTGCTGCGCGGCAAGAAGCAGTCGCCGGTGACCTCGCTGACCGCGGGCGACATTGGCGCGCTGGCCAAGCTCCAGTTCACGTTCACCGGCCACACGCTGTGCGACGCGGCCGCGCCGATATGCTACCCGATGATAGAGTTCCCCGAGCCGTGCATCTCGATGGCGGTCTACGCCAAGAAGGCCGGCGGCGAGGACAAGGTGTTCTCGGGCCTGGCGCATCTGGCCGAGGAGGATCCCACGATCCGCATCGCCAAGAGCGAGTACACCACCGAGACGCTGATATCGGGCATGGGCGAGCTGCACATAGACGTGACCAACCGCAAGCTGCAGAGCAAGTTCGGCGCGGAGGCGGTGCTGCAGGATCCCAAGATACCGTACCGCGAGACGATACGCAAGGCGCTCAAGGTGCAGGGCCGCCACAAGAAGCAGACCGGCGGTCACGGCCAGTTCGGCGACGTGTGGATAGAGTTCGAGCCGATATATGACGGCAACGGCGACTTCGAGTTCGTCGACAAGGTCGTGGGCGGCGCGGTGCCGCGCAACTTCATACCCGCGGTCGAAAAGGGCCTGCGCGAGAACCTGCCCAAGGGCGTGCTGGCGGGCTATCCGATGGTCAACCTGCGCGCGTCGCTGGTGGACGGCTCGTACCACCCGGTCGACTCGTCCGAAATGGCGTTCAAGACCGCGGCGCGCATAGCGTTCAAGAAGCTGGTCGACGCCAGCCCCGTGCTGCTTGAGCCGGTGTATCACGTCGAGGTCATGGTGCCCGACGAGTACATGGGCGACATAATCGGTGACATCAACAAGCGCCGCGGCCGCATAATGGGCATGAACCCGGTCGACGGGCTGCAGCAGGTCGTGGCCGAGGTGCCGCTGGCCGAGATGTTCAAGTACGCGACCGACCTGCGCTCCATGACGCAGGCGCGCGGCTCGTTCACTATGACGTTTGAGCGCTACGAGGAAGTCCCGGCGACCGACGCCAAGAAGATAATCGAGAGCGCCAAGCTCGAGGACGAGGACGAGGACGAGTAATACCTGCGCGCGACATGGCTGTGCGGCGCGTGGCTCAACTAACCTGAATCGCAAGGAGCGCAAGGCTTTCGGTGTGTCGCACCGCGGGCTTGAGTCCCCAGGATGCGTTCCGGGGACTGCACCTTGGGTTGGGCGGCGGAAGTGCGGATGTGAATCCGGCTTCCGCCGTTATTCTTTGTCCGGGTAAAAAGCTGTGTCCGGGCGTGTTAACAATCTCGCGCGGCGATTTACAAACCCGATGCGGGGTGGTATAATGTATGGCGATCGCAAAAATGTATAGTTTTCGGACGACGAAGTATTCGGGCGCCTTTAAATCGGTCCTGTGAGGCTGGTAAGGTATACCGGGGTTCGGTGCGCTTTGCTTGCCTCTGGCAAGTATTTTTTTATGTCCAACTTACGGCGAAGCGGCCGGGCGGTCGCGGAAGGGAAGGCAGTATGCGGGAAAAGGCTCAGATCATGGACGCGCAGGCGATGCAGCGGGCGCTGATGCGCATAGCGCACGAGATTATCGAGCACAACAAGGGCGTGGACAACGTGGCGCTGATAGGCATACACCGGCGGGGAGTGCCGCTGGCGCGCCAGCTGCAGGCGTGCATCAGGCAGATAGAGGGCGTGGAGCTGCCGCTGGGCGCGCTGGACATAACCTACTACCGCGACGATCTGTCGATGCTCAGCGAGCATCCGCAGGTCAAGTCGACCGACGTGCCGTTCACGGTGACCGGCAAGGACATAATCATGGTCGACGACGTGCTGTTCACCGGGCGCACCGCGCGCGCCGCAATGGAGGCGATAATCGACATGGGCCGCGTGAACACGCTGCAGTTCGTGGCGCTGATAGACCGCGGCCACCGCGAGCTGCCGGTGCGCGCCGACTACGTGGGCAAGAACGTGCCCACCAGCAAGAGCGAGCTGATCGCGGTCATGGTCGACGAATTCGATGGCGTGAACCGCGTGGCGCTGTTTGACATGTGACGCGCGGGCCGCGGCACAACTGCATGTCCGCCGCGGAAGGCGCGGCCATATATAGAGGGGGTAAACTAAAATGCAAAGCGCAAACACCAAATCAGCGGGTAAGCTCGTAGTGCTGGGCATACAGCACGTGTTCGCGATGTTCGGTTCGACGGTGCTGGTGCCCATACTCACCGGGCTGGATCCGGCGATGGCGCTGCTGTGCGCGGGCCTGGGCACGCTGATATTCCATCTGGTGACCGGCGGCAAGGTGCCGGCGTTCCTGGGCTCGTCGTTTGCGTTCATAGCGGCGATCTGCACGGTGGCGGCGGACGCCTCGGGCAACGCGGCGCTGGGCACCGCGGAGTACCTGGAGGGCCTGCGGTACGCGTGCGGCGGCATAATCGTGGCCGGCGCGCTGTACCTGGTGCTGGCGGGGCTGGTCATGCTGTTCGGCGCGGACAAGATCCGCTCGTTCTTCCCGCCGCTGGTGACCGGCGCGATAATCATAATCATAGGGCTTATGCTCGCGCCGACCGCGATAAGCAACATAACCACCGCGACCAACCCCGCGACCGGCGCGTCCGAGGCGCTGACCGGCGGCGCGCTGTGGATCAACTGGCTGATAGCCGCGATAACGATAGGCGCGATGTTCTTCGTGTCGACACGCGGGCGCGGGTTCTTCAGGCTCGTGCCGATACTGATAGGCATAGCGGTGGGCTACTGCGCGGCGCTTATCTGCCAGCTGCTGGGCGCGAACGTGTTCGGCAGCCCGCTTGTGGACTTTGGCAAGCTCAGCTCCAGCTCGTGGATACAGACGCCGCGCTTTATGACGCCGCTGTTCAGCTGGAAGGCGATACTTACGATAGCGCCGCTGTCGATAGTGACGTTCGTGGAGCACGTGGGCGACATGCAGGCCAACGGCGCGGTCGTGGGCCGCGACTTCATAAAGGATCCGGGCCTGCACCGCACGCTGCTGGGCGACGGCCTGGCCACGATGATAGCCGGCGCGCTGGGCGGCCCGGCCAACACGACCTACTCGGAGAACACCGGCGTGCTGGCGGCCACGCGCAACTACAACCCGACCACGCTGCGCATCGCGGCGGTGTTTGCGATACTGATAGCGTTCTGCGGCAAGATATCGGCGTTTTTGCAGACGCTGCCGGCGGCGGTCATGGGCGGCATATCGATAATACTGTTCGGCATGATAGCGGCGGTGGGCCTGCGCACGCTGGTTGAGAACCAGGTCGACTTCAAGTCCAGCCGCAACCTGATGATAATCGCGGTCATGATGGTGCTGGGCCTGGGCGGCGCGGCGATAACCATATCGCTGGGCGCGGGCGGCACGATAGAGTTCTCGGGCGCGGCGCTGGCGGCGATAGTGGGCATAGCGCTCAACAAGCTCGTGCCTGAAAAGCCCGCGGACACGCCCGCTTCGGACGCGCCCGTTGCGGCTGACAGGAAGAAGGACTACAAGTTCTGATGCACCGGCCGCGAGCATGCGTCGCGGCGGTATCACTGGGCAAAATGCTGGGAGGAAGACAAATGGCGCTGGCAACCAAGGATCTGCTGGGCCTGCGCGGCGTGTCGGCCGCGCAGATAAAGGAAATACTGGACACCGCGGCGCAGCTCAAACCTGTGCTTATGACCAAGAGCAAAAAGACGCCGCATCTGCAGGGCAAGAGCATAGTGACTCTGTTTTACGAGAACTCGACGCGCACGCGCATGAGCTTTGAGCTTGCCAGCAAGTACATGTCGGCGGCGGCGGCCAACATATCGGCGTCGGCGTCGTCGGTGGCCAAGGGCGAGACGCTGCTGGACACCGGGCGCACGCTGGACCACATGGGCACCGACGTGATAATCATCCGCCACCCGATGTCGGGCGCGCCGCACCTGCTGGCCAGGCACGTGCGTTCGGCGGTCATAAACGCGGGCGACGGCATGAACGAGCATCCCACGCAGGCGCTGCTGGACATGTTCACCATGCGCGAGAAGAAGGGCGAGATAAAGGGCCTGAAGGTCGCGATAATCGGCGACGTGATGCACAGCCGCGTGGCGCGCTCGAACATCTGGGGCCTGAACACTATGGGCGCCGAGGTGGTGCTGGCCGGTCCGCCCACGCTGATGCCGTATGACCTGGAGGCCATGGGCGTAAAGGCCACGACCGACGTCGACGAGGCGCTGCGCGGCGCGGACGTGGTCATGGGCCTGCGCATACAGCGCGAGCGCCAGCAGAGCGGGCTGTTCCCGTCGGTGAGCGAGTACAGCGAGTTCTTCGGCATATCGTCCCGGCGCATGGAGCTGCCGGCGCGCGACGCGATAGTGATGCACCCCGGCCCGGTCAACCGCGGAGTGGAGCTGAACTCGGACGTGATAGACGCGGACTACTCGTTCATAGACGAACAGGTCACCAACGGCGTGGCGGTGCGCATGGCGCTGCTGTACATGATGACACGGAGGGCGTAATATGCTGATTAGAAATGGACGCATAATCGATCCGGCGAACGGCATCGATGTGGTGGGCGACCTGCTGATAGAGGACGGCAAGGTAGTGAGCGTGGGCGAGGTCGAGGGCGCGGCCGAGTACGCGGGCGAGGTCGTGGACGCGCAGGGCTGCATAGTCGCGCCGGGCTTTGTGGACATACACTGCCACCTGCGCGACCCGGGGCTGGAGTACAAGGAGGACATCTACACCGGCACGCGCGCGGCGGCGCACGGCGGCTTCACGAGCGTGTGCTGCATGGCCAACACTCAGCCGGTCAACGACAACGCCGCGGTCACGCGCGCTATAATCGACAAGGCGCAGCGCGAGGGCGTGGTCAACGTATACCCGATAGGCGCGATAACCAAGGGCCTCAAGGGCGAGGAGCTGGCCGAGATGGGCCAGATGCAGCGCGCGGGCGCGGTCGCGATGTCGGACGACGGCCACCCGGTCATGAACGGGCGCAAGATGTACCTGGCGCTGCAGTACGCCAAGGCGTTTGACCTGACGCTGATCTCGCACAGCGAGGACACCGACATAGTGGCCGAGGGCCTGATGAACGAGGGCACGGTGTCGACGCGGCTGGGCCTGAAGGGCATACCGCGCGCGGCCGAGGAGACTATGATCGCGCGCGAGTGCATACTGGCCGAGGGGCTGGGCGCGCGCATACACATAGCGCACGTGTCGACCGAGGGCAGCGTGGCGCTGATTAGGCACTTCAAGTCGCGCGGCGTGCGCGTGACCGCCGAGACCGCGCCGCACTACGTGTACGGCACCGACGAGCTGGTCGACGAGCTGGACTACGACTCGGACACGTGCGTCAACCCGCCGCTGCGCACCGAGCGCGACCGGCAGGCGTGCATAGCGGGCCTGGTCGACGGCACGCTGGACTGCATCGCGACCGACCACGCGCCGCATCACATAGACGAGAAGCGCGTCGAGTACGCGCTGGCGGCCAACGGCATATCGGGGTTCGAGACGGCGTTCGCGCTGTGCAACACCGCGATGGTGCTGCCGGGGCTGATGGACATAGACATGCTGATATCCAAGCTGACCGTGGAGCCGGCGCGCGCGCTGGGCCTTGACAAGGGCACGCTGTCGCCGGGCGCGGACGCCGACGTGGTCATAATAGACCCCAACGCGGTCTGGACGATCGACCCGGACAAGTTCCTCAGCAAGGGCAAGAACACGCCGTTCAAGGGGCGCGTGGTGACCGGCGCGGTGCGCGCGACCTACGTCGCGGGCAAGTGCGCATGGCAGGAGGCATGACGATATGAATCAGATGGATCTGCTTATAGAGCGCATAATCGAAAAGCGCAATCCCACGGTCGCGGGGCTGGACACGCGGGTCGAGTACCTGCCGGACGATTTCAAGGCCAGCCTGGGCATGGGCGAGATAGACACGTTCGAAAAGGCCGCGGACGCGGTGCTGGCGTACAACCTGCGCCTGATAAACGCGCTCAGGGACGTGGTTCCCGCGGTCAAGGTACAGGTGGCTTACTACGAGATGTACGGCGTACCGGGCATGCACGCGTTCACCGACACGATTAAGGCGGCCAAGGCGGCGGGCCTGAGCGTTATGGCCGACGCCAAGCGCAACGACATAGGCGCGACGGCCGAGGCATACGCGGCGGCGTTCCTGGGCCAGACGGCGCTGGGCGGCAGCGCGGCGCGCGCGTTCGAGAGCGACTTCGTGACGGTCAACCCGTACCTGGGCGTGGATGGCGTAAAGCCGTTCGTGGACGCGTGCGCGCGGCACGGCGGCGGCATATTCGCGCTGGTCAAGACGTCCAACCCGTCCAGCGGCCAGCTGCAGGATCTGCGCCTGGAGGACGGGCGACGCGTGTACGAGCTGATGGGCGACCTGACGGCCGAATGGGGCGCGGAGCTGATAGGCGCGCACGGCTACTCGTCGGTGGGCGCGGTCGTGGGCGCGACGTACCCCGAGCAGGGGCACGAGCTGCGCGCGCGGCTTGGGCACACGTTCTTCCTGGTGCCGGGCTACGGCGCGCAGGGCGCGACGGGCAAGGACATCGCGGGCTGCTTTGACGACAGGGGCCTGGGCGCGATAGTCAACGCGTCGCGTTCGCTGTTGTGCGCGTGGAAGAAGCAGCCGGGCGTGGAGTTCGATGAGGCGGCGCGCAACGAGGCGCTGCGCATGCGCGACGACATCGTGAGCAACATCGCGCTGTGACGGGGCGCTGTGTGGACGTACGATATGAGCGGCGGGCACTTGGCGATAAGTGCCCGCCGCTCAGTTTATTGACAAAGCATGTCGTTCACGGTCTGCTTGGCCGAACATGCAACAGCAGGCCAAACGAGCAAAACTATGTGTAATACCGCTCGAGTTAGATTGAATTTGCAGAATCGCCAGCATATGTTGCAAACGTTTTTTTGAGTAAAACCGGCTGTCCAGACGCCGGGGCTTGTCAACGCTCTGAGCGGCGGGCACTTGGCGATGAGTGCCCGCCGCTCAGTCTATTGACAAAGTATGCCGCATCCGGTCTGTTTGGCCGAATATGCGACGCTGGCAGGCCAAAATGCAAAATCATGTGCGGTGCCGCTTGTATCAGATTAACTTTGCATAATCGCCGGTACGATATTGCAAACAATTGTTTGCGCTAAACCGGCTGTCCAACCGCCCAGGTTTGTCAGCAGTCTGAGCGGCGGGCACTTGGCGATGAGTGCCCGCCGCATTTGTGTTTGCCGAATGAGCGCTGCGCGACTGCGCGCGCCTCAGCCGGCAAGAACCCGCACAGCAAGCCGGCCTGTCCGCAGCCGACCTGCGCGGCTGCGCGTGCTCACGATCGCTGATATAGGGCATGTTGCGACAGCCTGTCCGCGGCAAGCGCGCGCCCAAGACCACCGACATGCGGCAATCGTGTCAGACCGTTCGCTGCCCGCCCGCGCGACATTGCGTGTCCAGGATCGGTGACATACGGAATACTCTGCCAGGCCCTTCCTCGGCACCCCCGCGCGCCAGCACGCGCGCGTAAGACTTTCGAATATCCGGCTAAACGATCCTGACCCCCAGCATCAGCGCCAGGTCGACGCACTGTGCCATGCCGACCTTGGCCCCGATCAGCTCGGCGCGGCTGTCGGATAGCGTCAGCGCGGCGATGGTGCAGGTGCTCAGGTCGACGCCCTTAAGCGGCGTCCGGAACAGCTCGGCGCGCGTCAGGTCGCAGCGCTCAAACCGCACGCGCCTGAGCTTGAGCTCGCTCAGCGCGGCGTCGGCCAGCTTGCAGTCGGTGAACGCGCAGTCCTCCAGCCGCGACAGGTTGAGGTTCATGTAGCGCAGCGCGCAGCCCGCGAACGTGGTCAGGCGCAGCGTGCTGTGGCTCAGGTCGGCGCCGGTGCCGTTTGCGCCGGTCAGCGCGCACTGCTTCCAGTAGCTGTCGTCGAACCGGCAGTTGGACAGGTCGCAGTCCTCTAACCGGCATTCGTAGAAGCTGGCCTTTGTGAACGTGCAGCCGGTGAACCGGCAGCGCACAAAGTGCATGCGCATCAGCTCGATGCGGCTCAGGTCGATGCCGGACAGCTGTTCATCTTCATATGTGCCGTCTTCAAGCGGCTCTTCGCGCTCGAGCGCGGCGATTGCGTCCTCGGCAAACATGGGCGCCCTCCCGATAAAGTGATATAGGTCATTATACCACCTCCCGACACGATTGTCCGTTAATAATGCGGTTGGGTTCATGCGCCGCGGAGTTTGCGCGCGCGGCAGGAAAATGGCGGTATCTGGCGAATATTAGTATTGAAGTAACGGCGCGGGAAGCGCCGGACAAGTCGATAAGGAGACTGATTATGCGCGTAGAAAATGCGATAGTGACGGCGCGGCGCGACCTGGCAAAGGGCATATTCGAGCTCGAGCTGCGCGCGCCGGAGATCTGCGGCGCGCTGGTCATGCCGGGCCAGTTCGTTCAGGTGAGCCTGAACGACGCGTCGCGGCTGCTGGCGCGGCCGATAAGCGTGCGCGACGTGCGCGGCGACAGGCTGGTGCTGGCGATACAGCAAAAGGGCGAGGGCACGCAGGAGCTGAGTCGGCTGGAGCCGGGCGCGCAGCTGCGGCTGACCGGCTGCATCGGCAACGGCTTTACCTGGAGCGACGAGGGCTACTACCTGCTGGTGGGCGGCGGCATAGGCATGGCGCCGGTGCTGTTCCTGCGCGAGCGGATGAAGGCGCGCAACCGGCTGATAGCGGGCTTCCGCAGCGCCGAGTACGCGTTCGGCGTGGACGGCACGGACGCGATAGTCGCGACCGAGGACGGCTCGCTGGGCGAAAAGGGCTTCGTCACGGCGGCGCTGGAGCGCGAGCTGAAGGCGGGACTGCCCGACGGCGTGATGTGCTGCGGGCCCACGCCGATGCTCAAGGCGGTGCAGAGGCTGTGCGCGGACTACGGCGTCCATTGCCAGCTGTCGCTGGAGGAGCGCATGGGCTGCGGGCTGGGCGCGTGCCTGGTGTGCAACTGCAAGGTGCGCGCGCAGGGCGAGCAGGGCTGGGAGTACAGGCGGGTGTGCGTGGACGGCCCGGTATTCGACGCGGCGGAGGTGATGTTCGATGACTGACATGGGCGTGAGCGTATGCGGAGTGGAGTTCAAGAACCCGGTGATCGCGGCGTCGGGCACGTTCGGGTTCGGGCGCGAGTACGCGCAGCTGTACGACATAGGGCTGCTGGGCGGCGTTTCGGTCAAGGGGCTGACGCGGCAGCCGCGGCAGGGCAACCCAGCGCCGCGCGTGGCCGAGACGCCCTCGGGCATGCTCAACTCGGTGGGCCTGCAGAACCCGGGCGTCGAGGCGTTCATAGAGCGCGAACTGCCCTGGCTTAGGCAGCAGGGCACGGCGGTGATAGCCAACATGGCCGGCGCGTGCGAGGGCGACTATGCGTACATGGCGCGGCGGCTGTCGCAGGCCGACGTGGACATGCTCGAGATGAACATATCCTGCCCCAACGTCAAGGAGGGCGGCGTGGCGTTCGGCACGCGGCCCGAGTCGATATACAACATAGTGCGCATAACCCGGCCCGAGGCAAAAAAGCCGCTGGT
This sequence comes from Candidatus Fimadaptatus sp., assembly GCA_963928645.1. Lineage (GTDB taxonomy): Bacteria > Bacillota > Clostridia > Christensenellales > Aristaeellaceae > Fimadaptatus. The sequence goes on from CAWVGT010000037.1 coordinate 20,274, forward strand.
GGTCAAGCTTTCGCCCAACGTGGCCGACATAGCCGAGTGCGCGCGCGCCGCTGAGGAAGCGGGCGCGGATGCGATATCGCTTATCAACACGCTGACCGGCATGGCGGTGGACGTCTATACCAGAAAGCCGATAATGGCCAACATAGTCGGCGGGCTGTCGGGCCCGGCGGTAAAGCCGGTGGCGCTGCGCATGGTGTGGCAGGCGTCGCGCGCGGTCAAGGTGCCGGTGATAGGCATGGGCGGCATAATGACCGGCGAG
>CAWVGT010000038.1:0-8047 GCA_963928645.1 Candidatus Fimadaptatus sp.
CCGCGGCTGCTCTTGCGCCGCGGGCTCAGTTTGTTGACAAAGCTGTTCACACACACAGACAGCCCGGCTTCAGTTGCAATAGTCATAACCCGAATCTGCATATTGCATCATATCCATACGACACTACGACACTGTTTTGCATCATTCGATATGTCAATAAATCATAACGACTTTGGCGAAACTTGCAGCATCCGGCGGCAAGGGCTTCGTCAACGTCCTAAGCCCGCGACTGCTCTTGCGCTGCGGACTGGCTGTTTAGGCGGGCCAATTCGGGCGACGGAGTGGCGGGCGCTGCTGCATGCGCGCATGTGGGCAGCGGCGCTCCGGGCTGCAGGCGGTTTGTTCGCGGCAAGGGCATTCGCCTGGTACTGGCGGCGCCATTTGCGGCCTTGGATGGGCATGCGCGCATTATTCAATTGCGGCGATTGCCGCCTTTAGCCGCCGTCTGCGCATGCGCGATTGCCTTTGGCCCGTGTTGCGGGTTCAGCCTATTGACATAGTGCGCTGCACACGTCCTGCTTGGCCGAACGTGCAACAGCAGCCAGCAGAACATGCAAATCCAAACGATACGTCGCCCATATCAGCAAGCTTTCGCAACATCGCCCAAGCACTGTTTCAACAAAGCCATTTGGAATCAAACCCGCCGTCCAGCTGCCGGGCTTTGTCAACGGTCTGGACCCGTGTTGCGGGTTCCCTTTGCTTGCAGACAGGGCAACATGCGCATGATCCTGGCGGACATGATACAGCTTGTGCATGCGCGCCTGCTTATTAGCGGTGATTGCTCACATGTAACTCGTAACCGCCGCGTATACGCGTACCGCCGCTTTGGACTGCGCTACGGATTCCCTTTGCATACAGACAATTCCAAGCGCCCCTGGCCGCCAGCCACGGGTCGATATGCCTGAGTATCGACGCGCGCGCCCGCTTCATGCACAACCGCTGCTCATGCCGCCCCAGCCGCCGCCAGGCCGTCCCCGCGCCTTCGCCCGACGCGCGCCTCATACCACCGTACCCTTGGCAAACAGGTTGTCCTTGCCCATGCCGCATACGTACGGATTCCGATCGTAGCAGTGGCAGAATTCCAGAAACTCGGCGCGCTGCTCCGGGTCGTTGATTATGCTGCGCAGTATCTCGCGCGGCAGCGTGCGCGCGTATGCGCCCGGGCCCGCCAGCTCGATCTCCCGCACGCCGCAGCGCCGCAGTATGCCCTCCAGCTCGTCCGGCATGAAGCCGTACGTGATCGGCCAGGGCGCTTCGCCGCGGTCGTATGCCTCGCGCTCGGCGTCGCCGCCCATCAGCCCGGTGCGCCACAGCCGCGCGCACTCCGCGCCGTCGAACCGGAACCCGTCCAGCGCCGCCGGCGCGCCCGCTATCATGCCGCGCACCCATGGGTCGGCGCAGTCGTCGTCGAGCACGAACTGCAGCTTTTGCACCGGGTTGGCGCAGTACGGCAGCCAGCCCAGCCGGCTCGACACGCTCAGCATTATGCGCCGGCGGCAGATCCGCACCAGCTCGGCTATCACCCGCTCCTGGTTCGGATACGTATACGATATCGGCGCGTCAAAGCTCATCACCAGGTCGAACTCGCCGTCGCGATACGCCGACAGGTCCTCCAGCGCGCCCTGCACGAACTCTATCCGCCCGCGCACGCCCGCCGCCTCCGCCAGCTCGGCCGCCTTGTCGAGCATCGGCCGCGATATGTCCAGGTGGGTCACGCGGCAGCCCCGCTGCGCCAGCAGTATCGAAAACCGCCCCGCGCCGCCGCCGCCGTCGAACACCGTGCTGACGCCGTCCAGGCTGGCCAGCAGCTCCTTTTCTATGTGGCTCTTGAGCACTATGTCGTCTATGAACGTCTGTTCGCGCACAGCCTCGCGTTCGCCCTTGTCGGGCAGGTTCCAGTGGCGACGGGATATCAGCTGGCTGTAATCCATGGGCGTACCTCCTTGGCATCGAGCATGGCGGCTCGTCTTACTTATTTTACCACATCCGCGCGTGAACGCAAGCTCACGCTGGCGTAATACACATGTTCGCGCCGATTCGGCCGCGCATCTCGCGTCCGCGCTGCGCGTGCCGGCGCGCTGCATTGTACCCGCATTGAGCTCTGCCCGCCGCAAGGCTGCGCTGCGCACGTCAGTCGCTCGCGGTCACTCCGCGCATGTCCGCATTGCCCATGGCCGCGCTGCGAATGCCGGCGCGCTGCATTGTACCCGCGTTGCGCTTTGCCCGCCGCAGGGCTGTCGCTCACGTTTACTCCGCGCATGTCCGCATTGCCAATGGCTGCGCTGCGAATGCCGGCGCGCTGCATTGTACCCGCGTTGCGCTTTGCCCGCCGCAGGGCTGTCGCTCGCGTTCACTCCGCGCATGTACACATCGCCCATGGCTGCGCTGCGCATGTCCATCCCCAAAATCCTCGCCCGCGGCTCCCCGCCCGCGCCCAAAACGCGCTCGAGGGATGGCGCGTTGCCATCCCCCGAACCGCCGCGGCACAGTTCGCGCGCCGCATATGTCCGCATGTACACTCGTGCGTTTTCGAACCCGCCTCAGCAGTTGGGCACTATCGGCTGCTCTATCATGCAGATGCAGTCTATGCGCAGCAGGAATATCTTGCCGGTGCAGTAGTCCAGCACCCGTATGAACTCGCAGTCCACGTCCAGCAGCACCACGTCCAGCGTGCAGGTGAACGTCGTGATGTGCACCCGCGTGTTGTACAGCGCCCTGAGCTGGGTCGCCAGGCTGCGCGCAAACCGCGAACCGCCGCCCCAGCTCCCGCCCCAGCCGCTCCACCAGCCGTTGCCGCAGCTGTTGCAGGTATCGCAGGTGTTGCAGCTGTCGCAATCGTTGCCGCAGCTGTTGCAGCCGCCGTTCACGGTATTTATGAAGCCCAGCGTGCTCCCCGAGGTCATGCCCGCGCACCCGTTCTTGGCATTGAGCATAGTCCTACCTCCATTACTTTGCTGCCGGAGCCGCGCCGGCCGTATGCCCGGCCCGCCGCGCGGATATGCACCCGGTATATCCGCCCGGTATCTCCGGCTCGATATACTCTATGCGCGGCCGCGCGGTTTGGTGCGCGCGCGGCGGGCTCGCGGGCGCGCCGCCGTCGTCATCGCTATTCTGTCATTATATCTAATTTTTGCGCGCGCAAACCGGCCCGCAGTGCGCACATGCGCGGGCCGGTCAGTCTGCGCGCGCCCGCGTCACCTGAGCGCCGCGTCCAGCACGGTCTTGACCTTTTCGAGCGTAGCCGCGCCCTCGTGCAGCTTGACCCCGTCCACGTAGAACGTGGGCACATAGTAGTAGTCGAACTGCGCGGCCAGCTCGGGCTGTTCGGACTCCTCTATGCGCTCGATCTGTATGCGGCCATAGTCGGGGTTCAGCCGGCACAGGCTCTTTATGTACTCGTCGGCCTTGCGGCAGTACGGGCAGTTTGCCAGATAGAAATACTTTACCGCCTTCATGCGATCAACTCTCCTTTTGTACCTGTGGACGCCGGCCATATGCCTTAAGCCATCCACATTGATTATACCCCGCGCCGACGCAGGCAATCAACGCCGCATCGCAATCATTGCGGCCAAATGCGCCCATTTTCAAGTCAAGCGCCGCGCACACGCCCGGCCGGGCGCGCACGCGGCGCAGTATGTCAATTGTCCGCCGCCAGGCTCTCGCGCAGCCGCTCGGCGTACTCGTCCAGCAGCCCCAGATCCCACAGCAGCCGGCTGAGTATGTACTTGTCGCGGATCTCCTGCGAGCACTTGAGCGCCGATATGACCTCGCCGTCGCTCAGGCCCAGCGTGCGCGGCAGCGTGGGCTCCTGCAGCGCCTTCATGAGGCTTACTATCGCGTTAACGTCGGGCAGCTCCTCGTCCACCACGCGCATCAGCTCGTCCCAGTTGGCGATTATGCGCTCCAGGCGCTGCGCGTGCTTGACCGGATCGTGCTTGCCGGCGCGGCGCTCTATGTCGATCACGGCCTCGGCGGTCGGGCCGAACGACTCGCGCATGTCGCGCTCCCACGCGGCCATGTCAAACGCCGCCGCGCTCCTGAGAGCGCGCTCGCGGTCGGGCGTCTCCTGCCTGAGCCAGCTGAACAGCCTGAGCGTGAGCACGGTGCCCACGCCGACCTGTATGCCGTGCAGCTCGCTCGGGCAGCGCCCCATCAGCGAGTGCATCTCCCAGATGTGCGAGAAGTAGTGCTCCAGGCCGCTGGCCGGGCGGGACACCTCGGCAAAGCTCATCGCCACGCCCGATATTATCAGCCCCTCGATCACCTGCATCACGGCCTGGGGCGAGCGCTGCGTCAGGTGCGGCGCGGCGTCGACTATGCGCCTCACGCACCGGCGCATCAGCGCGGCGATCTCCTCGCAGTAGTATTCGCCGGTGATAATGTGCGACATGCGCCATTCGCAGACCGATATGTACTTGGCCAGCATGTCGCCCAGCCCGGCCTGCAGCATCTTCAGCGGCGCCTGGCGCAGCACGTCCACGTCGGCGATTATCGCGTCGGGGCACACCGAGTATATCGTGGTCTTTACGCCGGCCGATATCATCGACGAGGAGTTGGACGCGTAGCCGTCCATCGAGGGCGCGGTCGCGACCACCAGCTGCTTGGTGCCCGCGGCGCGCGACACCATCTTGCACACGTCGTTTATCGTGCCCGAGCCGACCGCGACCATGCAGTCGGTGCCGGGCGCGAAGTTCATTATGACCTGGCCCACGCTGAACTCGTTGGGCTCCACATGCGCCTGCGGGAACACGTACAGCGCGCACTCCAGCCCCGCGCCGCGCAGCAGCTCGTAAACCTGCCGCCCGGCGACGCGATAGGTGTTCTGGTCGGCCACGACCATCGGCCGGCTCACGCCCAGCTCGCGCAGCACGCTGCTGACCTTGAACAGCGCGCCCTGATCTATTATCACGCGCTTTAGGCGCGCGGCATGGTGCTTGCCGCAGTCGCAGTCATAGCCCTGCTCGCGCAGCAGTTCGCTCAGCGGCGCGTCCTTGAAATCAACCATATGCCCTACCTCCGTAAAAGAGCCGTCCAATGTCGAGGCATCGGGCGGCTCAGGCTGTTATGCTACTTTGCGAAATCGACCGCGCGGGTTTCGCGGATCACATTTACCTTTATCTGGCCCGGGTACTCCATCTCGCGCTCTATGCGCTTTACTATCTCGCGCGCCAGTATCAGCGTGCCCGCGTCGTCGACGTCCTCGGGCTTGACTATTATGCGCACTTCGCGGCCCGACTGCACCGCGTAGGTCTTTTCGACGCCATCGAACGAATTGGCGATCTCCTCGAGCTTTTCGAGGCGCTTGATGTAGTTCTCGAGCGACTCGCGGCGCGCGCCGGGGCGCGCGGCGGATATAGCGTCGGCGGCCTGCACCAGCACGGCCTCCACGCTCTCGGGCTCCACGTCGTTGTGGTGGGCCATTATGCAGTGCACGACTGCGGGCGACTCGTGGTACTTCTTGGCCAGGTCGGCGCCTATCGTCACGTGCGTGCCCTCTATCTCGTGGTCCACGGCCTTGCCTATGTCGTGCAGCAGGCCGGCGCGCTTGGCCAGCTGAACGTCGGCGCCCAGCTCGGACGCCATCACGCCCGCCAGGTGGCTGACCTCAATCGAGTGCTTGAGCACGTTCTGGCCATAGCTGGTGCGATAGCGCATGCGGCCCAGCAGCTTTACGAGTTCGTGGTGTATGCCGTGCAGGTTGGTCTCGAACACGGCCTGTTCGCCGGCCTCGCGGATAGAGTTGTCGACCTCCTTGCGCGCCTTTTCGACCATTTCCTCTATGCGCGCGGGGTGTATGCGGCCGTCCATTATCAGCTTTTCGAGCGCTATGCGGGCGACCTCGCGCCTTACCGAGTCAAATCCGGAGATTATCACGGCTTCGGGGGTATCGTCTATTATCAGGTCGACGCCGGTAGCGGTCTCCAGCGTGCGTATGTTTCTGCCTTCGCGGCCGATTATGCGGCCCTTCATGTCGTCGTTGGGCAATGCCACGACCGACACGGTGGTCTCGGCGACGTGATCGGCGGCGCACTTCTGTATCGCGAGCGACACTATGTTGCGCGCCTTCTTGTCGGCCTCCTCCTTGGCATGGGACTCTATCTCGCGCAGCATCACGGCGGCGTCGTGATAGGCCTCCTTCTTGACGCGGTCCATGATGATATCGCGGGCCTCGTCGCTGGTCAGGTTGGATATGCGTTCAAGCTCGCCCTGCTGGCGATCGTGCAGCGCCTGGGCCTCGCTCTCGAGCCGGGCGATGTTCTTCTGGCGATCCTCCAGCGAGCGCTCGCGGGATTCGAGGCTCTCGGTCTTCTTGTCGAGCGCGTCCTCGCGCTGCACCAGGCGGCGGTCGGTGCGCTGCAGTTCATTGCGGCGGTCGCGGATCTCCTTGTCGAGCTCAGCGCGCTCGCGCAGCATCGACTCCTTGGCGGTCAGCATCATTTCCTTGCGCTGGGCCTCGGCCTTCTGGGAAGCCTTGTCCAGCAGTTCCTGTGCGGTGGCCTCGGCGCGGCCTATCTTCTTCTCGGTTACGTTTCTGCGATAGAAGTAGCCAAACCCGGCGCCTGCCGCCAGCGTTACCAATGCGATCAGTATACCAGCCCAAATCGGCAAATCGGTCAGTCCCCCCTCTGTTTTAAAATTTTCCGAACCGGCACATGTCGAGCATGCCGGCGCTCGAATGGAAAGTCGGCAACACGGGGGCGTCGCGCGACCCGATGATATGCAGCTAACAAGATCCTGCGCGGCGCGCTAAGCCACGCGCGCGCACAGCATTAACACGCCCCGCCCGTCGGCACATCCGCCGCCGGCGCAGCGCTTGTCCAAGTCAAAGCCTTCATATATATCTGGCCCGCCGTTGCGGCGCGCCATGTCGCTCTTCCACATTTCGAATCATTTCCACAGTGACAGGTTTATTTTAAACTCCCGCATCGAAACTGTCAAGCAGACGCATGTTTAACAAATATTTTTTCGAATAGAAATCCGCCAAAAACCCGCGCCGACTTTAACATTTAATCATTTTGTAAGACATGGGCAATCATTGCGTATCAATTGAGCGCTCAGCGGGCGCGACGCAAGGCGCCCCCGAGGCGGAACCTCGGGGGCGCGGACAGGGGCGCGGCGCGCCGATCGCGGGGGGGCGCTTACAGCTCCTCGGGCACGATCGCGGCGGCGCTGGCCACCTTGAAGGTCTGGCGGGTATAGGGCTTGATCACGAACTGCTGCTCGAGCGTGTCGCGCATGTAGAGCCGGTAGTGCTCCATGGGCTCGGGGCCGCAGATGTTGGAGCCCAGCGCGCCCTGCGAGTAGTCTATCGAGAGCGTGATGCAGTCGTCGGGCTCGAGCTCGCAGGTATGGGTAGCCTTGTCGAGCGCCTTGTCGGTATAGGGATGCGCGTTGAAGCTGAAGCCGTCGTAGCGCGCCTTTTCGTTTATGACCATAAGGCCGTCGCCGCGCTTGTCGACCAGCGCGAGGTAGCGGGTCTCGCCGCGCGCGCCGTTCTCCTGCGGGCGGACATAGGGCTCGTGCAGGTCGTCCATGTCGCCCTCGTACAGGCCCACGGGCGCGCCCTCCCACATGTCCTGATAGTTCTCCTGCGGGCCGCGGCCAAGCCAGATCGCGCGGTCGTAGTCCTCGGGCACCTCCATGCGCACGCCCACGCGCGGCAGGTAGATCTCCTTCATGTGCGGACGCGCCTCTATGCTGTCGGGCGAGGCCCAGTGCGAGCCGGGCACCTCGACCTTGAAGTCGGTCAGCGGCGTGTACTTCACGTTCACGCGGATCGAGCCGTCGCCGAAGATAGTGTAGGTCAGCTCGGCGCGCACCACCGCGCGCGTCGAATACGGCGCCAGCACCTGCGTCACGCGCACGCGCACCGCCGAGTCGGTTATGCGCTCGACCGCGCACTCGGCCACGCGCACCTGGAGCTTGTCCAGGCCAAAGCGCTTCCAGTACTCCTTGAGGCGCACGTCGTTGTCGGTCGGCGCGCGCCACAGGTTGACCTGCGGGCCGCCCACCAGTATGTTGCGGCCGTCCTGCTGCCACTCGATTA
>CAWVGT010000039.1:0-9776 GCA_963928645.1 Candidatus Fimadaptatus sp.
CCATTTCCCTTGGCGCCATAGCCAAGCGGTAAGGCAAGGGTCTGCAAAATCCTCATTCCCCGGTCCGATTCCGGGTGGCGCCTCTGAAAAGCTGGATGTGAGTCCGGCTTTTTTGTTTTGCCCGAATGATGTGCGCGGGGCGAGCCGCGCTCGAACGGGCCGGGGCGACCCGCATGGCGCGCTCCAGGTTCAAGGCCGAGCGGGCGTTCGAGCGAGTTGCAGGTCGGCCCCATGCCGGCCGGTTCGCGCAGACGCGTGCGCGGCGGGCGGCGGTGCGCGCGTTGCCGGTCGCGCTTTGGGGCCGCGAGCGCGTGACGCACTGATCGGGCTGCGGCCTGCACGGCGTCGCGCCCTGATCCGGCGCTCAATCACGACGGGCGCGACGGCAGCCTGGGTGTTGCGCGCCGCAGGAATCGGGCCGGCAGCGTCGAGCATGTACGCGCGCATAAGCGCCGCGAACGCGGTGTGCGCATGCGCCATTCGCGCGAGGATGGCGTGGAAGCGGGTGGAGCACATGCGAATGTGCCATGTACGGCGACGGGCAGTTGCGCTGCCCAATATGCCGGCGAGGGTGCGGGCGCAAATGTGCGCAAGGGCTGCGGCGGGCGTCGAGCGGGTTGCGCTGCCGGCGTGCAATGGCGGCATGCGCGCAGGCGAACATGAACGCATGGTTAGGAGTAAACATGGCGGCAATGAGCGCTCCGCCAATGAGCAACCAGTGTGTCTGGCATAGGCCCCTAACCCCGCCGCCCAAGCGTCAGGCCCGGCGCGGGCCGTTTTAGTGCGCAATCCGCGCGCCCGCTCGCTGCCGCCCGAGGCGTTGGCGCCGGCCGCGCGCCCTCGCCTCTCCGGCCGCCGCCGCCTCGCTCGACCGTCCGCGGCGCGCTGCAACGGCCGCCGGTCGATGTGCGCCGGCACAGGGCGTTGACACAGCCCTGGTCGCCGCATGCTGCGAGCTGGCCGATTTGACGTATGTATAATGAACCATGCAAAGCGGAACTGCGACGTTGGATATATGACCGCAATGCGCCGAATCAAACAATGCCTGTTGCGACTTGAACTGGGCTGTCTATCTGCGAACGGCTTTGTCAGCATGGTGCGCCGGGCGATATGCGCCCGGCACAGGGCGTTGACATAGCCCGGCGGCTAGGCAGCGGGTTTACTCCAACTGTAAAAGTTGACAAATGGGCTATGCTGCAAAGCTGGTCTGATATAAGCGACGTTTCACTTTGAATTGCATGCTCTGTTGACTGCTGTTGCACGTTCGGATAAACAGACCGTGTGCGGCATGCTTTGTCAACGTCCTGCGCCGGGCGATGACACCTCCCCCCGATGACTGGACAGCCGGCTTTACTAAAATAAATTTTGCGGTATTCTAATGATAATATTGCGAAACTAGTCTCATGCAAGCGCTTTTCTCTTGAAATTTGCATGCTTTACCGGCTGCTATTGCGCGTTTGGCCAAGCAGCCCGTGCGCGGCATAATTTGTCAATAGACTGCGCCGGTCGATGTGCGCCCGCGCAGGGCGTTGACAAAGCCTGGCGGCTGTATAGCGGGTTTTACTCCCCAATGCTTTTGAAGCAGCTTATGGGTGATGTTGCAAAACCGGCTTGCCGCAAACGGCGTTTCGCCCTGACTTGCATGTTTTGCTGGCTGCTGCTGCGTGCTTGGGCAAGCGGACAGTGCGCGGCAAACTTTGCCAATGGAACGCGCCGGGCAATATGCGCCCGCACAGACCGCTGACAAATCCCCGGCGGCTGGACAGACGGCCGTATTCCAAACGGCATCATGAAGCGAGCTGTGAGCAATGTTGCAAGATTGGTTTGGCGCAAGCAGCATCTCACATATATTTGAATACTCTGCCGGCTGTTTTGCTGTTTGGACAAGCAGACCGTGTTCGGCATACTTTGCAATGGGCCGCGCCGGGCGATTGACGCCCGGCATATTCCGGTTTGCTTAGGGCGCCGGCATGTGTTATACTTATGCTGAAGGGCGCGGGCGGGTATAATTTCCGCGCGCCGACAAAGACTTATATCGACCGCCGCAGCCGGCGGGAGGAGAGGACGACTATGACGCGCGACGCTTCGCAGGGCTTCTTTTCTCAGGTATGGGCGCTGGTCGGGCGCATACCGCCCGGGCGCGTGGCCAGCTACGGCCAGCTCGCGGCCATGCTGGGCCGGCCCGGCGGCGCGCGCACCGTGGGCTGGGCCATGCGCGCCTGCCCCGACGGCGTGCCGTTTCAGCGCGTGGTGCGCGACGACGGCTCGATCGCCGGCGGCGAGTACGCGCCGGTGCGCCGCGCGCTGCTGGAGCGCGAAGGCGTGCCTATGCGGGCCGACGGCCGCGTGGACATCGCCCGCTGCCGCTGGGACGGGCGCCTGTGAGCAGGAGGTCACTATGCCTGAAGATGTACTGAAGCCCGAGGATATACAGATGCCCGATGGCAATCTGTTCATGACCTGCGACCGGATAGAGCGCGGCGCATTCGGCGCGCCGCCGTACGGCGTCGAGCTGCGCTGCTGCCGGCCCGACGAGCTTGACCTGTGGAAGGCGATGCACTTCGACCTGCCCGAGGTCGCGCGCGAGTTCAGGCCGTTCATGGACGAGTACTTTGAGCGCGTGTACGCGCCGCAGGGCGGGCTGTTCTTTGAGAGGTGCCGGTTTGCGTGCGTGGACGGCGCGCCGGTGGGCACCTGCTTTGTGTGGAAGGCGTATGGGCGCGTGAACACCGTGCACTGGTTCAAGGTGCTGCGCGCGTACGAAGGCCGGGGCATAGGCCGCGCGCTGCTGACCGACGTGCTGGGCGGGCTGGGGCCGGACGAGCTGCCGGTATGCCTGCACACGCAGCCGTCCAGCTACCGCGCGATCAAGCTGTACACCGACTTCGGGTTTCGGTTCATCACCGATGCGGCGGTGGGCGCGCGCGCAAACGACCTGGAGGCGGCGCTGCCGGCGCTCAGGCGCGCGATGCCGGCGGCCGCGTTTGAGGCGCTGGGCTTTGCGCGCGCGCCGCGGGCGCTGCTTGAGGCCGCCGCGGGCGAGCGGTTTTCGGAATTTTGAGGCGGGGAGGTGCGCGGTGTGAGGGGACTGTTCAATCGGGCCGAGCTGGCGGTGACGTATTCGGAGCGCCAGCGCGATCAGATGCTGGCGGCGCTGGTGCGCGCCGGCATAGACTGCAGGCTGCGCCAGCGCCGGGGCGCGTCGGGCGAGCCCGAGTTCGCGCTGTACGTGGCGCGCGCCGATCTGGACGCCGCGCGCGCCGCCGTGGCCGACCTGAGCGCGATATCCGCCAAATATCTCTAAAACATTCGCCCGCACGACACAAACTCGCCACCTAAATGCGCTAAAATGTCAGGAGCATCTGTGTTTGGAGGCGCTGTATGGACGCGATAAAGCGACTGCTGACCAGGTATCGCGAGCAGATAATGTACATAGTGTTCGGCGGCCTGACCACGCTGGTCAACATAGTGGTATACTACCTGGTGAACGCGGTGATGGGGCTGGCGACGGTGCCCTCGACCGCGCTGGCGCAGGTGCTGGCGGTGCTGTTTGCGTATGTGACCAACCGCCGGTACGTGTTTTGCAGCCGCACGCGCGGCGCGGCGGCGCTGCTGCGCGAGATGGGCTCGTTCTTTGCGTGCCGCGCGGTGTCGTTCTTCCTGGATATAGGCATAATGTGGCTGACGGTGGACGCGCTGGGCTGGCCCAATATGGCGATGAAGATAGTCAGCAATGTGATAATCATAGTGGTCAACTACGTGGCCAGCAAGCTGTTCATATTCAACAGGGGGGAGAGCAAGTGAGTGCCAGGCCGAGCGTACTTTCGGTTATAGTGCCCTGCTTCAACGAACAGGAGTCGCTGCCGCGCTTTTACGAGGCGATCTGCGCGGCGGCGCGCGAGCTGCCCGAGCTCGAGTTCGAGCTGCTGTTTGTGGACGACGGCTCCAGCGACGGCACGCTGGAGATAATGCGCAAGCTGCGCGCCGGCGATCCGCGCGTGCGGTTCCTGAGCTTTTCGCGCAACTTCGGCAAGGAGGCGGCGCTGCTGGCGGGGTTTGAGCACGCCACGGGCGACCTGGTCACGGTGATGGACGCCGATTTGCAGGACCCGCCCGCGCTGCTGCGCACGATGTACGAGGCGATAGTCAACGAGGGCTACGACGTGGTCGCCACGCGCCGCAGCACCCGGCGCGGCGAGCCGCCGGTGCGCTCGGCGTTCGCGCACTGCTTTTACTGGCTGATGCGCCGCATGTCCCGCGCCGACATAGTCGACGGCGCGCGCGATTTCAGGATGATGCGCCGGTGCGTGCGCGACGCGATAGTGTCCATGGGCGAGTACAACCGGTTCTCCAAGGGCATATTCGGCTGGGTCGGGTTCAGGACCAAGTGGCTCAGCTACGAGAACATAGAGCGCGTGGCCGGCAAGACCAAGTTCTCGTTCTGGAAGCTGTTCAAGTATTCGATAGAGGGCATACTGGCCTTCACGATAGCGCCGCTGGCGCTGGCGCTGGTGCTGGGCGCGGCGCTTGTGGCGGCGGCCGTGGCGCTGGCGATAGGGCTGGGCATATACGCGTGCGCCAGCGGCGCGGGCTATCCGGCGGTGGGCGGCGTGTGCAGCCTGATAATGCTGGTGGGCGGGCTGCAGCTCGTGGCCACGGGCATAGTCGGCCAGTACCTGGGCCGGCTGTACCTGGAGGGCAAGCGCCGGCCGGTGTACATACTGCGCGAGACCGAACAGGGCCTGTGCGAGTGAGTGCCGGCGGCATGCGGGGGAGTGGCGAGCGGCCGCTCCTTTTTTGATTGCGCGCGCCCCGGTTCGCCAATTTTTGCGCCCGCGCGCAGCATTTGGCGGCTTTATTCGCGCCGGGGCGTCAATTTAATGCAAAATTTCACTCAAATCGAGCGCGCCATAAAGGATTTTTGACGGCAGGCGTGGTATATATCTTATGTATAAAGCGCGGCGGACGGCGCTATGCAGGGGGGCGAGGGCGGTGGAGATACGCGAGCGGCTCGAGCGGCTCGAGCACGACATACTCTCGCCGCGCGCATGCTTTGCCGACCGCAGCCGCGGGCGCGAGCGGCCCATGGAGCCCTGCCCGCTGCGCACCGCGTTCCAGCGCGACCGCGACCGCATAGTGCACTGCAAGTCGTTCAGGCGGCTCAAGCACAAGACGCAGGTGTTCCTCTCCCCGCGCGGCGACCACTATCGCACCCGGCTCACCCATACGCTGGAGGTGTCGCAGATAGCCCGCACGATGGCGCGCGCGCTCAGGCTCAACGAGGACCTGACCGAGGCCATAGCGCTGGGCCACGACCTGGGCCATACGCCGTTTGGGCACATGGGCGAGCGCACGCTGAACGCGCTCAACCCGGCGGGCTTCCAGCACAATGCGCAGAGCCTGCGCATAGTCGAGCGGCTCGAGGGCGGCGAGGGCCTGAACCTGACCTGGGAGGTGCGCGACGGCATAGCGCATCACTCCGGGCCCGTGCGGCCCGCCACGCTGGAGGGGCGGCTGGTCGCGCTGGCCGACCGCATAGCCTATGTCAACCACGACATAGACGACGCCGAACGCGCCGGCATGCTCGCCGCGCGCGATTTGCCCGCCAACTGCGTCGAGGCGCTGGGCGATACCCACGGCCGGCGCATAGACGCGCTGATACGCGACGTGGTGCGCACGTCCGAGGGGCTGGACGACATCGCGATGAGCGAGCGCAATTACGACTGCATGATGCAGCTGCGCGCGTTCCTGTTCGAGCGCGTGTACCGCGGCGACTGGGCGCAGCAGGAGGAAAAGCGCGCCGACCACGTGATAAGCGAGCTGTATCGGTACTTTATGGACAATCCGGTCGAGCTGCCCAACGTGAACACGCTGTATACCGAGGGCTTCGATCGGGCAATCTGCGACTACATAGCCGGCATGACCGATCAATACGCGGTGGATCTGTTCCGGCGCAAGTTCATACCCGCGCCGTTTCTGAAGTGACGCGGGTGGGATGTTTTATTTTCTAATTAAATATCGCGCGCACAGGCAGGGAAATCGACGAAATTTGTTGAATCGACAGTTGCGGGGGACATGACCCCGTATGGTGAAAAAATGGCAAGCGGCAATGACTGGATAGACAGGCTGCGCGAGAGCGTGGACATAGTGGACGTGGTGGGCGACTACGTGGCGCTCAAGCCCAAGGGCCACCGGCACTGGGCGTGCTGCCCGTTTCACAACGAAAAGACCCCCTCGTTCTCGGTCGACTCGCGCACGCAGATGTTCTACTGCTTCGGCTGCCACAAGGGCGGCAACGTGTACTCCTTCGTGATGGAGATGGAGCACATGGAGTTCATGGACGCGGCGCGGCTGCTGGCCGAGCGCGTCAACTTCGAGATACCCAAGCTCAGCGGGCGCGCCGAGCCCGGCGTGAACGCCGAACAGCGCCAGCGCGTGTACGAATGCAATCGCGCCGCGGCGCTATATTACCATCAGCTGCTCTACAGCCCCGAGGGCGCGCCGGCGCTGAGCTACCTGCACAAGCGCGGGCTGGACGATCAGACGATACGCCGGTTCGGGCTGGGCGCGACGCCGCAGCAGGGCGACGCGCTGACGCGCGAGCTGCGCGCGCAGGGCTTTACCGACGACGAAATGCGCATGGCCGGCCTGGTCGGCGAGCGCGACGGGCGGCTGTACGATCAGTTCCGCAACCGCGCGATGTTCCCGATAGTCAGCCCGCAGGGGCGGGTGCTGGGCTTCGGCGGGCGCGTGATGGGCGAGGGCCAGCCCAAGTACCTGAACACGTCCGACACCGTGGTGTTCAACAAGCGCCGCGAGCTCTACGGGCTCAACATGGTGAAAAAACAGGGCAAGGCGCCGCGGCTGATACTGGTGGAAGGCTATATGGACGTGGTGTCGCTGGTGCAAAGGGGCGTAGGCGGCGTGGTGGCCACGCTGGGCACGGCGCTCACGCCCGAGCAGACCTCGCTGATAAAGCGCTACGTGCCCCAGGTATACGTGGCCTACGACGGCGACGGCGCCGGCCAAAACGCGATCGCCCGCGCGCTGGACATGTTCGACGAGCAGGAGCTGGACGCGCGCGTGCTGCGCTTCCCGGACGGGCGCGACCCGGACGAGTTCGTGCGCGAGTTCGGGCGCGAGGCGTTCGAGCGCCTGGAGCCGATGCAGCCGACCGCGTGGCGGCTCGAGCGCATAGAGCAGTCGCTCGACCTTGCGACCCAGGAGGGCCGCACCGGCTACGCGATCGAGGCCGCCAAGTGCATCGCCCGGCTCAAAAACCCCGTCGAGCGCGAGAGCTACCTGCCCCAGCTGATGGTAAAGACCGGGTTCTCGCGCGAGGCGCTGATAGAGCAGATAGGCGTGCGGCCCGCGCGCGAGGAGGCCGCGCCCCGACCCCGGCGCATACCCCGCCCCGCCCAGGAGCAGTTCGAACCCGAACACATAAAGGCCGAAAAGCTGCTGCTGATGCTCTACGCCCAGGGCCTGTGCCCCGCGCGCCTGATGCGCGAGGACGACTTTTCAGATGAACTCAACCGCGCGATAGCCTCCCGGCTCATCGCCGGCAAGAGCCCCTCGGCCATACTGGACGAGCTGGACGCTGACCAGCGCGACCGCGCGGCCGGGATATTTCAACAGGCGGTGCCGCTCAGCCCCGAGCTGGCCGGCCAGATGGCCGCCGACTGCGTGGAGAAGATCCGCGTGAAGCGATTGGAAGAACAGATAGACGCGATCAAATCGCGCCTGGGCGACGCTCAGGCCGAGGCGCGCGGCGAGCTGCTGGCTCACCTGACCAAGCTCACCCGCGAAAAGACTATGATCAGGTCTGGCCGAAAGGAGTGGACTGATTGAGCAATAATAACGAAGTCAAGCCGCAGGGCAAGGTGGACGAACTCGTGGAGTCCGGCAAGAACAAGGGTACGCTCACGCTCAAGGAGGTTGCCGACCAGCTGGAGGGCGTGGAGCTGGAGCCGGACCAGCTCGACAAGATACTGGACATGCTGGACACGCTGGGCGTGGACGTGGTCTCCGAGATAGAGCTGCCCGAGCCCGAGGCGCTGCCCGAGGATCAGAACATGACCGACGACCTCGACCTGAGCGTGCCCGAGGGCATATCCACCGACGACCCGGTGCGCATGTACTTAAAGGAGATAGGCAAGGTGCCGCTGCTGACCGCCGACGAGGAGATCGAGCTGGCACAGCGCATGGAGGAGGGCGACGAGGAGGCCAAGCGCAAGCTCGCCGAGGCCAATCTGCGCCTGGTGGTGTCGATCGCCAAGCGGTACGTGGGCCGGGGCATGCTTTTCCTGGATCTGATACAGGAGGGCAATCTGGGCCTTATAAAGGCCGTTGAAAAGTTCGATTACCGCAAGGGCTACAAGTTCTCGACCTACGCGACCTGGTGGATACGCCAGGCGATAACCCGCGCGATAGCCGATCAGGCGCGCACGATACGCATACCGGTGCACATGGTCGAGACTATAAACAAGCTGATACGCGTGTCGCGCCAGCTGCTGCAGGAGTACGGCCGCGAGCCCCAGCCCGAGGAGATAGCCGCCGAGATGGGCATATCCGAGGAAAAGGTGCGCGAGATAATCAAGATAGCGCAGGAGCCGGTGTCGCTGGAGACGCCCATAGGCGAAGAGGAGGATTCTCACCTGGGCGATTTCATACCCGATGACGAGGCGCCCGCGCCTGCCGAGGCTGCCGCGTTCACGCTGCTGCGCGAGCAGCTGATGGGCGTGCTGTCGACGCTGACGCCGCGCGAAGAGAAGGTGCTCAGACTGCGCTTTGGCCTGGACGACGGCCGCGCGCGCACGCTCGAGGAGGTCGGCAAGGAGTTCAAGGTCACGCGCGAGCGCATTCGCCAGATAGAGGCCAAGGCGCTGCGCAAGATCCGTCACCCCTCGCGCTCCAAAAAACTCAAGGATTTCCTGTAATGGGCGGACGAGCAATCCGACCGGTATCAAAGCCGTTGCGCGCTGTACGCGCGGCGGCTTTTTGAGATTGCGCGGCAATGCGCGGCTAGCGGTTAGCCGTGGCGCCATGGCTCGGGCCAAACGCTAATCGACGGCCGACGGCAGCCTGCCGGGCAAGCGCGGGAAGCTGTGGCGATTGTAACGCCAAAGCGACGGCCAGTTGCGACAAGCCGGTTAAGCGCTGAAAGCTGTGGCGATTGCAACGTTAAAGCGATGCTCATCAGCGACAAGCCGGGTAAGCGCGGAAAGCTATGGTGATTGCAACGCCAAAGTGAGAACCAGTGGTGACGAGTTGGGCAAGCGCGGAAATCCGTGGCGATTGCAACGCCAAAGCGACGGCAAGGTGCGACAAGTCAGTCAAGCGCGGGAATCCGTAGCGATTGCAACGCCAAAGCGACGTCCATCAGCGACAAGCCAGTCAAGCGCGGAAAGCCGTGGCGATTGCAACGTCAAAGCAATGGCCAGCGGCGACAAGCCGGGCAAGCGCTGAAAGCCGTGGCGATTGCAACGCCAAAGCGACGTCCATCAGCGACAAGCCGGGCAAGTACTGAAAGCCGTTGAGACCGTAATGCCAAAGCCCGGGCCACAGTAGACGTTATTATTATGTCTTAATGGTCGCTGACAGCCGCGCAGTCGGCCATTACGCTGAGTTGCGCGCGAGAACGCACCGCGCGGCGACCGCGGCGCGTGAACAATACGCGCGCCATAATTCAGTCAGGAGATGTACACATATGAATATAGCGATCATCACTGGCGCTTCAAGCGGATTGGGCGGGCAGTTTGCGCGCCTGGTGGACG
>CAWVGT010000040.1:0-17684 GCA_963928645.1 Candidatus Fimadaptatus sp.
CCTATGGGCATACGGCAGTTGGCAGCGTTTATATAGCCTCTTGCCGACAGCCGAGCTATGACAGCGGCCCGGATGGGTTGTTCAATGGCGATTGTTGCGCCTGTTTTGTTCACTGGGCTCACTGTCATTTAGCGGCGAATAATGCAAAGCATACCGCTAGACCAATTCCATTGGCGATTGCCGACTTGCACGTATGCGTCCTATGGGCATACGGCAGTTGGTAGCGTTTGTTTGGTCACTTTGCAGCGGGTTGATCTGTAACTGCGGGCCCGGACGATTTATTTGCGCCAGATCGGTTTACTGCGTTCAATGCCATTGAACAGCGAATAATGCAACGCATACCGCTAGACCAATTCCATTGGCGATTGCCGACTTGCACGTATGCGTCCTATGGGCATACGGCGTTTGGCAGCGTTTATTTGGTCACTTCACAGCAGTTTGAGCTGTAACCGCGGGCCCGGACGGCTGCTTCTATGCCGATTGCCGCGCCGGGTCGATTCGCCGCGCTCAAACCCCGCGGCGCCGGACGGATCATTCAATGCGCAGGGCCGCGCCGCCGTAAACATGACCTCGTCCCCTCTTTGCCGTCCTGCGCCACCGGCGGGCTGGAGTCTGCGCTCCGAACGCAGACCCGCTGGCGCTTTGGCGCGGTTTGTGGTAGACTTATCCGGGCGGATATGCCCAAGGAGGATGTACATGAGACGCTTTGAACTGGTCGAGCCCCGCTTTCGCCGCAACCCTGAGGCACGCCTGCCGCTGCGCGCCACCGCGCACTCGGTGGGCTATGACTTCTTTTCGCCGGTCGAACTGGAGATACCTCCGATGAGCGCCGCGCTGATCTGGACCGACGTCAAGGCCCGCTTCGGCGCGGACGAGGCGCTGCTGATTAACGTGCGCTCGTCCATGGGCGCCCAGCCAGTCATGCTGGCCAACACCCAGGGCTGGATCGAGAGCGACTACTACTCCAACCCCGACAACGACGGCAACATAGGCATAAGGCTGTTCAACCTCGGCTCCACGCCCTATCGCATTGCGCGCGGCCAGCGCTTCGCCCAGGGCATGTTCGTCAAATACCTCGCCGCCGACAACTGCAACGCCGACGCCGAGCGCGTGGGCGGGCTGGGCAGCACGGGCAAATGAGCGCCCGCCGGGCACGGGCCGGGCACTGCGCTGCACGCCGCCCGCAACGGGTGTGAGGGCTCATTAGCACCGGGCAGGCACTGCTGCGGCCGCCTATTGGGCTCATGGCCGCGCCCCAGCCGACGAACTGGGCCCGCGCCAGCCGGGCTGGTTCGGTGGCCGGCGCGCGTCATTCGCATGCGGCGGGCCGGTCCGAGCTGGCCATTCGCCGAGATGCTGTAGACCTGTGCCCTGACGCGCCCGTCCTGCGCGCTGCGGCGTTGCCCGCTTTACAGCGCGCGCCGGCGGGGGTATAATTGGGGCAGCGACGCTGAACGCCACTTTACGCGGAGGTGTGTACATGAAAAGGTCTGAGCTTAACGCCATACTCGAGCGCGCGGAGCGCTTTATCAGGCAGTGCGGCTTTGCGCTGCCACCGTTTGCGTGGTGGACGCCCCGTCAATGGGCCGAGCTCGCCGCGCGGCCCGACGATTACGCGCAGTACCGCGAGATACGCGACAACATGCTGGGCTGGGACGTGACCGACTTCGGCTCGGGCGACATCGCGCGCGTGGGACTGACGCTGTTCACGCTGCGCAACGGCAACTACGCCCGCCCCGGCGACTATCCCAAGCCCTATGCCGAAAAGCTGCTGGTAGTCGACGGCAGGCAGATCACCCCGTTCCACTACCACGCCCGCAAGATGGAGGACATCATCAACCGCGGCGACGGCGCGCTGCTGGTAACGCTGTACAACGCCACGCCCGACGACAGGCTGGCCGACACGCCGGTCACGGTGCACTCCGACGGGCGCTGCTGGCAGATGCCCGCCGGCGGCGTGGTGCGCCTGGAGCGCGGCCAGTCGATCACGCTGACCCAGCGCGTGTACCACCGCTTCGAGGGCGCCGATGAGCGCATGCTGCTGCTGGGCGAGGTGTCCTGCGTAAACGACGACAACTCCGACAACGTGTTCCTGGAGCCCGGCCGGCGCTTCATGCAGCTCGACGAGGACGAACCTCCGCGCCGCCTGCTGTGCAACGAGTATCCGCGCGGCTGACGCGCTGTTGCGGCTGTCGCGCGCTTTGGTCGCTTGTGCCGCGCGGCTTGCGGTGGGCTGGTGATTTGGGGCACTGGGGCCGCGACGGCTGCGCAAGGTTACGCGCTCAGGCTCGATGCGACCGTGTGCTAGCGCGCGGTGCAGTTTACGCGCTGGCACCCCCGGGCTACGGGGCGGGTCTTACACGTACCGTGCGTCAGACGCAGGCCGAGCCTCGCGATATAACGCGCTGCCACGGCTGCTGTGCGCTTTGGTCGCTTGCGCCGCGCGGCATGCGATGGGCTGGTGCTTTGGGGCACTTGGGCCGCGACGGTTGCGCAAGGTTACGTGCTCAGGCTCCCTGCGATCGCGTGCTGGCGCGCGGTACAGTTTACGCGCATGACGCTCCAAGGCTGCGGGGCAGGGCTCACACGCAATGCGCGTCCGGTGCGCTGGCTGAGCTCCGCGTGACGACACACCGCCGCGGCTGTCGTGTGCTTTGGTCGCTCGTGCGGCGCAGCTTGCGGCGTGCTGGCGCTTCTGGGCACTGGGGCCGCGACGGCTGCGCGGTGACGCGCATGACGCCCCCTGGACTGCAGGGTGGGTCTCACACGTACCGCGCGTCGGGCGCAGACTGAGCCCCGCGTTACAGGCGTCTCACGTTCGATGGCGGCTGAGGCAGAGCTCGATGCCCGCCGGCCAGCCGCGCAGCTTGGACGGCTTCACTGCCCCTGACTTGCCTGCGCCGTCAGCGTATGTGGTCAAAGTCCTCGTCCCGGTATGCCGCTATGCCGTCCGCCGCCGGCTGGCCGTACCTGGCCGCGAACGCCGCCAGCACGCGCGCGCTCAGCTCGACGCCCGCTTCGCCATAGATCGCGCTCAGCGTGCGCCGATACGAGTGATACAGGTGCGCACAGTGGTACTCGAACGGGCGCACGCCGTCGTGCGGCGCCTCCACGCGCCGCTCCGGATGCGCGTCGCACTGGCGATGTATGCAGCACTCGCGGCCGCAATACTGGGTCTGCTCGACCTCGTAGCGCAGGTCGGGATTGAAGCCGCGCGCTATCGAGCGGTCCAGGTCGTCGCAGTACGCCACGCCGCCGTCCTCCAGGCCCATCTCCCGGTACTGCGCGCACCAGGCGCAGTCGTATATCCGGCTGAGCTGATCGCGCCCCGTCTGCTCGGTCTCGACGTGCGTGGTCACGCCCAGCTCTGCCGCGGCGCTGGCACGCCACTCGCTGTAGGCCCGGTATGTCGCAAAGTCGAGCTGCTGGCCGTCGCGCAGCGCGCGTTGCGCCATGCGGCTGCCCCGCTGCTGCGCGTATATCTGCGTCGCCATGCGGAATGCCTCGCTCCAGCGCGGCAGCGCGCCGTCGCGCAGCTCGCGGTAGTATGTCGCGCTTATAAACGCGTGGTGGCGTTCGGTGTATTTCATATTATCCCTCCCTGATCGCATCCGTGGTCGCGCAAACTCGAGCCGCGCCTGTGCCACGGGCAGGCCATCACGCAGTGACAGCACAGATACCTCGGCCCCTCGCCGTCGTGTCGGCTCCAGGCGGCGCAGCGCCTGTAATCTATGAGCTGCTCCCTTTTGATATCGATATTCCACAGCGCGCCGGTCAGGCAGCCGTGCGGGCATGCCTTGACGCAGAGGTCGCACTCCGCGCACTCGCTCCGCACGTCGCCGTCGAATGTAGCCGCATCCGCGCGCAGCAGCAGGCAGGATATCCTGACTCGCGGGCCGTATCTGTAATGCACGAATACATCGTTCCTGCCTATGAAACCCAGCCCGGCGCGCACTGCAGCCCATTTGTACGAAAACTCCGCCCGGTAGCTGCCATCGTCCGCAGGCGCGGCCGGGGGCGCGGCGTAGTCTATGCCGCAGGCAGTCAGCCGCCGCTTGAGCTCCGCCATTTTGCGGGAATGCGCCGCGCGCAGTGCCTCGCTCATGTGATAGAACTCGTCGGGCCGATACGCCTTTGCCATGTCGGGGAACGGCATCAGCGTGACCAGCGCGCAGTTGCAGCCGGTCGTCTGCTTGAGGCGCTCGGCTATGTTGGCATAGCCATACAGCGATTCGTCCTCAAACACCGACCTGACTATATCATCTACTGAACAGTGTGAAGCGGTTGACATGCCGGCCCGGTCGCGCCCGGCGCTTGCGCGGCTGCATGCGTCGCTTTCCATTGCCATACTCCCTCCATATCGCCTCTTGTGTCGCGCTGGCACACACTGCGCGCCCGGGCGCAGGTGCCGCATCACAGCTCGTGCACGAAGATAGTCTCCTGCGTGTCGGGCGCCCATGGCGCTGGCCTTTGATCTATCTGAGCAAACCCGTACTTCTCATAGAGGTTCTCATGATCGCTCACGAGATACACTCTGGCAAAGCCCTGTGCGCGGGCGTAATCCATTGCGCAGTTTATGAGCCTTTGGCTCAACCGCCTGCCGCGATAGGCTTCGCCGACAAACACGTAGCCTATGTAGGGCGTATACGCCACGTCGGGTATGCAGTCGGTTGCGCTAAGCGTGCAATAGCCCGCGATATCGTCGCCCTCCAGCGCCACGAATACCCGCTCCCAATCGCGGAATCCATTTGTGCACATTGCGCGGGCCAGGCTCCGTCCCGCGCCCCACGAGCATTGCCGCGCGTAATCGGCGACCCTGGGCCACAGGGCGCTGTGCGGCTCGATCGGCATTACGACCATTTGGCTCCGTCCTCCGAGATATAGAATACAAAAAAGGTCAATCGCCAAATGGCAATCGACCTAATCGAATGGCAGGGGAGACGCGACTCGAACACGCAACACATGGTTTTGGAGACCATTGCTCTACCAATTGAACTACTCCCCTATACCGCCTGCACTCGCAAGCACAGGCAGTATTATATCAAATTTCGCGCGAATTGTCAACACCCAATCCGGCATTATTTTGGATTTTGCGCTAGCGCAGGCTGAGCACCCGCGGCGACATGCCGTTCGGCCTGAACTCAAGCACGCCGCAGCTCGCCGCGCGCCCCGATGCCGCGCCCGGGTTGAACAGCAGCACCCCGCCGTCGTAGCCCGAATACGAGCTGTGCGTGTGCCCGAACAGCGCCGCGTCGCACTTGAGCTCCTGCGCATGATAGCAAAGCAACTGATACGTCAGCTTGACGCGCCAGTGGTGCCCGTGGCACAGCAGCAGCCGCTTACCCTCCAACTCTATGACGCTCTCGCGCGGTTCGTCGCAGAACATGTCGCAGTTGCCCGCAACCGCATATATGGGCACGTTGAACGCGCCCCGAATCGCCGCCAGGTCGCTCACGCAGTCGCCCAGGAACGCCAGCGCGTTCACCTCGCCCATTGCGCACGCCGCGTCGCGTATCGCTATCACATCGCCGTGCGTGTCCGACAGTACTCCCAGCCTAAACATTTTGCTCCTCTTCCAGCGCCGCCCTGAGCGCCGCTATCGCCCGCGCGCGGTGCGACACCGCGTTCTTCTCCTGCGCGTCGGCCTCCGCAAACGTCTTGCCCAGCTCGTCCGACATAAACAGCGGATCGTAGCCAAACCCGCCCGTGCCGCGCTCCTCATGCAGCAGCTGGCCGCGGCACACCCCGCGCACGACCAGGTCCTCCCGGCCCGGCCGGCACAGCGCCACCGCCGAGGCGAACCCGCAGCCGCGCTCGCTCACGCCCTCCATCAGCCCCAGCAGCTTCAGGTTGTTGGCCCTGTCGTTGCCATGCTCGCCCGCGAACCGCGCCGAGTACACGCCCGGTTGGCCGTTCAGCGCGTCTACTTCCAACCCCGAGTCGTCCGCCAGGCACGCGCAGTGCGCGATATCGCACAGCGTACGCGCCTTTATCAGCGCGTTCTCCTCGAACGTCGCGCCGGTCTCCTCCGGGTCGCAGTCTATACCCGCGTCCTTCATCGACATCACGTCGTACATGTCACCCAGCATCGCCTTGAGCTCGACGACCTTGTGCGCGTTGCCGGTCGCCAGCAGCAGCCGGGGCTTGCGCCCTATCAGCGCCGCCGCCTCGCCCAGCGCCGCGCGCTGCGCCTGCATCAGCCGGCGCACGCCGATTTCGCCCAGCGCGAGCAGCCGCTCCAGCTCCGCGCGGCTGAACGGGCGCTGCTCGCCGGTGCCCTGCAGCTCGACTATGTCGCCGTCGCCCGACATCACTATGTTCATGTCCACAGCCGCGTGGCTGTCCTCGGGGTAGTCCAGGTCGAGTATCGGCTCGCCGCCGCTTATGCCCACGCTGACCGCCGCGACCTGAGTGCGTATCGGCGAATCGACTATCGCGCCCTCGCGCAGCAGCCGGTCGCACGCCAGGCACAGCGCCACGAACGCGCCGGTTATCGATGCGGTGCGCGTGCCGCCGTCGGCCTGCAGCACGTCGCAGTCTATGTACACCGTGCGCTCGCCCAGCGCCTCCAGCCGGCACACCGAGCGCAGCGCCCGCCCTATCAGCCGCTGTATCTCGACCGAACGGCCATCGCGCTTTATGAACTCGCGCGACTTGCGCTGCGGCGTGGCGCCGGGCAGCATGGCGTACTCCGCCGTGACCCAGCCCCGGCCGGTGCCCTTCAAAAACGGCGGCACGCCCTCCTGCACGCTGGCCGTGCACAGCACGCGCGTGCGGCCGCACGCTATCAGCGCCGAGCCCGCCGCCATCTGCGTAAAGCCCGGCTGTATGCTCAGCTCCCTGAGCGCGTCGCTCTCCCTGCCGTCGTGTCGCATATCGACACACTTCCCTTCGCTGTCTGTATGCGCCTATTATAACATCTCCGCGCGGCCGGGTGGCGAAGATTGGGTAAAGAAGCCGCGCGCGAGTTTGTCGGCCGGGCCAGCGACGCGCCGATGCGCCGTCTGGCGTTGCGTTTTGTGGCAGGGCCCGGCGCAAGCGGCGCTCGCGGTTCAGTTAGACCGGTGCGGTGTCGCTCTGGGCGGCAGTTGAGGCGCGCGGCAGCGTGCCCGGGCGCAGGCTTTTGTAGCGACATCGGGCGCTGGCGCACTGTATCCGCGGGGATTCAGCCGCCGGTATGGCTGTTATGATATTCGCCGCAGAGCGCCTTTGCGATTGGCGGAGTGGCAGACCGTGCTCAAGGCTGAGTGCCCAGCCAGCGCTCATGCGCGCGGCAGCTTGCCCGGGTGCAGGCTTTGGGGGCGGCATCGGGCACCGGTGGCACGGTATTTGCGGGGATCCGACCGCCGGTATGGCTGTTATGATATTCGCCGCAGAGTGCCCTTGCGATTGACGGAGTGGTAGACCGCGCTCAAAGCTGAGTGCCCGGCCAGCGCTCATGCGCGCGGCAGCTTGCCCGGGTGCGGGCTTTTGTAGCGACATCGGGCGCTGGCGCACTGTATCCGCGGGGATCCAGCCGCCGGTATGGCTGTCATGATATTCGCCGCAGAGTGCCCTCGCGATTGACGGAGTGGTAGACTACGCGCAAAGCCGTGTGCCGGGACAGCGCTTGTGTGCGCGGCCCGCGATCAGGCGCTGTGTGCGCGGGCACTTAGCGCCCATCGACGGCAAAATGCCAGCGGGCATGTTCCCCGCCGGCGCAGATCGCTGACAAACCTCGGCAGCTGGACAGTTGGTTTTCTCTAACGGCTTTTAAAGTATGCAATTGGTGATTTTGCAAATATGATCTAAAGAAAGCTGCATACCGCTTTAATTTGCATGTTCAGTTGACTACCTTTGCACGTTGGTCCAGCAGTCCGCGTGCGGCATACTTTGTCAATAGGCTGTGCCTGCGAGCATGTTCCCCGCCGGCGCAGACCGCTGACAAACCTCGACGGCTGGACAGCTGGTTTACTCTAAACGGCTTTCGAAATAAGTAATGGTGAATTCTCAAATTCGATCTAGAGATAACTGCATCACACTTTATTAACATGTTCTGTTTATTGCCATTGCACGTTTGGTCAATCAGTCCGCGTGCGGCATACTTTGTCAATAGGCTATGCCGGCGGGCATGTTTCCCGCCGGCGATCCAACTGATAAGGCGCCTGACTCTAGCCGCGCATCGCGCCGATTGCTCGCCGCATCCGCGCAGCGGAGGAACTCGCGCCCCGCAGCGCTCGGCCCAGACCCGCGCCGGGCAGCGGCGCGACCTGCGATCGCGCATGATCCAGCGCACCGGGGCTCCCAAGCGTCGTCACTCAAAGCTCAACACGGTCGCCGTCTGCTGATAGCCTACGGTGGGTATCTCCTCGGCAACGTTGGCGAACGTGGGCGCGGCCAGCGTCTGCTCGCCCGGGTCGTAGTCCTCGCCCTCGACCTGTATCCTTACGCCCTTTATGCCCTTGAACTGGGCGCAGGTCAGCGCAAGCGCCTTGAGCGCCGCGCGCCCGCCGTCGGACTGCTCGGCTATGTCTATGAACTCGCGCGTGAAGTTGACGGTGGCTATGCCGTCCTCGACCGTGACGCCGATTATGCCGCAGCCCTCTGGCAGCACGCTGGACAGCTGCGCGTCGCGCGCGCCCTTGGCCAGCTCGACCATGGCGGTGTTGACGTCGCTCTCACCGTACACCATGCGCGTGACCGGCACCATCAGCCGACTGGTCTCGTCCGGGAAGTAGAGCGTTATCTGATTGGCGCTGAACGTCTCGGACACGCTGTCCATGCTCTCGATGTTTATCGCGCCCGGCGTAATCTGCTGGGACACGTCGGTGCCGTGCTTGAGCGCATCGAGCTTCTGGCCGCCTATCAGAAACTCCACCTGGCTGACCGTCGGGAACTCGCCCAGCGTGGCCACCACGCCCGCGATCATGTTGCTCTCGGCCTCGGCGGACGCCATCTCATTGGCCTCCTTGCCCAGGTCAACGCGCGCCAGGCCCTCGGAATTGATGTCGATATCGATCGAGCAGTTCTCAGGCAGCAGCGTGCTCAGGCCCATGCGCGCCGCCTCGCGGTCGTTCTGCTCGTTTTTGACCATCAGCGCCAACGTCGCGCGCGCCACGCCGTCCTGCTCGGGTATGCGCCGCATGACCGGCACCAGGTAGCCGTTGGCGTCGGCATAGTAGGCGATCGTCGAGATCGTGCCCTGCTGCGCGTCGGCTACGGTCTCAAGCGCCTCGGACGTGGGCTGTGCGTCCGGCTCCGCGCCTCCCCCGCCCCTGAGCCCCACTATCAGCGCCACCACCGCCAGCGCCGCCAGCAGCGCGCCCGTCAGCCGCACCGTCTTTTGCCTGTTCCACGTCATATCTGATGACCTCCCTAAACCTGCATGAATTCGCTCCGCCTAACATGATGCTATGCGCCCGCCCGCCCCGCGTATGACAGCGGCGGCGCAGTTTGTCGCCCCACGCGCGCGCCAGTCTGAACGCTTTATTTACGCCGCGCGCTTGCCTGGCGGGCGCGCTTCGTGTATAATGGCTTCAGTCATTGCTGTAAGGAGATTTGCTGCCATGCCCATGGATGGACTCACGCTCTCGTTCATAAGGGACGAGCTGGACAACGCGTTGACCGGCGGGCGCGTCGACAAGATCACCCAGCCCGAGCGCGACGAGATTATCATCGCGCTGCGCTCGCTGGGCAAGAACCGCTCGCTGCTGATATCGATAAACCCCAACTGCGCCCGGATACACCTGACAGGCGACCGGCGCGTGAGCCCGCTGGAGCCGTCCAACTTCTGCATGCTCATGCGCAAGCACCTGCAGGGCGGGCGCTTCGCCGCGGTGCGCCAGATAGGCGGCGACCGCATACTCGAGATAGACATAGAAAACCGCGACGAGCTGGGCGACCTGCGCATGCGCACGCTGGTGCTGGAGATAATGGGCCGCCACTCCAACCTGATGCTGGTCAACTACGACGGCCGCATAATCGACGCGCTGCGCCACGTGACCGACGACATCAGCCGCGTGCGCGAGGTATTGCCCGGCCTGGAGTACCGCCGCCCGCCCGCGCAGGACAAGCTCGCCCCCGACGCGCTGGAGCCCGGCGCGCTTGCCGCCATGCTCGCGCTCAACCCCGGCCGGCTGGCCAAGGCCTATGCCGCGTGCATATCGGGCGTGTCGATACAGGCCGCGCGCGAGATGACCTACCGGCTGCTAGGCGACGAGGACGGCCGCGTCGACGACGCCACGCCCGAGCGCGCCGCCGAGTTCGCGTGCCGGTACCTGCGCGAGATGCGCTCGTGGACTCGGCCCACGCTGGTGCTGGATTCGGACGGCGCGCCGCTGGACTTCATGCCGTTCCCGTACGAGTGCCGCGCCGGGCTCAGCAGCGCAAGCTACGACACCATGGGCGAGCTGATGGACGCGTTCTTCATGCAGCGCGACAAGGTCGAGCGCATCGCGCAGAAGTCGGCCGCGCTGCACCGCGTGCTGCACTCCAACATAGAGCGCTGCGAAAAGAAGCTCGGCTTGCAGCTGGACGCGCTGCGCGACGGCGCCAACTGCGAGGACTACCGCATAAAGGGCGAGCTGCTGATGGCCCAGTCATACGCCGTGAGCAAGGGTGCCGCGCGCGTCATGCTGGACAACTACTACGCCGAGGACGGCGCGCACATAGAAATCGAGCTCGACGTCAAGCTCAGCCCCACCGCCAACGCGCAGCGCTACTTCAAGCTCTACCAGAAGGCCAAGTCGGCGCTGCATCAGGCCGCCGAGCAGGTCGACAAGACCCGCCAGGAGCTCTACTACCTCGAAGGTCAGCTCGACAACCTGCAAAAGTGCACCGACGAATCCGAGCTCAACGAGATCCGCGAGGAGCTGGTGCGCGAGGGCTACCTGCGCGCCAACCACAACCGCCGCACGATAAAGAAGCTGCCGCCCTCCGCGCCGCACCACTTCCGCGCGCCCGACGGCACCGACATACTCGTGGGCAAGAACAACCTGCAAAACGACCAGCTCACGCGCACCGCCGAGCCAACCGACACCTGGCTGCACGCCAAGGACATGCCCGGCTCGCACGTGATAGTCTGCGCGCGCGAACCCTCGCGCGACACGCTCGTGCTGGCCGCGCACCTGGCCGCGTACTTCTCAAAGGGTCGCAACTCGTCGCAGGTGCCGGTCGACTACACCAGGCGCAAGTTCGTCAAAAAGCCCGCCGGCGCGCGGCCCGGGTTCGTGATATATACCCATCAGACCACGCTGTTCGTCACGCCCGACGAGCAGACTGTGAAGGACGCGACGCTGGTGTCGCCCGGCGCGTAGGCGCTCGGACAATCGCGCGGCGGCACGCCCGGCCGGTTCGCCCATGCGACGCGCTACATAGGCAGCGCTTGTATCATGCCCATGTGCGCGACAGCATGGGAATGCAGCGGGCGCCATTTGCCACAACTGCAACGTGCGTTAAGCCGTTCGCGCTTTATACGCGCGCTGCAATGCCGGCACAAGCGCCGTCGGGCACGCACTGCGCGCATCGCTGCCGGCATGCGGCGAACACCGGCGACGCCTGTCACACAAGCCGGCGCCCGGCATGCGCCGCCGCTCGATCTGCGTTCGCGCCCCGCGCCGTTCGACTGAGACCGGCGCGCCGGTCGCGCGCATTGATCTGGCGCTCAGCTATGCCATCCGCCGAACAGTGCGCAACATTTAACGCCATCCGCACAAATTCTAGCCGCGGGCGATGTATAATATTGCCCGGCGCGGCGGTCGAGCAGTAGCCGCGCATTGGAGGCAGTTGTATGAACGTAAACATATACGAGTTGATCGAGGGCGCGCGCCGGGCCGAGGGCCTGACCGTGATAATCGACGTGTTCCGCGCGTTCTCGCTGGAGTGCTACATATACGCGCGCGGCGCGGCGGAGATACTGCCCGTGGGCGACCTGGAACAGGCGTTTGCGATGAAGCGCGCCCGGCCCGACTGCATACTGGTCGGCGAGCGCAAGGGCAAAAAGTGCGAGGGCTGCGACTTTGGCAACTCGCCGTCGCAGACCGAGGGCTTCGACTTCACCGGGCGCACGGTGATACACACGACCAGCGCCGGCACGCAGGGCGTAGTCAACGCCGTGCACGCCAGCGAGATACTCGTCTGCGGGCTGGTCAACGCCCGCGCGACCGCGGACTACATACGCAGCCGCGCGCCCGGCCAGGTCTCGCTGGTCGCGATGGGCACGAACGGCGTCCAGTCCGCCGGCGAGGACGTGCTCTGCGCGCGGTACATTCGCAGTCTGCTCACTGGCGAGCCGCTGGACATCGCCGCGCTCGCGCCCGCCTTGCGCGACACCAGCGGGGCCAAGTTCTTCAACCCCGACACGCAGGAGATATTCCCCGCGGCCGACTTTGACATGTGCATACAGTACGACCGGTTTGCGTTTGCGCTGCGCATCGAAAAGAACGCCGACGGACTGTATGTCACCCGGCGCGTGGATGTGTGATTGTTGTAGTGGCGCATGCGGCGTCCGCTCGTTGCGATTGACTCGCAATCGGCGGACGCCGCTTTATGTGCTCGCGCGCTTTAGCGCTTGCTGATTGTATGAGGTTCTATTCGCTTTGGTGAAAGTTTTATTATTGCAGCTAACGTTATCCGCTGGCCGCGCAACTTGCGCCGTCAGGCCTGGCGATATGAGCCTTGCAGCGCCATGCCGGCCCAGTGCAGTTAGTGTCCGAGCTTTTTGCATACATACACCCGGCAGCGCTATCGATATGATAGTGCACGAGCATGCGTTCACCACAATGGGTTGCGACAGGCGCGCTGTTTTCACGCTTTAGTCCGTTGACAAAGCTGTTCACACATAGACAGCCCGGCTTCAGTTGTAATAGTCATGATCAGAACCTGCATATTGCGTCTTATCTATCCAACGTCACGGCATCGTTTTGCATAATTCTATATATAAACAAGTCAAAATGAGATTGGCGAAACTTGCAGCATCCGGCGGCAAGGGCTACGTCAACGGTTTGAAGAGCGCTGTTTGCGCGCTTTAGTCATTGATAAAGCATGCTGCACACAGACCGCTTTGCCAAACGTGCAACAGCAGCAGCTAAAGCATGCAAATCAAGCCAAAACAGCGCTCACATAAGATTGATTTCTCGACATTACCAAGAAAATGATACATAACGGTTTATTGAAAACTGGCTGTTCAGCCGCCGGGGATTATCAACGGCCTGGGCGCGCTGTTTTCACGCTTTCAGATTTCGTACACTGGCGATTCGGCAGCGGCATTTGCGTAGTGGGCCAAAGCAGCATTAACATTCGCGATTTGGCGCGCAATGGCCCGGACGGCAAACGGCGGCGTCCGCTCATTGCATCGCCCATGCAATAAGCGGACACCGCCGCGCATTCAGCCAAAGCGCCGGCTTGTATGACCGGGCGAGCCCCCGGGCTCACACCGGCAGCATCGCCGTGCATACCGCAAAGAATATCATCAGCGAGCACGCGTCGACTATCGTCGTTATCAGCGGCGCGGCCATTATCGCCGGGTCGATGTGCACCGCGTCGGCCAGCAGCGGCAGCACTCCGCCCACTACCTTGGCCATTATCACAGTGAACAGCATCGTTATCGCGACCACAATGCCCACCGTCCAGTCGCCGTACTGCACGCCCACGCGCACCAGGTTCACCGCCGCCAGCACCGTACCCACTGACAGCGCCACGCGCAGCTCCTTCCACAGCACCCGCGGCAGGTCGCGTATCGTCAGATCGCCGGTCGCCAGGCCGCGGATTATCATCGTGCTGGACTGGCTGCCCGCGTTGTCGCCGGTGTCGGTCAGCATAGGTATGAACGTCACCAGCAGCGGCATCGCGCTTATCGCCGCCTCGAAGTTACCCAGTATGCCCCCGGTTATCATGCCCGATACCATCAGCACCAGCAGCCACACTATGCGGTTGCGGCTCATCTCGCGCACGCTGGTCTTGAGATAGGTCTTTTCGGACGGGTGTATGCCGCCCATGACCTCGAAGTCCTCGGTGGCCTCCTGCTCCATTACGTCCACCGCGTCGTCTATCGTTATCACGCCCACCAGCCGGTTCTCGTTGTCCACGACCGGCAGCGACAGCAGGTCGTACTTGCTCATCACGCGCGTGACTTCCTCCTGGTCCTCCAGCGTGCCCACCGATATCACGTCGCGCTCCATCAGCGCGTCTATGCGCTGCGCGTCGTCGGCCAGCAGCAGGTCCTTGACCGTTATCACGCCCTCCAGCACCCGCGCGCCGTCTATCACGTAGCAGGTGTATATCGTCTCGCGGTCCTCGCCGGTGCGGCGGATGTGCGAAATCGCCTCGCCCACCGTCATGCTCGCGCGCAGGTCGGTGAACTCGGCCGTCATTATGCTGCCCGCCGAGTTCTCGGGGTACTGCAGGTACTGGTTTATCACGTCGCGCATCTCGCGCGTGGCGTTCTTGAGCACGCGCTTTACGACGTTGGCCGGCAGCTCCTCCAGCATGTCTACCGCGTCGTCGACGTACAGCTCGTCCATTATCTGCCTGAGCTCGCCGTCGGTCGCGCTCTCCAGTATCACCTGCTGCAGGTCGCTGTCCAGGTTCGAGAATACGTCGGCGGCCATCTGCTTGGGCAGCGCCCGGAACATCAGCCGCGCGTCCTCCGGCTCCAGCTCGCCCAGGAACTGCGCCACGTCGACCTCGTTCATGTCCGCCAGCCGCTCGCGCAGCGCCTTCAGGTTGCGCGACTCAACCAGTTCGCGCAGCTCGTCGAAATTCACTTCGGTGTTCATCTGCATGTCCTCCTTTTGATTTGAGTTTGAGGACAGCACACAAAAGCAGGGCCGCGCGCCCAACGGCGCACAGTCCTGCGGCAAGCCTTGATCTGCGCATGAATACCCAGCGCGCGCAATCCGCCCTCACAGGCAGAACCAGCCCGCACAGACCCGGCCGCGCCCCGTCCAGGCACAGCAAGGCCAGCGCCGCTGAAAGTCCATCTGCGCACGCTCATTGAGGAACATCCGCTCAGCGAATGCTCCAATCGGGTATATATGCGGTTTTACGGCAGGACGCAGCTTCGCCTGCCCGCACACCGCGCGCACGATCGGGGTTTACCGCTTTGCGTACTTCGTCCGACAGGTTCCACTTGCGTCTCACTTCCTTATAGTCTATTGCCCTTATCGGGCGGTATTATTATAGCACCCGCCCCGCGATTTGGCAAGCGGTCGCGCGGATTTCCTTGGTTTAAATTTCGGCGATTTTGGCGGTTTGCGGCCGGATGGGGCGCTTTTGACAAAGCGCGGCGGGACAGCTCGTCGCCGCCCCGCCGCGTGCAGGCTACATGGTCGTAGCGCAGTTATTTATCGATTGTAATCGTGAGCGCATATAACGCCGCGCGGCTCAGAACCGGCTGCGGTCTATCCACAGGCCCAGCGCCGGGTTGGGTATGAAGTATATCTCCTCGCCGTCGGGCAGCGTGTTCCAGCCGTAGCTGAGCTTTTCTGGATCGTAGCGCTTTATCGTCTCGTCGTAGTCGGCGGCGTTGAAGTGCACCGAGCGTATCTCGTCCTGGGATATGTCGCGCACCGCGTAGGTAACGGTGAACCGGCCGTCGCTGGAGCCGTGTATCAGGTGCGCCGCGACGCCCATGTTCTCCTGCAGGTCGGTGTTGGACTTGTCCTTGAACAGCTCCAGCACGTTGAGCCGGCCGCAGTAGCCGTACTTGCGGATTATCGCGTCGTTTTGCATGTCCTCGCCGAAGCGCGCCACGCCGGGCGCGAGCACCAGCAGCTCGCCGCCGTCGGCCACCGCCATGCGCGTGCGGTACACCGCCTTGTTGCCCACCCAGGTCGTGCGGAACTCAGACGGGTCGAGGTATACCACGCACTTGTTTATGCCGTGCTCGACGAAGTCTATGTTGCGCTGCTGCGCCAGCTCTATCGCGTTTTCGAGCACGCTGCGCTTGTCGCCTATGAACAGGCCGTGCGTGTGTATCACGCCGCCCGGCGCGGTCGTGACCGTCAGCACGAAGATTATCGGGCGCTGGCTCAGGAAGTGCTCCAGCGCGTAGTCGAATATGCGCCTGACAGGGGTGAAGTCCTTGCCCATCATGCGCTCCATGCCGTATACCGCGCCCACCATGTGGCTCTTGTTTATCATGTCCGCGCCGCCCACGCCCACGAACAGGTTCTTGGAGTGGTTGGCCATGCCTATGACCTCGTGCGGTACGACCTGGCCGGGCGATATGATGAGGTCGTACTTCTCGTCCATGACGAGCTTGTTTATCTCGACCTCAATCGAGTCGGTCCACAATCCGTCGGTTATCGAGCTTATGAACTCGCCCGGCACCTCGCCTATCCTGACCACGTCGTGGCGCCAGTCGTGCGCTATCAGCTTTTCAAACGGCACGTCGCCCAGCATCTTTGCGCACTGCTCGCGCGTCATCGGCTCGTGCGTGCCCAGCGCGGGCATTATATCGACGTTCGCGCCCATGTCGGTCAGTGCGTGGTAGTACACGTTGGTTATGTAACCCGCGTTCGAGTGGAAACGCGTGAAGTCCGGCGGCAGTATCAGCACATTCTTCAGCTCGCGGCCCTTGAGCGACTCCATCAGCGCCGCGCGTATCTGTTCGGGGCTGAGGCCCTCGTTGCCCTGTTCGCGCAGGAATATCTCCATGTCGATGCACCTCCATATCGTCAAAGCCGCCCCGCGGCGGCGCGGGCGTCATCCGTCCGCCGCCCGGGGCGGCATCGCTTTAACGTCTAAAGCGCGCTTTCAGTTTGCCCTGCCGCACATCCCGCCCGCGCTCGCGCGCCAGGCCCGATGCGCCGGCACTTTCTCACATCAGACCACGTACTGGGTCGCCGAGACGTCGCCGCCGTGGCCGGTCCAGTTGGTGTGGAAGAACTCGCCCCGCGGCTTGTCCACGCGCTCGTAGGTGTGCGCGCCGAAGTAGTCGCGCTGCGCCTGCAGCAGGTTGGCCGGGAGGTTGGCGGTCGTGTAGCCGTCGAAGTAGTTCAGCGCCGAGCACATCGCCGGCACCGGCACGCCGCAGCGTATCGCGGTGGCCGCCACGTTGCGCCACGCGGGCACCAGCGCCTTTATCGTCTGCTCGAAGTACGGGTCGAGCAGCAGGTTGCTCAGCTCGGGGTTCTTGTCGAACGCTTCCTTTATCTTGCCCAGGAACACCGAGCGGATTATGCAGCCGCCGCGCCACATCAGCGCTATGCCGCCGTAGTTCAGGTTCCAGCCATAGGTCTTGGCCGCCGAGCGCATCAGCGTGTAGCCCTGCGCGTAGGAGATTATCTTGGCCGCGTACAGCGCCTTGCGGATGTCCTCAATGAACGCCTTGCGGTCGCCCTCGAACACGGGCTTGTCGTGCGGGAACACCTTGGCGGCGTTCACGCGCTCCTCCTTCATCGCCGACAGGCAGCGCGCGAACACGGCCTCGCCTATCAGCGTCAGCGGTATGCCCTCGTCCAGCGCGGCTATGCCGGTCCACTTGCCGGTGCCCTTCTGGCCCGCGGTGTCGAGTATCTTGTCGACTATCGGCGTGCCGTCGGTGTCCTTGTAGGCGAATATGTCGCGGGTTATCTCGATCAGGTAGCTGTCCAGCTCGGTCTTGTTGTACTCGGCGAACACCTCGTGTATCTCGTCGGCGCTCATGCCCAGCACGTCGCGCATCAGCTGATACGCCTCGCATATGAGCTGCATGTCGCCGTACT
>CAWVGT010000041.1:0-14213 GCA_963928645.1 Candidatus Fimadaptatus sp.
GAACCTGTTGCCTTAGCACTCGATGCCGAAAGTGCACGCAGTTGACGCTGCGGCCTGAGGCGAAATGAGTTGCATACGCCTGCAATACGAAGGATAGGCCCTCGCCATTGTAACAAGCAACAATGTCATCGGTAGAACGTTTTGTCAGCAAGCCGAGATGGTCTGTGATGCCGTTGTATACGCGCAGATTGTCGACGACCAATAGTTGCAGAAACCGTGTTGTATCAGAACTCAATTAGGAATATGCACATAGTTGACGTTGCAGTCCGAGGTAAAATGAAGTGCATCAGCCTACAATTGCAAGAATAGGCCATTGCTATAGCAAACAGGCAACACAGTCCGCGCAAGAGTGCATTGTCAGCAAGCTGAGGGAGCCCGCATCGCCGCGTGGCTCCCTTTGACTCGATCAGCAGTTCCAGATGAGTTTGGCCGGGTCAGGTTCGTCGGGCACGGCGACGCGCTGCAGCGCCGCGTGTGCGCGCTCGAACTCGCGCGTGGCATGCGCGTCGTACTCCGCTGCAGGGCGCTGCGTGCCCAGCGTGGAGTACGCGGTCGCGGCCGCGCCATAGAACACCAGCCCCAGCGCGCTGGTCGGCGTGCGCACCGCGGTGCACGCGCCCGCAATCGCGCGCGCGGCGGCCTGGGCGGCGGGCAGCGTCTGCTCGCGCGCGGCTGCGGTGGCCTGGCTGATCGCCCGGCGCGCCTCCTCCGGGGTGGCCGCGCCGTCCACGCGCGCGCGGCAGTCGTTCAGCGCCGCGCGCGGCCGGCCGTCGCCGGGGGATTCGGCCTCAAATATCGGCAGGTAGTTGTCGCGGGCGAAGTCGATCGCCCAAGCGGCCAGCGTGCGCGCGCTCTGGGTCTCCATGAGCCGCATGAGCGCCGCGACCTCGGGCGAGCTTGCGTCGCCTAGCATCTTGCGCAGTTTGGGTCTTGCCATGTCCTCGCTCCTTCCCAGGCGCGCTTGGGCGCCCAGGGACATTATAGCCGGGCAGCGCGCCCGCGTCAACCGGCGTCAAATGTGGGCGGCGGTCGCGCCTTAAAAATGGGCCGCCCGCGCAAGCGCAGGCAGCCCTTACTCGGCGGCGCTCGCGCCGGCCGAAGCGTCCGCGCCCTCGGCAAACGCGCGCAGTTCGCGCTTGATATCTTCATCCAACAGGTGCCAGCGCACGCCGCGCACCGCGCCCTCCAGCGCGTACAGGCGCGTCAGGCTCACGGTAGGATCCATGCGCCTGAGTCTGAGCCAGGCCTCATGGCTGCCAAGCGCGCGCAGCTGTTCCGGCGTTTCTATGCCGGCCACGATCAGCTGTTCCTCCAGCTTTACGCCTATGTTTGGCAAAACAACCAGCTTTCCCATGAGAACACCTCCTAGAGTATTGCCTGTTGTTAAGTTATATTATAACATGAAATGGCGCATAATTCCATACAAAAAATCGCTTCCGGGGCCAAAATCGCGCGACCAGCGCCGCCGCGCCCGAAATTTTTTGCCATTTTAAAGGGATATGCGCGCATTGGCGCGAAATGATATAGGTCTGATAAACGCGACGCGGGCCCCGACCCGCGCGATTGGAGGTAATTGGGCATATGAGGAAAGTTGCGATAGTGACCGGCGGCACGCGCGGCATAGGCTATGCGATAGCGCAGCGCATGATAAAGGCCGGGTTTGTGACCTGCATAATGAGCCGCAGTTCGGAGGCGGACTGCGCCCAGGCGCTTTCCGGGCTGCGCGCGACCGAAAGCGCGCAGCCGCCGGAGGTGTTCTACATGGCCGGCGGCATAGGCGTGGCGGCCGACCGCGAGGCGTTCGTGGGCGAGGTCGTGAAGCGCTACGGGCGCGTGGACGTGCTGGTCAACAACGCGGGCGTGGCGCCCAAGGTGCGCGCCGACCTGCTGGAGGCCACCGAGGAGTCGTTTGACTACGTGACCGGCATAAACCTCAAGGGCACGATGTTCATGAGCCAGCTGGTGGCCAACCAGATGCTGCGCCAGAGCGCGCCCGAGGACGGCATGCGCGGCGTTATAGTGAACATATCCAGCTTTTCGGCCACGGTGTCGTCGCCCAACCGGCCGGAGTACTGCGTGAGCAAGGCGGGTATATCGATGCTGACGCGGCTGTTCGCCGACCGGCTCGCGGGCGAGGGCATATACGTGTACGAGGTGCAGCCGGGCGTGATAAAGACCGACATGACCGCCAAGGTGCAGGAGAAGTACGATCGGCTGCTCGCGGGCGACCAGTTCCCGATACACCGCTGGGGCACGCCCGAGGACGTGGCCAACGTCGTGGACATATTCGTGCGCGGCGACATGCGCTATACCACCGGCCAGGTGATATACGTCGACGGCGGATACATGAACATCCGCTCGATATGACGGGAGGCGCGCATGATTAAGCGAACTTGCGCGCTGGGCGGCGCGCTGCTGGACGCGTATGTGCTGGATACGGCGATAGTGGGCACGGGCTGCGCGGGCTTCAACTGCGCCGGGCGGCTGCACGCGCTGGGGCGCACCGACATAGCGATAATCACCGAGGGCGTAAACAGGGGCACCAGCCGCAACACCGGCTCGGACAAGCAGACGTATTACAAGCTCACGCTGTCGGGCGGCGAGCCGGATTCGGTGCGCGACATGGCGCAGACGTTGTTTGACGGCCAGTGCGTGGACGGCGACCACGCGCTGTGCGAGGCGGCGCTGTCGGCCAAGTGCTTCCTCAGGCTGGCCGACATGGGCGTGGAGTTCCCGACCGACCGCTACGGCGAGTACATAGGCTACAAGACCGACCACGACCCGCGCCGGCGCGCGACCTCGGCCGGGCCGCTGACCAGCCGCCAGATGACCGAGGCGCTCGAGCGCGACGTGCGCGCGCGCGGCATAGCGATACTCGACCACATGATGGCGATAGCGATACTGGAGGGCAAGGCGCGCGTGCGCGGGCTGCTGTGCCTCAACCTGGACGCGCTTGACGACCCGGCGCACCGGTTCTGCCTGGTGCTGTGCAACAACCTGGTCTGGGCGACCGGCGGCCCGGCGGGCATATACCTGGACAGCTGCTATCCGGCCGGGCACAGCGGCATGAGCGGCATAGCGTTCGAGGCGGGCGCGCGCGGCAAGAACCTGACCGAGTGGCAGTACGGGCTGGCGTCGATCGCGCCGCGCTGGAACGTGTCGGGCACGTTCATGCAGGTGCTGCCGCGCTTTGTATCGTGCGCGCAGGACATGAGCGACGCGCGCGAGTTCCTGCCCGACTACATACCCGACGCGGGCCAGCTGCTCACACACGTGTTCATGAAGGGCTACCAGTGGCCGTTCGACTCGCGCAAGGCGCGCGGCGGCTCGTCGCTGATCGACCTGATAGTGTACAACGAGACGCGTGTAAAGGGCCGGCGGGTGTTCCTGGACTTCACGCGCAACCCGCTGGGCGACGCGTTCGACATGGAGCTGCTCTCGGACGAGGCGCACGCGTACTTAAAGAGCGCGGGCGCGCTGTTCGGCACGCCGATTGAGCGCCTGGCGCACATGAACCAGCCCGCGATAGACTTCTATCTGAGCCGGGGCGTGGACATAAGGCGCGAGCCGCTGGAGATCGCGCTGTGCTCGCAGCACAACAACGGCGGCTTGAACATAGACGCCTGGTGGCAGACCGATGTGCCGGGCCTGTTCGCGGTGGGCGAGGTCGCGGCCAGCCACGGCGTATACCGGCCGGGCGGCTCGGCGCTCAACGCGGGCCAGGTCGGCTCGGAGCGCGCGGCGCGGTTCATAGCCAGCCGGCCCGCGCTGGACGTGGACGTCGACGCGGCGCTGGGCGAGGTCGGCGCCAAGGCGGCGCGCATGATCGCGCTGGCGGGCGGCGCGCTGAGCCAGACGGGCTACGAGCGCCCGCCGGTTAAGCAGCGGCTTGACGAGGCGCGCCGGGCGATGAGCGTCAGCGGCGCGGCAGTGCGCGACGTGCAGGCGATAGCGCGGCTGATAGCGCAGGTGCGCGCCCAGCTGGCCAACTATCCCGAGCAGGTCGGCATAACCGGGCCTCAGGAGCTGCCCGAGTTCTACCGGCTGCGCGACACGCTGCTGAGCCAGCTGTGCTACCTGACGGCGATGGAGGACTACGCGCGCAGCGGCGGGCTGAGCCGCGGCTCGGCGCTGTACACCGACGCGCGGGGCGTAAAGCCGCTGGACGCGCTGCCCGAGAGCTGCCGGCATATACCGGCCGAGGGCGCGCCGTGCGAGGACGCGCGCGTGGCCGAGCTGCGCGCGGGCCGGCTGGTGCAGGAGACCGCGCTGCGCGAGCTTGACTGCGCGTGCAGCTGGCGCCCGGTGCGGCCGATACCCGAGGACGACGACTTCTTTGAAAACGTCTGGCGCAGCTGGCGCGAGAACGGCAATGTGTACTGACGGCCTGGAAATGCAAAAGAACGCGCCGCACGCGCCCGACAGGCGGGCCGTGCGGCGCGGTGCGTGTCGCGCGCGGTTCAGGTAAACTCTATCGATATACTGGCGTTGGACGTGTGCGCGCCCAGCCGGCGCGGGCCGTCGCTGGCGGCGGGCAGGCTGTTTTTGCCGTTGGAGGTGCGGCTGTCGACCGCGAAGTCGGAGAGCCGGCCCACTATGCTGCCCTTGATCGCGCCGTTGTTGGTGCTCAGGTCTATGTCGCGCGCCAGCAGCCGGTCGAGCTTTATCGAGGCGTTGGACGTCCTGACGCTTACGGCCTCCTGCACGCTCACCCGGTCGAGGTGAACCGAGCCGTTGGACGTGGCGCAGTTGAGCGCGCCCTGCACGGCCACGTCGTGCAGCCGCAGCGACGCGTTGGAGGTCGCGCACTCCAGCGGGCCTAGCGTGCTCAGCCCGCCGATGTCGAGCGTGCCGTTGGACGAGTGTATGCGGCTCAGCGCGGGCTGAACCTCGCCCTGCTCGTCGGTCTCGCCGTATGCGGCCACGCTTTCGAGCGTCACGCGGGCGTTGGTCGTCTTGAGCTCCAGCGCGGTGGCCAGCACGCCGCGCAGCTCGATCGCGGCGTTGCTGGTCAGCGCGTGGAACCGGCTGGCCAGCTCCAGGTTGGCGGCGCTGACGCGGGCGTGGGCGGTGCACAGGTTGAGCATGCCGCCGTATGTGCGCGGCACGTATATGTCTATGGGCATGTCCTGCCAGTTGGCGCAGTTCATCTGAGTAAACAGCGCGCCGAGCAGCCCGCCCAGCCCGCCCGGGCGCGCGTCCTGCGGGCAGGACAGTATCACTATGCCGTCGCGCACGCTCGCGGAGTACGGGTACTCCTCGCTGGCGTAGTACTCTATGCGCAGCTCGTCGCCGTCGTAGGGGCGGGCGCTTATCGACATGTTGCGCGCGTCGACGAAGGTCTCGATTATGCCCTCGGGCGGTATCGTGAACAGCCGCTTTTCAAAGTTGTATCGGGCCATGGCTACTACCTCCTCAAATGCGGCGCGGCCCCGGGCGGCGCGCCTCTCCATGCGTACATTATACCGCCTGGGCGCGCCGCTGGCAAATAGGTCGCGATTACAAAACGATTGGAGTTTGATTAGAGTCGCGCGGTAACTCAACGCCAATTTCACGCGCTGAAGCGTGAAATCGGCAAATTGCGCTTGTGAATTTTATCGGCATGTGATAAAGTCATGATAGCATATAATGCGCGCGTATGCGCGCGGGACCTGGGCGTCCCAACACGGAGGGAGGCATGCGACATGAGCCTGTCGCGCGTGCAAAACGAGCAGACGGATCTGCTGATGCGGGCGATACTGAATCTTGAAAACGCAGAGGAGGCGTACGCGCTGTTTGAGGACCTGTGCACGATACGCGAGGTGCAGGACCTGGCGCAGCGCATACACGTGGCCAAGCTGCTGCGCGAGAAGATAACCTACCACGAGATAGCGCTCAAGACCGGCGCGAGCACCGCGACGATCAGCCGGGTGAACCGCGCGCTGGTATACGGCGCGGGCGGATACGAGGCGGTGCTCAGGCGGCTGAGCGCGCAGGACGGCGGGGAGGCAAAGTGATGGATCTGAGCATGCTCAACGAGCCTCAGCGTCGGGCGGTGCTGACCACGCAGGGGCCGCTGCTGGTGCTGGCGGGCGCGGGCTCGGGCAAGACGCGCGTGCTGACGCACCGGATAGCGTACCTGCTGGAGCAGGGCGTGCCGGCGTACCGCATACTGGCGCTCACGTTCACCAACAAGGCGGCGCGCGAGATGCTCGAGCGCGTGAACCGGCTGGCGGGCGAGGCCGCGCAGGACGCGTGGGTGTCCACGTTCCACTCCAGCTGCGCGCGCATACTGCGCCGGGACATAGAGAAGCTGGGCTACACGCGCTCGTTTACGATATACGACACCGACGACCAGGGCCGCCTGATGCGCGACGTGCTGACCGAGCTGGACATAAGCGACAAGCTCTACCAGCCGCGCGACATGCTTGCGATAATATCCGACGCCAAGAACCGCCTGCTCTCGCCGCGCGAGTGGCTCGCGCGCCAGCAGGGCGACTTCCGCGCGCAGAAGATCGCCGACATATACGCGCGCTACGAGGACAAGCTCAAAAAGGCCAACGCGCTGGACTTCGACGACCTGCTGATAAAGACGCTGGAGCTGTTCGTGCAGCACCCGCCGGTGCTGGACGGCTACCGCAGGCGGTTTGAGTACATACTGGTCGACGAGTACCAGGACACCAACAGCGCGCAGTATCAGATAGTGCGGCTGCTGGCGGGCGAAAAGCGCAACCTGTGCGTGGTCGGCGACGACGACCAGTCGATATACGGCTGGCGCGGCGCGGACATACGCAACATACTCGACTTCGAGAAGGACTTTCCGGACGCGACCGTGATAAAGCTGGAGCAGAACTACCGCTCCACCGGCAACATACTCGACGCGGCCAACCAGGTGATCGCCCACAACATGGGCCGCAAGGAGAAGGCGCTGTGGACATGCGAGGGCGCGGGCGAGCCGATACGCGTCTACGAGGCGCAGGATGAGCGCGACGAGGCGTACTACCTGGCGCAAACCATGAGCGCGCTGATTGACGCGGGCGACGCGCCGGGCGACATGGCGGTGCTGTACCGCGCCAACGCGCTCAGCCGCGTGGTCGAGGAGACGCTGGTGCGCGGCGGCATGAAGTACCGGGTGTTTGGCGGGCTCAAGTTCTACGAGCGCAAGGAGGTAAAGGACATAGTCTGCTATCTGCGCGCAGTGGTCAACCCGGCCGACGACGTGGCGGTGCGGCGGATAATCAACGAGCCCAAGCGCGCGATAGGCGACAGCACGGTGCAAAAGCTGGCCGACTGGGCGCAGGCGCACGGCGATTCGCTGTTCGGCGCGGTGCTGGAGGCGGGCGCGGCAGGTCTGAGCGGGCGCGCGCTCAAGGCGGTGGAGGGGTTTGGGGAGCTGATGACCGGGCTGGTGGTGGCGCGGCAGCTGCTCAAGCCCGACGAGTTCGTAAAAAAGCTGCTGGAGGACACCGGCTACGAGGCGCAGTACCGCCAGGAGCAGAGCGACGAGAACACCGCGCGCCTGCAGAACATAGCCGAGTTCGCAGGCGCGGTGGCCGAATACGTAAAGCAGAACCCCGAGGGCACGCTGGACGAATACCTCGAGAACGTGGCGCTGGTGACCGACATGGACCGCGCCGACGACGACGCGGGCGCGATAACGCTTATGACGATGCACAGCGCCAAGGGCCTGGAGTTCAAAAACGTGTTCATAATTGGCATGGAGGAGGGCCTGTTCCCGACGACGCGCGCGATGGACGACGACGACAAGCTCGAGGAGGAGCGCCGGCTGTGCTACGTCGCGATAACGCGCGCGCGCCGGCGGCTGTACATGACCCACGCGCGCCAGCGCACGCTCTACGGCCGCACCGGCATGTGCATGGAGTCGCGCTTCATGGACGAGCTGCCGCGGCGGGTGCTGGAGGACGTGACGCTGGCGCGGCGCGACGCGGGTTCGCTGATGCGGCCGCGCGGCGCGCGGGGCGGCGGGTTCGACGACGATTACGGCGTGAGCTATTCGCGCGGCGGCCAGTCGGGCGGCTATGGCGGTGCGCCCGCGGGTCGCGGCCGCTCGGGCGGCTACGGCGCGGGCGGCGGCTATGGCGCGGCGCGCGGGGACGGCGGCGCGGCGCGCCTGGGCGGCGTGCGGCCGCAGGACATACCGGGCGTCACGCGCGGCATGCCGGTGGTGCGCTCGGCGGCGGCGGGCATAAGTGCGCCGGCGGCGATATACGCGGTGGGCGACCGCGTGCAGCACCGCAAGTTCGGGCCGGGCACGGTTATAGCGACCACCGGCGCGGGCAATGCTTCGCGCGTGCGGATAGAGTTTGACGACGGGCGTGTCAGCGAATTTGCGACATCGGTGGCGCCCATAATAAAGCTGGGGTGATAGCATGTCCGAGCGGATGAGGCAACTGGTTGACCAGATAAACGCGGCCAGCCAGCGCTATTACGTATACGACGATCCCACGATATCGGACGCACAGTGGGACGACATGTACGACGAGCTGAAGCGGCTGGAGCGCGAGGAGGGCGTGACGCTGCCCGACTCGCCGACGCGCCGCGTGGGCGGCGAGATACTGGCGGGCTTTGCGCCGCACAGGCACCTGGCCCGGCTGTGGAGCCTGGACAAGGTGCGCACCGAGCAGGACGTCGTCGACTTCTGCGCGCGGCTGCGCCGGCATCAGGCGGCTGCGGCGCGCGCCGCGGGAGCGGAGCTGCCCGATAACGAGCCGGGCGAGCTGCCCTGCCTGGCGGTCGAGCACAAGTTCGACGGGCTGACGATCAACCTGACGTACGAGGGCGGGCAGCTGGTCACGGCGTCCACGCGCGGCAACGGCGAGGTAGGCGAGGAGATACTCAGCCAGGTCATGACGATCGAGGACGTGCCGCTGACGATACGCTTCAAGGGGCGCATGGAGGTGCAGGGCGAGGGCATAATGCGGCTGAGCCGGCTGGAGCAGTACAACCGCACCGCCGCCGAGCCGCTCAAGAACGCGCGCAACGCCGCGGCGGGCGCGCTGCGCAACCTGGATCCGC
This sequence comes from Candidatus Fimadaptatus sp., assembly GCA_963928645.1. Taxonomy (GTDB): domain Bacteria; phylum Bacillota; class Clostridia; order Christensenellales; family Aristaeellaceae; genus Fimadaptatus. The sequence continues at coordinate 9,016 of CAWVGT010000041.1, forward strand.
GCGTGACCCGGGCGCGACGGCTCAGCGCGTTCTTCTACAATGTGGGCTATATCGAGTGGCCGGACGGCGTAGCCGAATACGACGACCTGTGGGGCATGCTGGACTTCCTGCGCGCAAACGGCTTCACGGTGGACGACGTGCACATCCGCGCCACGAGCGAGCACGAGGTGCTGGACGCGATAGCGCGCATCGACGAGCTGCGGCGCGGGGCCGACTTCCTGACCGATGGCGCAGTGGTCAAGGTGTGCGACCTGGCGCTCCGGGAGGAGCTGGGCAACACCGACAAGTTCCCGCGCTGGGCCGTGGCGTTCAAGTACGAGGCCGAGGAGACCGTGACCCGGCTGATATCGGTCAGCTGGGAGGTCGGGCGCACCGGCAAGCTGACGCCGCTGGCGACGCTGGAGCCGGTCGACATCGCGGGCGCGACGGTCAGCCACGCGACGCTGAACAACTGGGGCGACATACAGCGCAAGCGCGTGGCGCTGGGCGCGCAGGTGTTCATACGCCGCTCGAACGAGGTGATACCCGAGATAACCGGCCGCGCCGGCGAGCAGCGCGCCCCGGACGAGGTCGACATAGCGCGCCCCGAGGTGTGCCCGGCGTGCGGCGCGCGGCTCATAGAGCGCGGCGCGCACATATTCTGTCCCAACCGCGACGGCTGCCTGCCGCAGATAGTGGCGCGCATGGCGCACTTTGCCAGCCGCAACGCCATGGACATAGAGGGCCTGTCCGAGGCCACGGCGCGGCTGCTGTACGAGCGGCTGGGCGTGTGCGAGCCGCCGCAGCTGTACGAGCTCACTGCCGAACAGCTCACGCCGCTGCCGGGCTTTGGCGACAAGCGCGCCGCCAACCTGATAGACACGATAGCGCGCAGCCGCGCGCCCGAGCTGGACGCGTTCCTGTTCGCGCTGGGCATACCCAACGTGGGCCGCAAGACGGCGCGCGACCTGGCGGGGCTGATAGGCACGGCCGAGGGCATATTCGACGTGACCGCCGAGGCGCTGATGAGCGTGAGCGACATAGGCGAGGTGGTCGCGGCGAGCGTGCTGGACTTCGTGGGCCGGGCGCAGCCCGCGCCCGACGCTGCGCAGGCGGACGGGCAGGCGGACGCGCTCGCCGACGCGGACTTCATGGGCGAGCAGGCGGCCAGCAACGTGCGGCTGATACGCGAGCTGCTCAGGCATGTTTCGCCGCGCCCGGTCGAGGCGCCGGCGGCGGGCGGGGCGTTTGAGGGGCTGAGCGTGGTGCTCACCGGCACGCTGACCGGGCTCACGCGCGAGGCGGCCCAGGCGCTGATAGCGCGCGCCGGCGGCAAGTGCGTGGGCAGCGTGTCCAAGAAGACCGGGCTGGTCATATACGGCGACAAGGCGGGCAGCAAGCTCGATAAGGCGCGCCAGCTGGGCGTGCGCACCATGGACGAGGCCGAGTTCCGGCGCACGCTGGGCATATGAGCTTCCAATAAAGTTCACGTGCATAGCCGGGCGAAGTGTGGTATAATATTAGTTCAGAAAATCGGGAAAATTCGCGGGCAAAGGAAGGTGGACGATGTGCCGCGGAGCATGACGGGTTACGGGCGCTGCATACTGGCGCGCGACGGGCGCGAGGTCACGCTGGAGCTCAAGTCGGTCAATCACAGGTTCCTGGACATCTCGTTCAGGATGCCGCGCAGCTTTGCGTTTCTGGAGAGCGACATGCGCGCGCGCATGGCCGAGCGGCTGGCGCGGGGCCATGTGGACGTGTTCGTGAGCTACAAGAACACGCGCTCCGACGCGCGGCAGGTGAAGCTGGACGGCGAGCTGCTCAGCGCATACCTGGCGGCGCTGCGCGAGGGCGGCCGGCAGGCGCGCCTGGACGACAACCTGCGCCTGCGCGACGTGCTGCAGATGCAGGACGTGCTGACGGTGGAGGAGGCCCAGGAGGATCAACAGGCGCTGAGCGCGCTGGTCGCGGACGCGCTGGGCGCGGCGCTTGACAGCCTTGCGGGCATGCGCGCCACCGAGGGCGAGGCGCTGCGCGCCGACGTGAGCGCGCGGCTTGACCGGCTGGAGGCGCTGGCGCAGGCGATGGACGCGCGCGCGCCCGAGTGGCTGGCCGGCTATCGCGAGCGGCTGCGCGCGCGCATAGATGAGCTGTGCGGCACGCCGCTGGACGAGGCGCGCCTGGCGCAGGAGGTCGCGCTGGCCGCCGATCGCGCCGCGATAGACGAGGAGACCGTGCGCCTGCGCAGCCACATTTCGCAGATGCGCGCGCTGCTGGCGCTGGACGAGCCCACGGGCCGCAAGCTCGACTTCCTGGTGCAGGAGATGAACCGCGAGGTCAACACGACCGGCTCCAAGTCGGGCGACATAGAGCTGACCAACCTGGTAGTTGAGGCCAAGTCCGAGATAGAGAAGATACGCGAGCAGATACAGAACATAGAGTAGTTGGGGAGGCGTCAGGTGGGCGACAAGCTGATAAACATAGGCTATGGCAATTACGTGTCGGCCGCGCGCGTGGTGGCGCTGGTCGCGCCCGACTCGGCGCCGATAAAGCGCATAATACGCGACGCGCAGGAGCGCTCGATGCTGATAGACGCGACCTACGGCCGGCGCACGCGCGCGGTCGTGATAACCGATTCGGAGCACGTGGTGCTCTGCGCGATGCAGCCCGAGACGCTGGCGCACCGGCTCGACGCGCAGTCGGACGACGAGTTCGAGCTGGACGAGCCGGCCGACGATGAGGACGACAATCGACAATCTACTTGAATTTAGGAGCGTACGAGTTATGGTAAGGAAGGGCATGCTGATAATCGTATCCGGCCCATCGGGCGTGGGCAAGGGCACAATCTGCGCCGAACTGCGCGCGCGCAATCCCCAGATACGCGAGTCCATATCGATGACCACGCGCGAGCGCCGGCCGGGCGAGCAGGAGGGCGTGGACTACTTCTATGTGAGCGAGGCGCGCTTTGGCGAGATGATAGCCCGCGGCGAGCTGCTGGAGCACGCGTATGTGCACGGCAATCAGTACGGCACGCCGCTGGAGTACGTGGTGCGCCAGCTCGAGGCCGGCTACGACGTGCTGCTGGAGATAGACGTGCAGGGCTCGATACAGGCGATGAAGTCCTACCCGGACGCGGTGACCATATTCATACTGCCGCCCAACCGCGCCGAGCTGCGCAACCGGCTGATAAAGCGCGCGACCGAGACGCCCGAGGCGATATCGCTCAGGCTGCGCAACGCCGAGCTGGAGCTGTTCATGACCAAGGAGTACCAGTACTGCGTAGTCAACGACGAGGTCGAGCGCGCGGTGGAAAAGATAGAGGCCATACTGACCGCCGAGCGCTGCAAGGTGGCGCGCGGCGCGCAGACCGATATGGACGACTGAGCGGATGCTGTCCGCCGCCCGCGCGGCTCCGGGGCGACCGCACGGCGCGCTTTGCGCCCCCGGCACGGCGTCGCGACGCCGATATGAATGAAGGAGGAATTCGCTATGCCCATGACCAAACCCCCGATCGCCGAGATGCTTGAAAAGGTCGACTGCCGCTACACGCTGGTCGTTGAGACCGCCAAGCGCGCCCGCGCGCTGGTGGGCGGCTCCCAGCCGATGATAGACACCAAGGAGACCAAGCCCATAGTGATCGCGATAGACGAGATACATCGCGGGCTGGTGGGCTACAGCCGCAACATGGACGAGCTGGTCGAAAAGGACGAAAAGAAGCTCCAGGACGAGGAGAACCAATAGCGGAGGTGTGCCAGTATGCTCGCTGACAAGTGCATAGTCGTGGGCGTGACGGGCGGCATAGCGGCCTACAAGGCCTGCGAGCTGGTTTCGCGGCTGGTCAAGCAGGGCGCGGATGTGCGCGTGATAATGACCCGCAACGCGACCGAGTTCGTGCAGCCGCTCACGTTCCAGTCGCTCAGCCACAACCCGGTGAGCGTCGACACGTTTGAGAACATACAGACCTGGGAGATAGAGCACGTGGCGCTGGCGCAGCGCGCGCACCTGTTCGCAATCGCGCCCGCGACCGCCAATGTGATGGCCAAGCTGGCCTGCGGCATAGCCGACGACATGCTGACCACGACCGTGCTGGCCACGCGCGCGCCGGTGCTGCTGGCGCCCGCGATGAACACCGGCATGTGGGAAAACCCCGCGACCCAGCACAACCTCGAGATACTCAAATCGCGCGGCGTGCACATAGCCTATCCAGGCACCGGGCTGCTGGCGTGCGGCGCGAGCGGCGCGGGGCGCATGAGCGAGCCGGCCGAGCTGGTCGAGGCGATAAGCGAGCTGCTCAAATCGCGCGCGGACATGGCAGGGCTGAGCGTGGTGGTGACCGCGGGGCCCACCGCCGAGCCGATCGACCCGGTGCGGTTCATAACCAACCGCTCGTCGGGGCGCATGGGCTATGCGCTGGCCGAGGCGGCGCGCGCGCGCGGCGCGAACGTGACGCTGATCAGCGGCCCCACGGCGCTCAAGCTGCCCGCGGGCGTGGACGTGGTGCGCATATCCACGACGCGCGAGCTGCGCGACGCGGTGCTGGCGCACTCGGACGCCGACGTGGTGATACAGGCCGCCGCGCCCGCGGACTTCCGCGTGCGCACGTACAGCGACACCAAGATAAAGCGCACCGGCGACACGCTCACGCTCGAGCTCGAGCCCAATCCCGACATAGCCGCCGAGCTGGGCCGGCTCAAGCATCCGGGCCAGACGCTGGTGGGCTTTGCGGCCGAGACCAACGACGTGACCGCCAACGCGCGCGACAAGCTCCGCCGCAAGGCGCTCGATCTGATAGTCGCCAACGACGTGACGCGCGCCGGCGCGGGCTTTGACGTGGATACCAATATTGTGACGCTGATAGACGAGCAGGCCATGCGCGAGCTGCCGATAATGAGCAAGCGCGACGTGGCCGACTGCGTGCTCAGCCGCGTGCTCGAGCTGAGGGCGCGCGGCTGAGCCGGCGGGGGAGGTGGACGCCGTTTACGCGGATGTGATCGTCGACATAAACAGCGCCGCGCTGGATAGGGTGTTCACTTACGCGCTGCCGGACGGCGTCGAGTGGGCGGTCGGCATGCGCGTCGAGGCGCCGTTCGGCGCGCGCCGCATCGAGGGCTACATAATCGGGCTGCGCGCGCAGACCGAGCTTGCGCCCGACAGGGTACGCTGCGTGATCCGGCCGCTGGAGGACTATGGCGCGCTGGATGCAAGTCAGATTGAGCTGG
>CAWVGT010000042.1:0-16743 GCA_963928645.1 Candidatus Fimadaptatus sp.
AGATCGGCGGGAGCCTCGACTTATTGATAAAGCGCCATGCGTGGCGGTCTGGCAGCAATCGCGGCTGTGTATGCCCAGATGACGCAAGGCGATGTACCGGTGGGCATATCCGGAAAGTGCCTAACGGGCAGCGCGCCGTGTGGCGGTCGGGCCTTACCAGCGAACGGAGGTTCCTGCGAGATCGGCGGGAGCCTCGACTTTATTGATAAGCGACCTGCGTGGCGGTCTGGCAGCAATCGCGGCTGTGTATGCCCCGACGGCGCAAGGCGATGTATCGGTGCGCATATCCGGAAAGTGCCTGACGGGCAGCGCGCTGTCTGGCGGTCGGGCCCTACCGACGAGCTGAGGCTCCCGCGAGATCGGCGGGAGCCTCGGCTTATTGATAAAGCGAGCTGCGCGGCGGTTTGGCCTGGCTGCGACCTGAACGACAAAGCCCCAAGCCGCTGGCGGGCAGCCGCGGCAGGCGCTATGAAGCGCGGGCTATGCGCGGCGCCAGAAGCGCAGCCAGGCGGATCGCGCCGCCCGGTAGCCGGTGGCCGAAGCTCTGCCCGCGTATTGCGCGGCCGGGATCGCCGGCAGGCGCGGCGTCGCGCTCAGCTCCCGGCGCAGCACTCCGCAGGCTGCGCCGGCGCGGCGTCCAGCGCCTTCTCCAGCGCCGCGGCGCGCTTTACCAGCTCGCACATGAACTCGCCCCAGCTCGCCTCGCGCGCCTCGCCCGGCTGCGCCATGTATTCCCGCACGCACTCCAGCAGCGGCCGCGCCGCCTCGCCTAGTTGCCGCGCGGCGCGATCGGCCTGCGCGCGCTCGCCCAGCAGCGCCTCCAGCGTCGCCAGCATCTCGCAGACGCGCCGGTCGCCCGCGCCCGCGCGCCTCGCGCGCTCCAGTGCCGCGTCCACCGGGTGCGGCGCGGTGCGGTACGGCGACGGCGGCGTCAGCCCCTGCGCCCGCAGCCGCTCCAGCACGCGCTCCACCACGTCCGGCCGGCTGCGCAGCATCGCGCGGTACTTGTTCTGATACCTCAGCATCAGCCGCTGGTCGCCGCCCGACAGCCGCGTCACGCACGCGCGCACGCTCTCGCCGCCCGCGCGCGCGGTGAGTATCTGCTCGGTCAGCCGCTCGGCCTCGCCGGCGTCAAACGGCGTGAACCGCGCCCGGCGCTCGCCGTCGCGGCTCTGCGCGTAGTAGAAGTTGCGTATGCTGTTGGGGCGGCGACCCGTGCTCTGCGCCGTGGCCTCGAATACCTCGCGCAGCGGCCGGCCCTGTTCGCGCGCCTGGCGCGCCCGCTCCATCAGCGCCGCCGTCTCCGCCTCGCTCCAGCCGGTTCTGCCCATCCTTGCCTGCATATGTCAACCACCTTTCATATACTTCTACTACAAGTATTGCTGATATGGCCTGTCCATATACCTGCTCCGATAAAATATATGCGTGCTCAGCGCGCGGCGGCCGCATGCTAACCGCCGCACAGCGCTATGAACTCCCGGGCCGCTTTGGTCAGGTACTTGTGCCTGTGCCAGACCACGCTGAACTCGTACCGGAGCTCCACGCCCGCAATGGCGCGCGCGCACACCCGCCCCGCGGCCACGTCGCCCTGCACCAGCCGCTGGGGCAGCAGCGCCACGCCCAGCCCGGCCTCGACCGCGCGCACCAGCGCCTGAGTGCTGGCGCTCTCCCAGGCGGGCTCCACGGCGCGGCCGCGCTCCTCGAGCAGCCGATCCACCAGCGCGCGGCACGCGCTGCCCGGCTCGCGCAGCAGCAGCGGCTCGGCCAGCGCGTCGTCCAGCTCGACCTGCGCCCGCGCGCTCAGCCGGCTGTCGCGCGCGACTATCAGCGCCAGCGCGTCGCCGCCGAACGGCTGCGCGACCAGCTCGGGCGGCGCGCCCGCGCCCTCGGTCAGCGCTATGTCCAGCTCGCCGGCCATCAGCGCCTGGGTCAGCTCCTGGGCGTTGGCCACGCGCGCGCGCACGCGCATGCCGGGCCGCGCTGCCGTGAACCGCCGCACCAGCCCGGGCAGCTCGCAGTTGCCGATCGCTATCGTCGCGCCCACCCGCAGCACGCCGGCCGCGTCCCAGTTGAGCAGCCGCCGCTCCAGCTCGCCGAACGTCTCGTCGACGTGCAGCGCGTAGCCGTACAGCTCGCGCCCGCACTCGGTCGCGCACAGCCCCCGCCCCAGCCGCTCGAACAGCCGCACGCCGTAGTACCGCTCCATCTCCTGTATCGCGCGGCTCACGGCGGGCTGCGCGATGTGCAGCCGCTGCGCCGCGCGCGTCATGTTCAGCTCGTCGTATACCGCTATGAATATGCGCATATGCCTTATCGTCATGGGGCGCGCTCCTCTCCTTTGTGCGGATGATCTGCATATCGCTTTGGGTATTGCTCATGGAGCTATGATACCATTTTGCTTATCCTTGCGCAATAGGGAACGCGGGCCGGGCGGGCGGCGGCGCGTGATTTGGTGCGGCGGCGGTGCGCGGTATGATTCCGCGTTCGGGCGGCGGGCCCGGGCGCGGACGCCGCCGAGGCGAATGCGCGTATCGGGCTTTAGCCGATTCGCGCCGCGCAAAACGTGGCGGTGGTGCGGGCGATTGGAGGTGACTATGCCGCGAGGTTGCGCAATTGGAACTGTGCGGCGCTTCGGGGAGGATTATTGCATGATGTGCGGGCTGCGTCCGTTTGCGGGCGGTTTCTGGTGCTTATGGCGCGATGGCGCAGGTGCAATGCGCAGACGTGTGTCGTTCTGGCCAAGCCTACTATATGCTGTGCAAATCGCATTCGTATGACGAACATTCGCCCGTTCTGACGTTGCAATGGCGCATATGCAATACGCAACCGCGCATCGTTATGACCAAACCGATGAAATGCCACGCGAACCGCATTCGCATGACGAACATTCGCCAGTGCTGACGTTGTAATGGCGTATATGCAATACTCAACCGTGTACCGTTCTAAGCAAACCGATGAAATGCCGCGCGAACCGCATTCGCATTACAAACACTCGCCAGTGCTGACCTCGTAATGGCGCAAATGCTATACTCAACCGCGCACCGTTCTGACCAAACCGATGAAATGCCGCGCGAACCGCATTCGCATGACGGACATTCGCCAGTGCTGACGTTGTAATGGCGTATATGCAATACTCAACCGCGTACCGTTCTAAGCAAACCGATGAAATGCCGCGCGAACCGCATTCGCATGACGGACATTTTCCAGTACGGACATTGCAATGACGTATATGCAATACCGCAATCGCATACCATTCCAACCAACCCGGTTACATGCTGTGCGAATCGCATTCATATGGCGGACGTCCTCCCGTGCTGACGCTACAATGGCGTATGTGCAATACGCAACCGCGTACCGTTCTAGACAAACCAATTACATGCTGCGCAAATCGCATTTGTATGACGGACATTCTCCAGCGCTGACCTCGTAATGGCGCATATGCTATACGCAACCGCGCATCGTTATGACCAAACCGATAAAATGCCGCGCGAATCGTATTCGCATGACGAACATTCGCCAGTACTGACGTTGTAATGGCGTATATGCAATACTCAACCGCGTACCGTTCTAAGCAAACCGATGAAATGCCGCGCGAATTACATTCGCATGACGGACATGCTCCAGTGCTGACGCTGTGATGAAGCACATGCAATACACAACCGCGCACCATTCTACCCCGGCCGCATGCACGCTGCGCAAACCGCACCCGCACAGCAATCATACCCCCGCCGCGCCGCATGCGCGTCTCCAGCCCACACACCCCGTGTGCCGCCCGACCCATACCCAATATGATATCGATCCAATGAAATAATAGCATTTTACATATCGCCGCGGGCGAGGTATCATGTTATCAAGGGGGAGATCGCATGGAACAGAAGCCCGTCGCCCAGGGGCGGCGCACGCTGTGGACGCTGTTTACTTCGATGCTGTACATCAGCGCGTTCACGTTTGGCGGGGGATTCGTGATAGTCACGTTCATGAAGCGCAAGTTCGTGGACGAGCTGCACTGGCTCACCGAGGATGAGATGCTCGACATGACCGCATTGGCGCAAAGCGCGCCCGGCGCGATAGCCGTAAACGCCGCGATACTGGTCGGCCGGCGCGTCGCGGGCACCGTGGGCATGCTGGTCGCCGTGGTCGGCACAATCATACCGCCGATGGTTATACTGTCGATCATATCGCTGTTTTACGAGGCGTTCGCGCACAACCGCTGGGTCGCCGCGGCGCTCAGCGGCATGCAGGCCGGCGTGGCCGCGGTCATCTGCGACGTGGTCATCAACCTGGGCAGCCGCGTAGTCAAGGAGCGCAGCCCGCTGTCGATCGCGATTATGGTCGTGGCGTTCGTCGCGGCCGCGGTGTTCGACGTGAACGTGATACTCATAATACTGTGCGCGGCGGCGCTGGGCGTGGCGCGGCTGCTATTCGAGCGCGCGAGGAGGAAGGCCGGATGATTTATCTGCAACTGCTGCTCAGCTTCATGCAGGTGGGGCTGTTCTCGGTCGGCGGCGGCTATGCGGCCATGCCGATCATACAGGCGCAGGTCGTGGAGCGCTACGGCTGGCTCACGCTGCGCGAGTTCACCGACCTCATAACGATCGCCGAGATGACCCCCGGCCCGATAGCCATAAACTCGGCCACGTTCGTGGGCATACGGCTGGCCGGGCCGCTGGGCGCGATCGTGGCCACGCTGGGCTGCATACTGCCCTCGCTGGTGGTGGTGTCGCTGATGTCGTGGTTCTATTCGCGCTACCGCGCCTCCAACGGCATGCAGTCGGTGCTGGCGTGCCTGCGGCCCACGGTAGTGGCGCTGATAGCGTCGGCGGCGCTGTCGATACTGCTGCTGGTGGTGTTCGGCGAGGCCGGCCCGGGCGCGGGCGCGGTCAGCTGGAGCGGACTGGCGCTGTTTGCGGCGGCGCTGGCGCTGCTGCGGCTCAAGAAGCCCAATCCGATACTGGTCATGTCGCTGTGCGGCGCGGCCAACCTGGCGCTGTACGCGCTGACCGGCGCGCAGTAGGCGCGCACACGGAGCCGGGCATATGCGACGGGCCGCCGCGCGGGATGCGATGGCCGCACGGCGGCCCAGCCTATAGACAAAGTATTCCGCACACTGCCTGCTTGGCCGAACGCGGTATGGCAGTCGGCAAAACACGTAAATCAAGGCGAAATACAACCTGTATCAGACAGCTTTCGCAGCATCGCTCATGCCATGCTGCAATAAGACAATTTGGATAAAGCCCGTTATCCAGCTGCCGGGCTTTGTCAACGCTCTGGGCCGCCGCGCGGGATGCGATGGCCGCACGGCGGCCCGTCCGTTCATTCGCCCTCGCCGGCGCGCGCGCCGCGGCCCAGGCTGAGCTGGCGATAGCCCCGGCACGCGCCCTCGAGGCAGTTGCACAGCATGTGCGGCTCGGTGCGGCCCACGGTCGCACTCAGCAGCCGCTGCACCAGCTGCACCGGCACGAACCCCATCGCGCGGCACAGCGCGCCCAGCGCCACATATGCGGTGGGGCAGTGGCACAGCGCTGCGATGTAGTCCGCGCCGCCGTGCGGCCCCGCGCCCAGCGTGTACAGCCGCGCCGCGACCGGCAGGCCGGGCGACTGCTCCGGCGCGCCGGGCAGCTCGGGCGCGAGCTCGCCGGCGAACTCGCACGCGCCCCGCGCCGTGCCGCCCAGCGCCAGCACCGAGGCATGCCCATAGGCCGGCGGCGCGGCCTCGCCGGTGACTATCAGATCGGGCGGCGCGTCGAACTCCGGCAGCCGCGCCGTGCTCCAGCACACCGTGAACCCCGCCCGGCCGATGCGGCGCGCGGCGTGAGTGCCGAGCATGTCAGCGCCCAGCCGCGTGGCCAGGTAGGACAGCGTGAGCGCGTCCTCGCGGCTGAGCCGCTGTATCGATATCACATAATCGCGCGAATCAGTGGGCAATTGAATTGACAGCAAATGTATCCCTCCGTTTCATCTATATTCTGTGCCGGCGGCGGACGAATTTGCGCGCCGGTATTTGTTTACGGGTGGATCTGGTAAAAATGGGCTTTATTATCAATATGCGCCGGGCGCGCGGTGTATGTGGCGCGCGGCGGGGCTGGGCGCGGGAGCAAGCGGCGCACGGGGCGCGGGGCGAGGGCGGCGGCGGACATGCGGGCGGCGGTAATGAGGCGCGGGGCGCGCGGCGTATGGGCGTGCTGCGGGTGGCCGGGCGGCGGAGCCAAGACGTGCTGCGGGCCGACGGCGGTACTGAGGCGCGGAGCGGGGTAGAGGTGCGGGAGCAAGCGGCGAATGAGGCGCGCGGCGGGGCTGAGACGCGGGAACACGCGGCGTATGAGACGCGCAGCAGGGCAGGCGACAGGTGGCCGTGCGGCGGGACTGGCGCGCGGGGCGCGCGGCGTATGGGCGTGTGGCGTGCGGCTGTGCGGCGGGGCTAAGGTGTGCTGCGGGCCGAAGGCGATACTGAGGCGCGGAGCGCGCGGCGTATAAGATGCGCGGCAGGCGACCGGACGGCGGGGCTGAGGCGCACAAGTACGCGGCGTATGAGACGTGCGGCGAGGCCAGAGGCGGACATCCGGGCGGCAGTGCTGAGGTGCGGGAGCAAGCGGCGAATGAGGCGCGCGGCGGGGCTGAGACGCGGGGACACGCGGCGTATGAGACGCGCAGCAGGGCAGGTGACAGGTGGCCGTGCGGCGGGACTGAGGCGCGAGCGGCGCGCGGCGAATGGGGGCGTGCTGCGGGTGGCCGGGCGGCGGAGCCAAGACGTGCTGCGGGCCGACGGCGGTACTGAGGCGCGCGGGGGCGCGCGGCGTATGAGATGCGCGACAGGGCTGAGCGCGGGAGCGCGTCATAGGAGGCGCGCGGCGGGCGGCTGTGGCCTGGGAGCGCGCGGGATATGAATCATACGGCGGGTGACCGGGAGCGCCGGCGAGGCCGCACTTGTCGGCCGCGCCTGTGCAGCGCGCGGCGCCTTGCCTGGGAGGGCCGGCGGCAACCTCAAGCAAATCCGGCCAGCGATGCCGGCTGCGGCGCGCATGCGCGCGCGTCGGCGGCGGGCTGTCGGGCGCACGTAAAACGCCCGCCGCGCATATTGCGCAGCAGGCGAAATCCGGGATGAACCGGGCATAATACCGATCTGCTATTATAGCATGTCACATGCGGTCTGCCTGGCCAAACATGCAAAGCGGCCGACGGAGTATGCAAATAAGAGTATAATGCTGCTTATATCAAACCAATTCTGTAGCATTGCATATGGGCCGCTTCAAAAAGCTTGGAGCACAGCCGCTTGTCCAGCCGCGGGGCTTGTCAGCGGTCTGAATACGCGCATAATAGAACTCGGCCTTTCAAAAATCTGCATAAAAATACACCTGCCGCACATGCTGCACAGCAAGTGAACCCCGCGACGACCCGCGCCTGTCACACTGCGCGAACGCCCGCAACGTCCCGCAATGACATACACAAAACCCGCGCGCCGCGCCCGGCGCGCAAGCCCCACGGCAGCGCGACACGGGCGCCGGCGCCCGTCCGCCCGCCGGGCTGCCCTCGCCGCGCGCCAGGCCCGGAGCGCCGCCGCAAGCGCGCCGACGCCCCCCCTGTCGCAGGCTCGCCCCGCCGCCTTCAGCCCCGGTTCCGGCCCACGAAGAACAGCGCCAGCGTGCCCGGGCCGGAGTGCGCGCCTATCACCAGGCCTATGTAGTTGATAATGTCCGGCCGCACGCCGAACCGCTCCTCCACCATGTCCGCCACCAGACGCGCGTCCTCGGCGCAGTCGCCGTGGCCGATGTATATGGGCGAGGCTATCGGGTCGTCGCACAGCTCGGCCATGTGGTCTACCAGCGCCTTCAGCGAGCGCTTGCGGCCGCGCTCCTTGCCCATCGGCACCAGGTGGCCCTCGTCGTCCACGTGCAGCACCGGCTTTATCGACAGCATGGTGCCCAGCGCCGCAGTCGTGGCCGATATGCGCCCGCCGCGCTTGAGGTACTTCAGGTCGTCCACGGTGAACCAGGCGTTCATGTGCGGGCGCTCGGTCTCGGCCCAGCGCGCCAGCGTATCGACGTCCTCGCCGGTGCGCTCGAGCCGCTCGACGGTGCGCGCGACCATCATGCCCTCCGACAGCGACGCCAGCAGCGTGTCCACGACCGCTATCCGGCGCTCGGGGAACTCGCGCCGCAGCTCGTCCGCCGCCAGCACGCCGTTTGAGCAGGTGCCGCTCAGCCCCGACGAGAACGCCAGGTACAGCACGTCGTCGCCCCGCTGCAGGTGAGTTTTGAACCGGTTGTACAGCAGATCCACGTTCAGCTGCGACGTAGTGGCCACCGCGCCCGCGCGCAGCCGCTCGTAGTTGGCGTGGTTGTCCACCTCGCCGGCCACGTCCAGCTGCTCCTGCTCGCCAAACTGGAACACCATAGGTATCACGTCCAGGCACTTGTGCGCGTCGATATACTCGCGCGGCAGGTCGCACGTGGACTCGGTAACAATTATCGTTGCCATTCAGCGTTCTCCTTTCGCCCGGGGCCTTTGCCCCAGACCAAGTATACCAGATATCCCCGCACATTTCAAGGTCGCCCGCCCGCGCCGCGCGCAAGCGCTTACAGTATTCTAATCTCCAGGCAGCACGCCGTTTACGCGCGCGCATTATGCTGTAGTTGATCGAACGGCGCCGTTCGCACGCGTTGCCGGCCGGCGGCGCAACACAAAGCTGTATACGGAGGATATTCAAATGAACAAGCTCGTCCGCCTGATATGCCTGGCCATATGCCTGCTCGGCCTGAGCAGCGCCGCATCCGTAGGCAGCGCCGCAACCACCGGCAGTGCCGCAACCGATTACGCCATCGGCGACACGTTCTCGCTGACGATAATGCACACCCACGACATCCACGGCAATCTGGACGACATATCGCGCTATGCCAACTACGTGGACGACGTGCAGCGCAGCGTCGACAACATGCTGCTGCTCGACGGCGGCGACATGTTCCGCCGCGGCGAGCTGGAGCAGTTCCGCGGCATAATGGAGGCCGAGATATTCAACCTGATGGGCTACGACGCCTGCGTCACGGGCAATCATGAGTTCAACGTGCCCGCCGACGAGAAGGACGCCGACGACTGCAACGCCATGATCTCCGACCTGGCCCAGGCGCTGGATGCGCCGCTGCTGTGCGCCAACGTCACCATGAAGGCCACCGGCGAGTACATGGAGGGCGTCGAGCCGTACACGATAGTGGAGCTGGACGGCGTGCGCATAGGCATAATCGGCCTGACCTCGATGAAGCCCGCCGAGCGCGAGATGCCCGAGGTCGCCGACAAGGACTTCCTCGACGCGATGGACACGCTGAACCGCTGCATCGCCGAGCTGGAGGGCCGCACTGACATCAACATAGTGCTCTCGCACGCGGGCATAGTGCAGGATCTGGCGCTGATGGAGCTGGGCCACACGCCCGACTGGTCGGGCTACAGCTACGACATAGCCGCGATACTCAGCGCTGACACCCACTTGATGATGCCCTGGCCGCTGTTCTGCTACTACGGCACGGACAAGGGCATACCGGTGTTCCAGCACGGCGGCGAGCAGTACAACACGCTGGCGCGGCTCGACCTGGAGTTCGAGGTGACGGCCGAGGGGTTCAAGCTGGTCGACCACGAGGGCTACGTATGCGACGTATCCGAGACCGAGCCCGATCCCGCGATCGACGCGCTGATAGCCGAATACCGCGCCGAGGCCGAGGCCGAAGCTGCCGCGTGAGCCGCGCGCTCCATGCCGGCCGCGACAGGGTTGCGCCCTGCCGCGGCTTTTGCGTTGCCCGGGGCGCGGCGGGCGGGTGCGCGGTGCGCCTGATGCCGGCGGGCGGCCGGAGCTGCGGGCCGGCGCCGTCGGCCGGAGAGACCGGCGATGGTGCCGCGCCACGGCTGTGCGTCGGCCAGCCACCCCGATGCTCCGAAGCTCCCGCCGCCCTCGCGCGGGCCACCGCTGCCGCAGCCGGGCCTGTGTGCCTTGCAACCGTCTTAATGTCCGCGCGCATGACGCCGCAAACCTCCGCTGACAGCGCGGGCCTGGGCGCGAGATCCGCGGTTTTCGGCCGTGGCGATATGAGCGCTGCCGTCCGCGCGCGGGCGGCCTTGCCAATAGGAGGCGCGCGCGGGTTGCGTGAGACTCGGGCAGTTGACAAGGCCCGGCGGCTGGATATCGGGTTTGTTCCGAGCGGCTTTTGAAGTATAGTATGGGTGATGCTATAGCGCAGTCTGATATGGGCCGCGTTTCGCTTTGATTTGCATGTTATGCCGGTTGCCGCTGCATGCTTGGTCATGCTGACGGCGTGCGGCATACTTTGTCAGTAGACAGAGGCTCGCGCGCGGGTTGCGTGAGCCTCATTGTGTTTACAAAGCTGATCGCGTGCTGACAGAAAGGTGCAGGTCACAACGGTCATAACCTGATTCGGTGCGCCGAGGTCATATATCGGATGCAAAAGCGCTGCTCTGCATAATCCAATGGATGCACAAGCCTAATCGGGCTTTGATAACCTCGCGGCATGCGGCGGTCGGGGCTTAGTAAATGATCGGAGGCTCATGCAACCCGAGCGTGAGCCTCAGACCGTTGACAAGCCCTGCCGACTGGACAGATGGCTGTATTTTGATACGACCAGCTTTCCGGTGTAATTTGCATGCGTTGCCGGTTGCTTTTGCGCATTGGGTAAAGCAGACCGTTTGCGGCATGCTTTGTCAGTAGACAGAGGCTCGCGCGCGGGTTGCGTGAGCCTCATTGTGTTTACAAAGCTGATCGCGTGCTGACAGAGAGGTGCAGGTCACAACGGTCATAGCCTGATTCGATGCGCCGAGGTCATATATCGGATGCAAAAGCGCTGCTCTGCATAATCCAATGGACACACAGGCCGAAACGGGCTTTGATAACCTCGCGGCATGCGGCGGTCGGGCCCTCGTCAATGCTCTGCGGCTCACGCGCAGGTTGCGTGAGCCGTGGCTCATTGACTGTTCATCGCCGCAGGAAACGCGCCGCATAGGGCTCGCTTTGGGTTCCGCGTGCGGGCGGCGCGGCGATCTGCCGCGTTAGCGGCGGGCATGGACATGCGATTTGCAGAGGCCGGCCATGCCCGCCGCCGACCGGCTGTAGCTGTCCGCGCCCAGGTCGCGCTGTCCTGTGATCCGCGCGCGGTTCGTGGGCGCGCTGAAGCGCCGGCGCACTCCGCTGCTGCCGGGCGGCGCGCATCCGTCGAGGCCGGCGTCGCATGCGCGGCGGGCGGCGCTTCAAATCGGCGCCATCGCAACGGGCATGCGATTTGCCGGGACGGACAGCCGCTGCTGCCTGACGGGCCGAATTGCCGGCGCGCGGGCCGCGGGGCTCGGCCGGTTGAGGCGCGCGGGGTTGCATGGGCCCCGGAGCGGCGGCTGACTCTGCGGCCGCGTTTGGCCCGTGATGGCTTTGCGGCGCGCGACGGCGACGCGGGCGTCAGCCTTCAAACGCGCGGCGCATGTAGGGCTGACCGTCGTCCAGGCGCTTCCAGGCGAACTCGCCGTCCTCCAGCGTCATGTACGAGCGCGGCGTGTCCTGCTTGGGCAGCGATACAGAGCCGGGATTCATGTACGTAAAGCCCGGATGCTCGGCCAGCCGCGCCACGTGGGTATGGCCGCACAGCAGTATGTCGCCCGGGCACAGCGGCGGGGGATTGTCCTCGCCGTGCAGGTGGCCGTGGGTCATATATACCATGCGCGCGCCCAGCGGCATCAGCGCATAGTCGGCCAGCACCGGGAACTCGAGCACCATCTGGTCGACCTCGGCCTCGCAGTTGCCGCGCACGCACAGCAGCCGCGTGCGCAGCGGGTTCAGCAGCGCAATGACCTGCTTGGGCGCATAGCCGTCGGGCAGGTCGTTGCGCGGGCCGTGGTAGAGTATATCGCCCAGCAGTATGAGGCGCTGGGCGCCCTCGCGCTCGAAGGCGTCGAGCATGGCGCGGCAGTACAGCGCCGAGCCGTGTATGTCGGATGCGATCATTAGCTTCATGTCAGAATCACCTCGTGCGTTTTATTTACAGCCGGTATTGCGGGAGAACCCGGGGCGACGGCGGCGCGGCGCCGTGCGGGGCCGGGGCGGTCGGGATGCGGGCTTTGACCGCGGCATGCCGCCGGACGCCCAACCGCCTTGACCGTCACGCCTCACGCCGCGGGGCGGTGTGCCGCCCTCGCCTTCGTGTTTTATATTGTCGGACTGTGAACAGTCCTTGCCGCCGAGTTTTTCGTATTGTCGGGCCGGCGAACCTCTTTTTCCGCTGAGTTTCATATTGTCGGACGGTGAGCTGTCCTTGCCGCCGTGTTGTTTCGCATTGCCGGGCGGCAAACCGTCTTGATTGCCGAGTTTCATATCGTCGGTTAGTGAGCCGTCCTTGCCGCTGAGCTTCATATTGCCAGGAAATGGGCCGTCCTCGCCGACGAGTTGTTTCGCATTGCCGGGCGGCAAAACGTTTTTGCCGCCGAGCCTTATATTGTCGGACGGTGAGCTATCCTCGCCTCCGAGTTGTTTCGCATTGTCGGGCCGGCGAACCATCTTTGCCGCCGAGTTTTATAATGTCAGTTGGTGAGCCGTCTTTGCCGCCGAGTTTCATATTGTCGGTTAGTGAGCCACCATTGCCGCTGAGCTTCACATTGTCGGACGGTGAGCCACCCTTGCCGCCGAGCTTCACATTGTCGGGCAGTAAGCCGCCCTCTTGGCTACGCATACTGCCATGCCGCGTATAGCGGGACATTCATTGTACAGCCACCGCACTTTACGCCTCCAAATGACGCAACCGTTCTTACTCAAACCACCGCACTGAGCGCCGCTAAATGACGCAACCGTCCTAGCTGCCGCGTTGTCTTGTATTGTCGGGAGATGAGCCGTCCTCGCCGCCGTGTTGTCTCGTATTGTCGGGCGTCGAACCGCATTGCCGCCGAGTTTCATATTGTCGGTTGGTGAGCCGCCATTGCCGCCGAGTTTCATATTGTGGGGGAGATGAGCCGTATTCGCCGCCGTGTTGTCTCGTATTGTCGGGCAGCGAACCGTTTTTGCCGCCGTGTCTCATATTGTCGGTTAGTGAGCCGTCCTTGCCGCCGAGTTTCATATTGCCTGACGGTAAACCGGCCTTATCGCTGAGTCCCATATTGTCGGGCAGTGAGCCGCCAGTTGGCTACGCATACTGCCACGCCTCGCATGGCGGGACATTCACTGCACAACCACCGCGCCAAACGCCGCTAAATTGCGCAATCACTCTTACTCAAACCGCCGCGCCAAACGCCGCCAAATGGCGCAACCACCCTCGCCGCCGATCGCCGCAACTGCAAAACCCGCGACTCACGCCGCCGCACCCTCCGCCCCCGCCTCAGTGCGGACGTCGATGCTTGCGCCGTCCGAGCAGAACACCACCGTGCCGTCGCGGTCGGTGCGCAGTATTGCCGCGCCCTCCTCGCTGAGCTTGTCAAGCGTGTCGCCGTCGGGGTCGTCGCCCGATATCACCGCGTAGCTCGCGTTCACCGCGCGCAGCAGCTTGCGCGTCGTGGCCTTGTCCGAGCCGTGGTGGCCCACCTTGAGCACGTCGGCGCTCAGCTCGCGGCCCGAGTCCAGCAGGTATTGCTCGGCGTCCTTCTGCGCGTCGGCCATCAGCAGAAAGCGCGTCTCGCCGTATGTCACGCGCAGCACCAGCGAGCATTCGTTCTTGTCGCCGTCCGCCAGCAGTTCCTCGCCGGGCGAGAGCACCTCTATCGTCGCGCCGCCCAGCGTCCGGCTCGCGCCCGCCATCGGGCGCTCTACCGGCGTGCCCTCCGCCGACAGCGCGAACATCATGCTCATGTACGGGTCGCTCTCGCGGCTGAGCGGGCATAGCCACGCCTGCGCCACGTCGTATTCGCGCAGTATCCACGGCATGCCGCCGATGTGGTCCTTGTCGGGATGGGTGGCCACCAGCAGCTCCAGCCGGGTCACGCCCTGCGCGGCCAGGTATTCGCGTATCGTCGCCTCGTCCTCGCGCTCGCCGGTGTCCACCAGCATGTACAGCCCGTCGCAGCGGATGAGCAGGCAGTCGGCCTTGCCCACGTCGAGCACGTGCAGCTCAAAGCCCTGCGCCACGGCCGGCGTGGCATCCGGGCCGGCCGGCGCCGTCGCTGCGTCGGTCGCCGTGGCGTCGGCCTGCGCGTCGGTCGAAGCCGGCTGTGCAGTGGGCGTAGGGGCCGGGCCGCCGCAGCCCGCGCACAGCGTCAGCAGCAGCGCCATGGCCAGCGCTGCGAGTTTGCGCATAACGATCCACCTCCTTGGGTCCGATGGGCCGGGGCAGTGCGCGCGGCGCGCTTCAGTCGCGCTCCGGCGCGCCCAGCCGGCGGCCGATCTCCCGCGCCGCGGCGAGCGCCCCGGCGTCCTGCGCGGCGGGCAGCGCGTCGGTGCGCAGGCTCAGCGCGCACTCGGGCTCGCGCACGCCCAGGCAGCCCAGCAGCCGCCGCGCGGTGGTCAGCGCGGTATCGGGCGCGCCGTCGCCGCCGCCGGCCAGCAGTATCGCGCCGCGCCGGGGCCGGCTCAGCGGCGAGCGCATGCCCATGAACCGCGCGCGCGAGTAGTAGGTCTGCAGCCGGCTCATCACGTCCAGCAGCCGCCCGGTCAGCTCGGAGTAGTACACCGGCGAGGCTATCACCACGTTGTCGGCGCGCTCGAGCAGCTCGTATACGCGCTGCACGCCGTCGCGCCGGGCGCAGCCCACGTGCGTGCGGCACCAGCGGCAGTCGTTGCACGGCGCTATGTCCGCACTATAGGCGCGCACCTCCTCGACCTGGCCGGTCAGCCCGGCGCGCAGCGCGGCGATCAGCTGCGCGGTGTCGCCGTGGGCGCGGGGCGAGCCGTTGAGTATCACTGTCAGCATATCATGCCTCCCGCGCCGGTCGGGCGCTATATCTCCAGCCGCTCAAACGGCGGTATGAAGTCCTCGCGCGCGCTCTCGAGCTCCTGCACATAGCCCTCGGTCAGGCCCAGCCGCAGCAGCTCGTTGACGACCGTGTCGTACTCGAGCTGGCTGAGCGTGCGGTTGAGCTCGCGGTAGGGCGTGGCCACGCACGGCGTGTACTGGGCCATCAGGCTCACCGGCGTGCCGGCGGGCAGCTCGCTCTTTATGAAGCGCAGCGCGCGGAACGTATTGCCCAGGTGGCCGGGCAGCACCAGGTGGCGCACTATCATGCCGCGGCGCATAATGCCGTCGGCGTCGTAGACCGGCGAGCCGACCTGGCGCGCCATCTCCTGCAGCGCTCTGGCGGCGCATTCGAAGTAGTCGGGCGCGCCGCTGAGCCGCCGGCCCAGCTCCGCGTCGCAGTACTTCAGGTCGGGCAGGTACACGTCTATGCGGCCCTCGATCTCGCGCAGCGTCTCCACGCGCTCATAGCCGCCGGTGTTCATGACTATCGGCACGCCCAGCGGCGCCTCCAGCGCGGGCAGTATCGCGGGCAGGAAGTGAGTGGGCGTGACCAGGTTGATGTTGTGCGCGCCCTCGCGCACCAGCCGCTCAAACGCCGCGCGCAGCCGCGCCGTGTCGACCTGCACGCCCACGCCCTCGCGGCTGATGGCGTGGTTCTGACAGTAAATACACCTGAGCGTACAGCCCGAGAAGAACACCGTGCCCGAGCCGCGCGTGCCGCTTATGCACGGCTCCTCCCAGTGGTGCAGCGCGGCGCGCGCTATGACCGGCGCCTCGCCCATGCCGCAGAATCCCCGCCCGGTGCGCCGGTCGACGCCGCACATGCGCGGGCACAGATAGCATTTGCCCATACTCCGCCTCCGCCGATATTTTACCCCATTATACCCAATCCGAACCGCGCCGTCGCGCACGCGGGCGTTAAGGCGGCGCGGGGCGGGCGGGGCGAAACCGCGGCAAAGCGGTGGGCGGGGGAGTATATTCCGGCTACCACAGGCGCCCGCTGCATGATATAATAGGGACAGGCGAGGCCGGGCCGCGCGGCCGCCGGGAGCGAACGGGCGGTTGCGCGGCAGCGGGCCGTCCGCCGGGCGGCATGCCCGCGGCGGGCAAATAAAAATCAGGAGGGAATGCTATGGATACGCTCATCTGGGCGCACAGGGGCGCGAGCAGACAGTTTCCCGAGAACACGCTGGCGGCGTTTCGGCGCGCGGCCGAGCTGGGCGCGGACGGCATAGAGCTGGACGTGTCGCTGTCAGCGGACGGCCGGGTGGTGGTGATGCACGACAACACGGTCGATCGCACGACCAATGGCCACGGCGAGATAGCCGAGCTGAGCTGGGACGAGATACGCGCGCTGGACTGCGGCATGGGCCAGCGCCCGCCGCTGCTGAGCGAGGTGCTTGAGTTCATGCGCGACAACGCGCTGCTGCTGAACATAGAGATCAAGTCCGGGCTGAACCCGCGCGGGTTTGAGGGGCTGGAGCAGCGCACGGTCGACCTGGTGCACGAGTTCGGCATGGAGGGCCGGGTGGTGTACTCGTCGTTCAACCATCCGGCGCTGATGCGGGTGCGCGAGCTGGACCGGAACGCGCAGCTGGGGCTGCTGTACTCGTGCCAGCTGGCGCGCGACTGGGACTATGCGCGCATGCTGGGCGCGCAGGCGCTGCACCCGTACTACCCCAGCCTGTACGCGCCGGGCTTCATGCGCTCGGCGAGCGCGGCCGGGATAGCGGTCAGGCCATGGACGGTGGACGACCCCGACGACATGCGCCGGTTCATGCGCGAGGGCGCGCAGGTGATAACCAATTTGCCCGACGTGGCGCTGAGC
>CAWVGT010000043.1:0-5039 GCA_963928645.1 Candidatus Fimadaptatus sp.
TTTCCTTTCCTGTTCATGAGTTTCAGCTCCTCCTTTACATGCCTGTCATACTGCCGACTTGCGTGCGCGTGCGCGTATGCGTGCGCGTTATGGCCCCCGCCGCGATGCGTGCGCGGTCAGGCCCGGGTGACAGAATGCAGTTTCATACAGTCTTTAATTATATCGTTACTTGCCCGTTTAGTCAATGCCTGACGTTTAAATTGAGTTTTCGACGTGTTTTTATTGCCTTTATTTTCACATAATACAGCGTTAACGCATATAAAAGCCGCCGGCCCATACAACGGGCCGACGGCCTGTCAAAAGAAGGCAGCTTGCCGCTCGGACAGCTCGCTTGACTATATTATATGACAACATCGTAAACTTCATTCAAACGTTTCGTGGCATAATTGGAAATAAATGCGTAGCCCTGGCGGTTGGGATGTATGCCGTCCACGCACAGCAGCGCGCCCAGATCGCGCCGCGCCAGGAACTGATCGCGCAGGTCGTACAGCGCGCAGCCCAGCTCGCCCGCCAGCGTGCGCACCGCCCCGGCATAGCGCTCCTGCCAGCGGTAGATGTACTGCACCTCGCCCAGGTAGCGCAGTATGCGCTCGGGGCTGAGCTTGCGCGACACCCACTCGTAGTAGCGCTGCGCGTCCAGCGGCGGCGGCGTGACCAGCACCGGCACCGCGCCCTGCGCCCGCGCGCGCGCGACCATGGCCCGCATCGCCTGCATGAACTCGGCCATCGGCGAGCGCGGCTGATACTCGCCCTCCGGGTCGGCCGATATCTCCGCCCAGGGCATGTCGCAGTCGTTGCCGCCGAACTCTATCACCGCCAGGCTGCCCTCGCGCAGCTCCGCGCGCGCCATGCGCTCGGCGCCCGCCGCCGCCGTGCAGCCCATCAGCGCGTAGTTGTCCACCGGTATATCCAGGCTGCGCTTGAGCACGCTGAACAGATTGTCGGCATATATCGAATACCGGCCGCGCGCCTCGTCGTACATTATGCCCTTGCCTATCGAGTCGCCCCACAGCGATATGCCCGTTATCATGGCCCGCGCCTCCCCGATCTGATTTTCAATACTAGATTACACCATGTTGTTGTCCCTGTCAAGTCGTTTGGCAAACAGTCATAATTTCTTCAAAATCGCTTTCAAAGCCGGCGCGCGTATGCTATAATGTGCGCAACGGGCGCGCCCGATGCGCGCGCAGACGGAGGGACGAGCGGCGATATGCAGCAGATGATAGACAACATGCGCGCCTACGCACCCACGCCCTGGGAGCAGATACCCGACCTGGGGCTGTACAAGGATCAGGTGATAACCTACATAGAGCGCGTATACGCGCCGCTGTACGGCGCGCAGGCGGCGCGGCTGCTCACGCCGTCGATGATAAACAACTACGTGAAGATGGGCGTGATCACGCGGCCCGAGGGCAAGAAGTACGGCCGCGAGCAGCTGGCGATGCTGACGATGCTGGTGGTGCTCAAGCAGGCCTCGTCGCTTGAGGACACGGCGCGGCTGATGAACGTGGACCGCAGCGCGGGCGCGCGGCCGATCTACGAGGCGTTCTGCGGGTATCTGACCGACCAGCTGCGCGGCTTCGCCGACAGCCTGGCCGCCGCCGACGCGACCGCGCTCAACCTGGCGGTGGGCGCCGCGGTGGGCTCGCTGGCGTGCGAGGCCATGCTGGCCGCCGAGCAGCGCGCCCGCGGCGGCGAGCGGCCCACGGACGGCACGCGCCGGGGCGAGCAGGCGCGAACGCGCGCAGGGCGGGCTTAGCCGGGCGTGCAGGCGCGAACGTGCGCAGGGCGGGCTTAGCCGGGCGTGCAGGCGTTAACGCGCAGGGCGGGCATAGCCGGAACGTGCAAGAGTTAACGCGCACAGGACGGGCACAGCCGAGCCCGATAACTCGATCAAAACAGAAACCGGGGCGCCGGGGCGCTGAACGTCCCCCGATGCCCCGGGCTTTTGCGCGCCAATTTGCAGGGACGCCGCACGCGGCGGCGCCCGCGTTTGCGCGCGTTCGATTGCATATATATGCAGCGGCGGACTGTGCGCCCGCCCGACTGCGCGCGGCACTGAAGCCCGCTGGGCCGAACCCATGTCAAGCTCCCGCTAAGCTCGGTTGCCCGGGCATGCAGCCATGAATCCGATCAGGCCCATCCCTTGCCGGACTCATGCTTTGCACAGTTTCCCCGGCATATCCCTTATGCCAGTCAGGCCGAACCCATGTCAAGCTCCCGCTCAACTCAATTGCCCGGACACGTGGCCATGAATCCGATCAGGCCAAACCTATCTCGGACTCACGCTTCGCGCAGTTTCCCCGGCACATCCCTTATGCCAGTCAGGCCGAACCCATGTCAAGCTCCCGCTCAACTCAATTGCCCGGACATGCGGCCATGAATCCGATCAGGCCCATCCCTTGCCGGACTCACGCTTTGCGCAGTTTCCCCGACATATCCCTTATGCCAGTCAGGCCGTGTCCATGACAATCTCCCGCTCAACTCGATTGCCCTGACATGCGGCCATGAATCCGATCAGGCCAAACCTATCTCGGACTCACGCTTCGCGCAGTTTCCCCGGCATATCCCTTATGCCAGTCAGGCCGTGTCCATGACAATCTCCCGCTCTACTCAATTGCCCGGACATGCGGCCATGAATCCGATCAGGCCGAACCCATGCCGGACTCACGCATGCACAGCTCCCCGGCGCACAGCCTGATGCCCGCCGCACCAAACCCACATCACCCGCGCGCCCCACGCCCGCCCAGCAGCCCCGGCGGCAGCAGCGCCATGTATGCCGCCGCCATCTGCTCGGGCGTTATGCCCTCCGACTCGCACAGCCACCAGCGCGCGGTCTCGGCAAAGCTGCTGACCACGTGGTTGAGCGCGTACTCGCGCGGCGCGGCGCACGCCCCGTCGTTGAGCAGCCGCGAGAACGTGGCGCGCACATAGCGCCTGAAGTGCGCCATGAACGCCTCGCGGCTCTGGCCCGACAGCAGCCCCGGCAGCATCCGGCCGTTGGCGCGCAGGTGCCAGAGCATGTGCGCCAGCTGGCGCTCGACGTCGTATTCGGCGTTTGAAAAGTCGTGCTCCTGTTCGCGCTCGGGCTCCCGGCCGAACACGTGCTCGAATATGTCGGTGCACAGCGCGCGCAACAGGTCGTCGCGCGTCTCGAAGTGCGCGTAGAACGTGCTGCGCCCCACGTCCGCGCGCTCGATTATCTGCTGCACCGTGATCTGCTCGTAGCTCTTTTCCTGCATCAGCTGGCTCAGCGCCTGGAATATCGCGCGGCGCGTGCGCTGCTGTCGCCGATCCATGCCCGCCCCCCCTGTACGTTGCCGAACAAATCGGCCGGTTATGTGCGGTACCGCACACCCGTCGCGTTTTGGTTGTTGCGTTTGGCGGCGGGTCTGGTACAATTGTTGTCGAACATGATGTCCTGTATGGTACGGATTGTACATCGCCCGCGCGGCGATGTCAAGCAGGGGGAGGTAATCGCAACATGCTAAAGCGCATAAACGACCTGTTGGCCGGACTGCCGGCCACGCTGGCGGGCGGGGTATGCCTAGCGCTGAGCTTCGCGCTGCCGCGGCTGGGCATGGCGCTGCCGGTCGATCCGGCGTGGATTACGGTGGTCATATGCGGGGTGCCGCTGCTGTACCTGGCGCTGTGGCGCGTCCGGCACAACCCGGGCATAAGCAAGATATCGTCGGCGCTGTTGATAAGCATAGCGATGCTGGCGGCGATAGCGGTAGGCGACCTGTTCGCGGCGGGCGAGGTAGCGTTCATAATGACGATAGGCGCGATACTCGAGGACATGACGACGCAGCGCGCGCGCAAGGGCCTGAAAAAGCTGATAAGCCTCGCCCCGGAGCAGGGCCGGCTGATCACATCCGACGGCGAGCGCATGATACCCGCCAGCGACATCCGCCCCGGCGACCTGCTGCGCATACTGCCGGGCGAGAAGATACCGGTCGACGGCCAAATAGTCGCGGGCGAGACCTCGGTCGACCAGTCGATAATGACCGGCGAATCGCTGCCGGTGGATCGCGCGGCCGGCGACGAGGTGTACTGCGGCACGCTCAACTGCTTCGGCGCGATAGACCTGCGCGCCACGCGCGTGGGCCAGGACAGCTCGCTGCAGCGGCTGATACGCATGGTGCAGGACGCCGAGCAGCGCAAGGCGCCCATGGCGCGCACGGCCGACCGCGTCGCGAGCTATCTGGTGCCGGTAGCGCTGTTGATAGCGGTGGCGGCGGGGCTGATTACCTGGGACATAGTGCGCGCGGTCACGGTGCTGGTGGTGTTCTGCCCGTGCGCGCTGGTGCTGGCCACGCCCACCGCGATAATGGCCGCGATCGGCCAGGCGACCCGGCACGGCGTGATAATCAAATCGGGCGAGGCGCTGGAGAAGATGGGCCGCGTGGACACGATAGCCTTCGACAAGACCGGCACGCTGACCCACGGCCAGCTGGTGCTGAGCGACGTGACGCCGCTGGCGCCGGGGCTGGACGCGCGCGAGCTGGAGCGGCTGGCGGCCTCGGCCGAGTCGCGCAGCGAGCATCCGCTGGGCCGGGCGGTGGTCGCGCACGCGCGCGCGCAGGAGCTGGCGCTGAGCGAGCCGACGCGCTTTGCGATGGCGGCCGGCCGGGGCATATCGGCCGAGGTGGACGGCCGGACGCTGCTGTGCGGCTCCGAGCAGTACCTGGCCGGCGCGGGCGTGGCGCTGGACGCCGCGGCCAAAGCGGCGCTGGACGCGCTGCGCGCGCAGGGCAAGGCCACGATACTGGTGGCCGAGGGCGGCCGGTGCCTGGGGCTGCTGGCGCTGTCGGACCGGCTGCGCGCCGAGGCCGGCGACGTGGTGGCGCGGCTGCGCGCGATGCGCACGCGCACGATACTGCTGACCGGCGACAACCGCCGCGCGGCCGAGTACTTCGCCGCGCAGGTCGGCATCGACGAGGTGCGCGCCGAGCTGCTGCCCGGCGACAAGGTCGACGCGATAGCGCAGCTGCAGGCCGGCCAGGCGCGCGTGTGCATGATAGGCGACGGCGTGAACG
>CAWVGT010000044.1:0-3602 GCA_963928645.1 Candidatus Fimadaptatus sp.
GGTTCACGCCGCCCACCGGCAGCACATCGCGCCACGGCCCGGCGATTCCGCAAATCAATCTCCCAGTTCACGCCCTGCTCCGGGGCGTTTCCGCCACATATCAGCCTTCACATGGGCGTTCATGGCGTTTGCCCTCCACAAACGTGGTGTTTTATCGCCCATCCACGCCATTCTCATCCACATCAATGCAGAAGCCGGGTCGCAACGCATGAACCGCATCGGACGATCGAGCACACAACTCCGCTGTTCCCCTCAACCTAACCAATAACAAGGCTGTCGTTTCCCAATGGCTCCACTATCCGTGGCACACGTCGCCAACCTGCACATGCCCGTCCGATCAGCATCACGGCGCCGGTCAAATCGCGCAGCGCTCCACCGCGCTGCTTCAATCTGCTGCATAGCATCTCCCACGCGCCACTTCAAAGCAGCTTTCGTGCTACAACCCGCTATATGACACCACAAGCGTCCCATATTCACTCCTCACCGCGCTCAAACACCCTGAGCGTGGCACTGCGCGCGCGCGGATTGCGCTCCAGCTCAGCCGCGCCCGCGGTTATGGGCTTGCCGGTCAGCTGCCGCCCCAGCGGCCTGCGCCCGCACACGCACACCGGGAACGACGGCGGACACACGCACGGATGCTGCATCGTCCTAAACGTCTGCTTGACGATCCTGTCCTCCAGCGAGTGGAACGCTATCACGCACAGCCGCCCGCCCGGCTCCAGCAGCCGCGCCGCGCTCTCCAGCGCCGCCCTGAGCGGGCCCAGCTCGTCGTTGACCTCTATGCGCAGCGCCTGGAACGTGCGCCGCGCCGGATGCGCGCCGTCGCGCCGGCGCACCCTGGCCGGTATCGCGGCGTCTATCACGTCCACCAGCTGCGCCGTGGTCTCAATCGGCGCCTTGGCGCGCCGGTCGCAGATGACCCGCGCTATCTGCGCCGCCCAGTTCTCCTCGCCCCACTCGCGCAGCACCCGCGTCAGCTCCTCGCGCGAGTAGCCATTGACTACGTCGCGCGCCGTCAGCGCCTGCGCGCGATCCATGCGCATGTCCAGCGGCGCGTCGGCATGGTACGAAAACCCGCGCGCACCCTCGTCCAGCTGGTAGCTCGACACGCCCAGATCCAGCAGCATGCCGCTAATGCGCCCCACGCCCGCGCCCGCCAGCAGCTCGGCCGCGTCGTGGAAGTTGCCGCGCAGCGCCATAAAGCGCGCGTCGCCGCCCAGCCGCGCGCTCGCCGCGGCTATCGCGTCCGCGTCGCGGTCTATGCCTATCAGCCGCCCGCCGTCGCCCAGCCGCGCCAGTATGCCCGCCGAATGCCCGCCGCCGCCCAGCGTGCCGTCCACGTACACGCCGTCGGGGCGTATCGCGAGCTGCTCCATGCACTCGTCAAACAGCACCGGCTCGTGTGAAAACTCCATCGATATGCTCACCTCCGCCCGCCCGGCCGCATCGCCGGGCGGGCTCATCCCGCATGCCCGCCCGGCCGCTCCATAGGTCGCCGCCTCAGCACAGCCGCCCGTCGTCTATCGCCAGCAGCGCCCGCACCGCGCCGATCAGGTACAGCGACCCCGACGCCAGCACCACGCCCTCCGGCCCGGCCAGCTCCCGCGCCGTGGCCAGCGCGCGCTCCAGATCCGGCTCTATCCGGCAGCTGACCGAGTTGCCCTCCAGCAGCACCGCCAGCCGCCGCGGCTCCAGCGCCCGAGGCGTGTCCACGCGCGTTACGACCGCGTTGCTGGTTATGCCCGCCAGCTGGCGCACCACGTCCTCGACCGGCTTGTCGCCCAGCATCGCGCACAGCAGCACGACCCTGCGCCCCGCCAGGTGCCGCCGCGCGTAGTCCAGCAGCGCCCGCGCGCCCGCGCCGTTGTGCGCGCCGTCCAGCAGCACGCGCGGGCTGCCCGCGACCCACTCCAGCCGGCCCGGCCACCTGGCCGCGCGCACGCCCTGCAGCAGCTGCGCCCCGGTGAGCGCCACCAGGCCCCGCCGGCGCGCCTGCTCCAGCGCCACCAGCGCGCATGCCGCGTTCTGCGCCTGATGCGCGCCCGGCAGGTTGACCTCTATCCGCGGCCACTCCATGTCGCCCAGCGCCAGCGAGAACTGCCCGCCGCGCTCGCCGTCGAATATCATCTGCATCGCGCTGGTCGTCAGGTCGTAAAGCGGCGCGTGCAGCTGCGCGCAGCGCTGCGCTATCACCTGGCGCACGCCGTCGGGCTGCGGGCTGATTACCACCGGCACGCCCGGCTTTATGATGCCCGCCTTGGCCGCGGCTATCTGCTCGAGCGTGCCGCCCAGCGACTTCATGTGGTCGTAGCCTATCGACGCGATTATCGACACCATGGGCGTTATGACGTTGGTCGAGTCGAACTCGCCGCCCATGCCGACCTCTATCACCGCATAGTCGACCTGCTCCTGCGCGAAGAACTCGAACGCCACCGCCGTGGTTATCTCAAAGAACGTGGGCCTTACGCCCTCGCGCCTAAGCGCCTCGACCTGCCCGGCCACGCGCTCAGTCACCTCGGCCAGCCGCGCGTCGCTTATCGGCTGCCCGCACAGCCGCATGCGGTCGTTGAACCGCTCCAGGTGCGGCGACGTGTACAGCCCCGTGCGGTAGCCCGCGGCCTGCAGCGCGCTGTCCAGGTATGCGCAGATCGAGCCCTTGCCGTTGGTGCCCGCGACGTGGAACGCCTTGAGGCCCGCCTGCGGATCGCCCAGCCGGCTCAGCAGCCGCCGCATGTTGTCAAGGCCATGCTTGTCGCCGTTGCCCGACGCGCCCTCTATAAACTCTATCGCCTGTCTGTAATCCATAATCACTCCACCCCGCACGCGGGCCGGGCGCACTCCCGCCCGGCCCACGCGCTCTCAGCCCGCGCGCACTGGGCGCGCCCGCGGCTTACAGCTTCTTCATCTCCTCGATGCGCGCCAGCACGCTGGCCAGCATCTCGGTATTGGTCTTGAGCTTTGCGCGCTCCTGCTCGATCAGCGCTGCCGGCGCCTTGTTCACAAAGCCCGGGTTGTTCAGCTTGCCCTCGCCGCGCTTGAGCTCGTTTTCGAGGTTCTGGCGCTCCTTGTCCAGGCGCTTGAGCTCGGCCGCCACGTCGACCAGCTCGCCCAGCGGTATGAACACCTCGCCGCACGCGCACACCACGCTGGCCGCCTTGTCCACGGTCTCGCCCTCGCCTATGAAGCTCACGTCGCTAGCGCCGGCCAGGCGCTTGAAGTACAGCGCGCCCTCCTCCAGCGTGTCGTGCCAGCCCGCCTTGGCGCGTATCATCATGCGCGCCCGGCGCGACGGCGCCACGTTCATAGTCGCGCGCAGGTTGCGCACCGCGTTAATCACGTCCATTATGCCCTGCATCTGTTCGCCCTCGGCGGCGAACTCGTACTCGGGCCGGTACTCGGGCCACTCGGTCAGCATTATCGTGCCCTCGGTACCAGGCAGGTAGCGGTACACCGCGTCGGTCAAAAACGGCATGAACGGGTGCAGCAGCTTGAGCAGTCCTATCAGCACGTGCCTGAGCACCGCGCGCGCCGTGTCGCGCGACTCGGCGTCCTCGCCCAGCAGCCGCGGCTTGGCCAGCTCGATATACCAGTCGCAGAACTCG
>CAWVGT010000045.1:0-2837 GCA_963928645.1 Candidatus Fimadaptatus sp.
CGCCGTGAGCACGCTCCACAGTGAGCCGTGCCCGGCGTGCCGCGCGGCAAAAGGCCGGGCGCACACGTACAGCGTGATGCGCCCGGCAATTTCATGACAATCCCAAATGCCGCCTCACAGGAACATGCGCTTGCCGAGCTTGGCGAGCTGCTCGGTGCGCTTGACCAGGTCGCGCTCGGCGGCCTCGCTCTCGGGGCTGAACAGCCCGCGCGCGCGGTCATCAGTGGACAGCCACTCGTGCGCAATCAGCGCCCAGGTCGAGTCGTGCAGGTTGTTGAATACGGCGTTGCGCTGCTGCTCGCAGATGAACTGCTGGCGCGGCGAGTTGATGTCCTCGCCCGATATCTGGAAGAATATCAGGTTGTCGCACAGCGTGCGCAGTCGCTCGAGCTGGCTGAACGTGTTGCGCGAGGGCATGTAGGTTATCGCGCGGAAGCCCAGCTGCTTGAGCTGGGTCAGCAGCACGTACAGGAAGTCGTCCTCGAACTTCTGAGCGCGCTTGTCACCGGTCACGCTGTCGCCCACGTCGCCCAGGTAGGGATACGCGCTTATCGCGCCCACGCGCTCGGACAGCGCCAGCACCTCGTGCACGTCGGGGCACTCGGCGTCGGCGGGTATGTAGAACTCGCTGACCAGGTCGCTCTTAATCCAGCCCAGCAGGTCGTATGCGACGAACGGGTTGTCCGGGTCGCGCAGCAGTTTTTCGATCTTGGCCGACACCGGGCGGCCCAGCGTCTCGCGCAGGAAACTCACCAGCGCGTCGCGCTCCGGGAAGCGCGCCAGTAGCTTGAGCGCCAGCGCGTACGCTATGTGGCGCTCGGTCACGGTGCCGCCCGCGGCGTACATGCTTATCGGCTCCACGTCGCGCGCGTAGTCCAGCTCCAGGCCGTACTGCGCGAGAAGCTTATTTATGTTGCTAACCATCGCGCGGTTGCGCGCGGCGCGGTGGGCGCGGTAGGGCGCGAAGAACGCGTCGACCTCCTCTATCGCGTCGTGGGGTATGCCGTGCATCGCCATATATATAATGTTGGACTGGTCGGGGTTGTTTATGCGGTGATTGCCCAACCCGGGCGCTTCGAACTTGGCGCGGCACTCCACGCCCACGGTGGTCGCGACCTGGGCTATGCGGCCGGCCTCTATGAACTCGCGCGCGCCAGCCACTGTATCGTGGTCCATAATGCCGCAGGTTATCAGCCCCGAGCGGCGCGCCATGTACACCGCCGCGGTGGGGGAGTACGGCGAGAACGAGTAGAACGTGTGTATGTGGTTGTTGACGTCGCGGTTGGGGTTGGGCTTGGGCAGCCCGCCCAGCGCCTGCGCGAGGTTGTCCAGCCGCGTGCGCTCATCGGGCGCGTTGTACGGCCGTATTTCCTCAAACAATGTCATACTCCGGCCTCCTCGCAGATGCGGCGCAGGTTGGCAAGGCCTATGCGGCAGCCGGCCATGCAGTCCTCCATGCCCTCAAACTCGAGCGACAGCCAGCCCGAGTAGCCCGCGCGCTTTATCAGCCGCACGCACTGGCGCACCGGCACCACGCCGTGGCCGACTATCGTGCCGCGCAGGTAGTTGCCCGCGCGCGTGCAGAAGAAGCCCTCGCCCGGCTCCTCGCCGTCGCCCGACTTGAATATAAAGTCCTTGGCGTGTATGTGGCCCGCATACGGCAGCACATTGCCCATGGCCACGGCGCTGTTCTCGTCGGCGCACATGAAGTTGCCCATGTCGGCCAGCAGCGAGAAGTTGGGGTTGCCCACGGCGCGGTAGAGCGCCACGACGCGCGCGCTGTCCTGCACGAGCGTGCCGTGGTTTTCGACCAGCGTGCGTATGCCCTTGGTCTTGGCGTACTCGGTCACGCGCCGGCAGCCCTCGGCTATCACGGGCAGTATGTCCTCGAACGTCGCGCCGGCGGGAAAGGCCCAGGTGGTGTCGTGGCGCATCATGGGCGCGCCCAGCGCGGCGGCGATGTCGACCTCGCCGCATACGCGGGCGACCTCGGCCTCGAAGTCGCGGTTCACGAAGTCGGCGCCGGTCAGGTAGCAGGCTATCGGCAGGTCGAGCTCGCGCGAGCGCTGTGCGATCTGGGCGACATACGGCTCTATAGTGGGCTTATCGGTGGCGTATTCTATGCCGTCGAAGCCGAGCTCCTTGGCCGCGTCCAGCACGCTGAGCGGGTTGAGCTTGCCGGCGGATATGTACTGGGTAAAGCTGTATGATGAAACGCAGATTTTCACTTCGACATCCCCCTGTAAAGATTTTGTTTGTACTTGATATTATATACCCCACCAGCCGATTGAGCAAGTAGCTGTCGAAAAAATTGTTTGCCTGTGGCGCAATTTCTGGGCCCTTGGTGAATAAGTGTTGACGAAGTATGTATAACAGGCGGTGCGTTGCGGCTCAGTCAGACCAGTGGAACCACGGGCTGCGCGGCTGTCTGAACACGTCGAACAGCATCTGCGTGAGCTGTTGCGGCGTTTCAGGGCAGCCATCATCCAGCCAGAGCCGCGTGACCTCGGCAATGCCCGCCAGCATGAAGCGCTCCTGATAGCGCCATTGAGCGTCGGAAGCCGGGCCTATGTCATCGCGCATGCGCGCTACGCGTTCGGCATAGTCAGTCGGCAATACGAACGGGAATATGTGCTTGCGCGCCGGATTGCGCAGTTGCGCGCGATAGAAGCTAGCGTTGGCGCGCACATATTCGAACATGTTCTCAAAGCCTTCCACTATGTTGCGCGTGCCCTCGCGCGTGAATGCTGCGACCATCTCGCTGGACATGTCGGCCTCGAATTTGTCAAGCATGTCGTACACGTCCTTAAAGTGCAGATAGAACGTCGAGCGGTTTA
>CAWVGT010000046.1:0-6519 GCA_963928645.1 Candidatus Fimadaptatus sp.
CTCCTTTTCGAGCATGTCGCGGCCGCGCTCCATGTGCTCGTCCTTGAGCTCGCGCTTGAAGAACGCGCGTATCTTGGCGCGCGCCTCGGAGGTCTTGACGATGTTCATCCAGTCCAGCTTGGGCCCCTTGGAGCCCTGCGACGTGAGCACCTCGACGAAGTCGCCGGTCTCGAGCTTGGAGTCCAGCGGCACTATGCGCCCGTTGACCTTGGCGCCCACGCACTTGTTGCCTATCTCGGAGTGTATGCGGTAGGCAAAGTCCAGCGGCGTCGCGCCCTTGGGCAGGCTGATTACCTTGCCCTTGGGCGTGAACACGAACACCTCGTCGGCGAACAGGTCGACCTTGAGCGACTGCATGAACTCGCCCGCGTCGCGGGTGTCGTCCTGCCAGTCGAGTATCTGCCGGAGCCAGTACAGCTTGTCGTCCAGGTCGCCCGCGGACTTGCCCTCCTTGTAGCGCCAGTGCGCGGCTATGCCGTACTCGGCGGTGTTGTGCATCTCGTGGGTCTTGATCTGCACCTCGAAGGTCTGGCCGCCCAGCCCGACCACGGTCGTGTGCAGCGCCTGGTACATGTTCTGCTTGGGCACCGATATATAGTCCTTGAACCGGCCCGGCACCTGCGCCCACAGCGTGTGCACTATGCCCAGCACGGTGTAGCACTCGGGTATAGTGTCCACTATCACGCGCGTGGCTATCAGGTCGTATATCTGGTCGAACTCCTTGTGCTGCAGGTACATCTTGCGGTAGATGCTGTAAAAGTGCTTGGGCCGGCCCTCTATCTCGGCCTTTATGCCCTGCTCCTGGAGCTTGTCGCTGAGTATCGATATCACCTGGCGTATGGTCTCCTCGCGCTCGGTGCGCTTCATGCCGACCTTTTCGACCAGGTCGTAGTATATCGTGGGCTCGATATAGCGCAGCGACAGGTCCTCCAGCTCCCACTTGATCGCGAACATGCCCAGCCGGTGCGCCAGCGGCGCGTACACGTCCAGCGTCTCGCGCGCTATCGCGACCTGCCGGTCGGGCTTTTGGAACTTCAGCGTGCGCATGTTGTGCAGCCGGTCGGCCAGCTTGATTATCACCACGCGTATGTCCTTGGCCATCGCCAGGAACATCTTGCGCAGCGATTCGGCCTGCTGCTCCTCCTTGCTGGTGAAGTTCAGCCGCGTCAGCTTGGTCACGCCGTCCACCAGCAGCGCTACCTCCGCGCCGAACTTCTCGTTTATCGCGCTCAGCGGTATGTCGGTGTCCTCGACCACGTCGTGCAGCAGCCCCGCCGAACACGTCGTCGAGTCCATCATCAGATCCGCCAGTATGAACGCCACCCGCAGCGGATGGGTGAAATACGGCTTGCCCGACTTTCTGACGACGTCTTTATGCGCCTCCCGCGCATAGTAGAACGCGCGCTCGACCATGGCGACGTCGTCGGTCGGATGATAATGCAGTATCTTGGCCTTTAAATCCTCCAGCTGGTTCTGAAAATCATCAGACACCGACTCCACCACCTTTCTCCGGCACGGCGGGCAGGCCCGTCGGCGGATAGTCGAATTGCAAACTCCCCTGTCAGGCGCCGGGCGCGAGCTCGCCCAGCCGCCGGTAGATCGCGCTGGCGCCCAGCTCCACCCGGTGCATGGGCAGCACGCGCAGCGCATGCGTGCGCGGATCCAGCTCGACCAGCTCCAGCTCGCGGAATATGTGCAGCGCCGCCAGCGCCTGGCCGGGCGCCACGCGCGCGCCGCCTGCCACCGCGTCGCACAGCGCGCACAGGTCGCTCACGCCCGCCAGCGCCAGCCGGTTGCCCGCCACAAACCGGTACACATCGCGCAGCTGCGCGTCGCTTGCGCGCAATGCCGGCGCGGCGGGCGCGCCCTCCAGCCGGTACACCTCAACGCCCGCGTCGGCCAGCGCCCGCGCCTGCGAGCCGTCCAGCCAGCCCCCGACCGACACGTACCTGTGGTACCCGCGCGGCGGCAGCCCCACCGGGCACAGGCACAGCGCGTTGAACGCGCGCCGCTCCTGCGGATAGCCCCGGCACACGTCGGGCAGCTCCATCACGCCCATGCCGCCCAGCGCGATCAGCGCGCGCTTGAGCGCCGAGGGCTCGTCGGCGGCCAGCAGCGTGCCCTGCGCGTCGTCGCGCAGCAGCTCGGCCAGCTGCCTCAGCGACAGCTGCGGCGGGGTATAGGTATCGATATTGATATTATACAACACGCTGTCAAGGTATGTTATGTAATCGCGCTTGGCCGTTTCAGACAATTCTGCTATATCGTCATTGGGCGATATGCTGCCCAGCGCCTTGAGCTCGGCCTGCGGGCGCTCCACGCCCATGTACGAGTTGACGCCCAGGCTGAACACTATGTCGCGCCGGCGGCCCTGGAGCTGCGCGGCCTGCGCGCCCATGCGAAAGCCTATCGCGCCTATCTGCACATTGCCCGCGCTGAGCGCGGCCTTCAGGTGCGCGCCGCCCTGGCCCACGGCCGCCGCGCTGCGGAACCGGGCCTGCAGCCTGAACAGCGGCGCTGGATTGCCAAAGCCGGTCGGCGCGAGCCGCTCCAGTTCGCGCGCGGTCTCGAGCGTGAGCTGCTCGGGCGCGAGCTCGCAGTCGTACTCGAGCTCGGGCAGGTACGCGCGCGAGGGTATGCGGCGCAGATATGCGTTGAGCCGCTCGACCAGCTGCGGCAGGTCGGCTGCGCGCATGGTCAGCCCCGCGGCCTGCGGATGCCCGCCGAACCGCGTGAACAGCTCCCTGCAGCTGGACAGCGCCGCGAATATGTCGACGCCCTTTATCGAGCGGCACGAGCCCACGCACATGTCGTCGCGGCGGGTCAGCACGATAGAGGGGTAGTGGTACTTCTCGGTCAGCCGGGACGCCGCCAGCCCGACCACGCCCGGGTTCCAGCCCTCGCCGCAGACTATTATCGCCCGGAACGACGTGAAGTCGGCATCGGCGAGCGCGGCTTCGGCGGCCTGTATCATCTGCTGCTCCTGGGCCTGGCGCTGGGCGTTGTCCTCGCCGAGGCGCTCGGCCAGCTCCTCGACCAGGCGGGCGTCGTCGCTGGTCAGCAGCTTTACGCACTGCACGGCGCTCTCCATGCGTCCGCCGGCGTTTATGCGCGGCGCGAGCTGGAACGCGACGTTGCCCGAGGTCACGCGGTAGTTGCCCTGCGGGTCGCACTTGAGCCCCGCGACGCGGCACAGCGCGCGCAGGCCGGGTCTGAGGCGCGCGTTCATGCGCGCAAGGCCCAGGCTGGCCAGCACGCGGTTCTCGTCCACCAGCGGCACTATGTCGGCGATAGTGCCCAGCGCGGCCAGATCCCAATACGGCTCGAGCGCGGCCATGCCGCCCAGCGCCTGCAGCAGCTTCATCACCACGCCCGCGCCGCACAGCCGCCGGAACGGGTAGTCGCCCATCAGCGGGTCCAGGCACAGGCAGTCGGGCAGCGCGGGCGGCAGCTGGTGGTGATCGGTCACGATTATGTCGCGGCCCAGGCCCTTGACATACGCGACTTCGCGCTCGCTGGTTATGCCGCAGTCCACGCTGATTATCAGGCTGCGCTCGAGCGTTATCTGCTCAAGCGCGGTCAGGTTGAGGCCATAGCCCTCCTCGTGGCGCGAGGGTATGTACACGCTGACGTCGCCGCCGCGGCTGCGCAGGTACATGCTGAGTATCGCGGCGCTGGTCACGCCGTCGACGTCGTAATCGCCATAGACGCATATGGGCTCATGCGCGGCGAGCGCGGCGTTTATGCGCGCGCAGACCGGCGCCATGTTCTGCATCAGCATCGGGTCGTGCAGCTGTTCAGGCGCGGGATTGAGGAACGCCTCGGCCTGCGCGCGCGTGGTTATGCCGCGCTGGGCGAGCAGCTGCCTGAGCAGCGGCGATACCCCCTCCAGATCGTAGCTCTCCGGCTGCGAGCCGGCCTCCTTGGGTTTAAACAGCAACATCGCGATTCCTCCACTCAGCGCGCGGCGCACGCGGTTCGGTTTGATATAAACAAAGAAAGACGCCCCGTTATAGGCGTCTTATCGCTCGCCAGGTGCGCACTATACCGTGCCTGCTCATTCGGCCCTGAAAGATGGATGCGTGCCTACTTTCCACCGAACTAAGCGCCGGCACCTGATATGTACCTGGCGATGCGCTTGCCTTTATAAGACGTAGTTTTATTATATCAACACGGTATGCGTTTTGCAAGGCCTGCGCTCTATGATTTAAAAACCGCAACTTAGAGCCACGGCGCGCGCTTGACAAAGGCCTTGCTAAAAGTTGAGCGCAAAAGCTCCCACCGTCGAGATCGCGGGCGGATTTGCTGTACTCCAACATATGTTTCTTGTTGCAACGCCTTCCGGGCTGGTAGCCGTTGTATATGTGATCTGACAACGCCTCGCCCATGTGCCGCTATATTGTCGGCAGCGGATATGACGGCGCGGCAGGTTAATTTATTCCCCATAAAGGCAAGCCTGTCTTTGCCATACCCCTTCCAGGTTTTCCCTAATGGTTTAGAAGGTGATAAACAGAAGACAGGCTTCGTTTTATACGGTATATGGCCGCCATGTCAGGCGCGCCTTGCGCCAATGGCGGCGCCAGTTCACGAAATATCCATTATCATGCGCGCCGCCCAAGCCTTTACTTGCCGCAAAAGACCTCTATCACTTTATCATCGGCGGGTTTCGTGAACAGGCTGACCACGATCAGCATTGCTATTGCAGTCGCCAGCACCGGGTATATGGTGCTTATGCCAAACGGATGTCCCATTATCTCCCAGACAATGGTCATAAGCCCGCTCGACAGCACGGAACACAGACCGGCCGCCGGCGTGACCTTCTTGAAATAGAATGCCGCCAGCAGTGCCGGCGCAAGGCCGCCCTCCATCGTATACGCAAAGTAGATCATGTCAAGTACGGACGGGAAGAATTGCACCAGCGCATACGCGATTAGGCCGACGGCTACGACCATTATCCGGCTCAACTTAGCAAATGCGCTTCCGAAGCGTTCTTGTTGATGTATTCATGATATATATCTGTTACGATATTGGAGGATGAGGACAGCAGCATTGAGTCTCCCGTTGTGATGATGATGGCGACGCCGGCGCAGAGCAGTATGGCGCCTACCAGCATCGGCAGCCCCTTTACAGCCAGATGGAGTATAACGGTGTCCTGTTCGATATCCGGATACAAAAAGCTGCCCACTGTCGCGAATAAATACACCAACATCACGGTTGCCAGGACAAACGGTATGCTGACCATCACCGCCTTTACGCAGCCATTGTCGTCCTTGACCGAAAAGATGCGCTGCCAGATCGGTTGAAGCACGAATACCAGGCAGAACGAGGGCAGCGCTGTGGACACAATCTGGTCAAATGGCATGGAGAACATGTCCATCCTGGCCGGTTCAATGTCAGCCATAAACTTTGAAAAACCGCCCGCGTCATTGAACAGGAACGGCAGGCCGACCATTAGCGAGATAATTATGAGCAGCCCCTGTATGTAATCCGTGTACACGACCGAGACAAGCCCCGCTGTAACTGTATAAACGATGATAAATGCTATTGTAATAATCATACCGACGTTCACATCGAGGCCGGCTACAATGTTCAGCACATATCCGCCAGCGCGAACCTGATAGCCCACCATGGACAACTCTGCCAGACACACAATGACCGCTGAGACCGTGCGCGTGGCCTTGCTGTAACGGGCGCCCAAAATATCGGGCGTTGTGGACGCCTGGTATCGGCGGATCCTCTTAGCCATGAGCGCCAGCACAATCAGGGCTATTATGCCTCCAATGTCAAACCAGGCCCCGGCGATACCGTACTGATATGCAAGCGCTGCGCCTCCAATTAGGGTTCCTGAGCCCATATATGTGGCAAATATGCTGCCCGAATTGACATACCATGGTATGCTGCGCTCCGCCAGCAAGAATCCGCTGCCCGTATTGACCCTCCGGCCAAAATAAAATGAGATTCCCGACAGTACTGCTAAAAACCCGATTATCAAACACAGGTACCACATGCCATACGCCTGCCTTCTCTTATCTACTTCTGTTTTCACGCACAGCCCATACATAGTCTTGCGTGACGCTGAGTGTAGGTCAGTCCAGCGCAGTCAAATACTTAATTTATCCACAGTCTGCAGCTTGCCATAGGATTTTGGCTCAAGGGCCCTGGAATGCTTCAATACCGGGCAGTGTTGTTCATTCCAATTGTAGTCGCCAGTGCCAGTTTGCTACCCTGCTTTCTAATTCTACTATAATTTCGAGAATATGAGAATAGAATATTTTGGGTGATAACCTCAAACTGCAGAGCCTCATTACATTGTCATGTCTTGCGAAACGAATGGATTACGCTCCGAACAATATTGATTATCTGCTTTCAGTGTTCGGCCTGTTTGAAGGCATGAAAAACGCCCACAACAAAAGTTGTGGGCAAAACCGCTCCCCAGGTAAGACTCGAACTTACAACCCTTCGGTTAACAGCCGAATGCTCTGCCATTGAGCTACTGAGGAATATAAGAATCCGGCGATG
>CAWVGT010000047.1:0-6234 GCA_963928645.1 Candidatus Fimadaptatus sp.
TGCGAGCTGTTCAGCAGATTACTACGGAAACGCAAACCAGCTCCCGCGCTATCCGCGCGACAGCATTAGCACTGAACCCGCAATCACTCACTGCAATGCCATCCATGCGGGCTGCTCAGCGAATTACTTCCGAAACGCAAGCAAACTCCCGCACTATCCACACGACGGCTTTAACGCCGAACCCGCAATCACTCACTGCAATGCCATCCATGCGGGCTGCTCAGCGAATTGCTTCGGAAACGCAAGTCAACTCACGCACTATCCGCGCGGCGGCTTAAGCTCAGAACTCACTGCCATGCAATACAAACACACCTCTCGGCACATCGCCCAGAAACTCAAGCCAGCTACCGTGCCACCCCGCGTCGGCTTTAGCATCAAGCACTCCGCCATGCCATATAAGCGAATCATTATATGTACCCAAACAGGAGAAGTACACTAACGCAACCCTTGCGCCAGCTTCGGCATCAAGCCCGTCGTCACATAACGCGTATCCTGGCCCAAGCAGCCACCCGCAAGCCTCGCACAAGCGCAACCGGGCGAGGCAGCATAAACAGCTACCTCGCCCCAGCCCGGCCCGCGGCGCTCACAGCTTGCGCGGCGCGAGCCCGACCTTGCGGTAGACCTTGTCCAGCGTGCGCTGCGCGATGCGGCTGGCGCGCTCGGCGCTGCCGCTGAGCACCTGCTGCAGGTACGCCTTGTCGGCCATTATGCGCTTGTACTCGGCCTGCAGCGGGCTGAGCTCGGCTATGACCACGTCGGCCACGCCGGTTTTGAGCTCGCCGTAGCCCATGCCCTCGAAGTCGCGCTCGACCTGCGCCATGTCCACGCCCTTGAGCGCGCCGTATATCGACATCAGGTTGGCCACGCCGGGCTGGTTCTCCGGGTCGAAGCGTATCTGGCCCAGCGAGTCGGTCACGGCGCGCTTGAGCTTGCGGCGTATCACGTCGGGCTCGTCGAGTATCGCTATGTAGGTGTCCTCAGGATCGGACTTGGACATCTTGCGCTCGGGCTCCTGCAGGCTCATTATCTTGGCGCCGACCTTGGGTATATAGCCGTCGGGCACGGTGAACGTGGGCGAATACAGGTTGTTGAACCTGATCGCCACGTCGCGCGCCAGCTCCAGGTGCTGCTTCTGATCCACGCCCACCGGCACCAGGTCGGCCTGGTAGAGCAGTATGTCGGCCGCCATCAGCACCGGGTAGTCGAACAGGCCCGCGTTTATGTTGTCGGCATGGCGCGCCGACTTGTCCTTGAACTGGGTCATGCGGCTGAGCTCGCCCATGTAGGTGAAGCAGTTGAGCACCCACGCCAGCTGACAATGCGCCGGCACATGGCTCTGGCAGTAGATCAGGCTCTTTTCGGGATCGAGCCCGCACGCCAGCAGTATCGAGGCCACCTGCAGGCAGCGCTGGCGCAGCTGCGCCGGATCCTGGCGCACGGTTATCGCGTGCAGATCGACCACGCTGTATATGCAGTCGTAATCGTCCTCCAGCAGCTTCCAGTTGCGCAGCGCGCCTATGTAATTGCCCAGCGTGAGATTGCCCGAGGGCTGTATGCCGCTGAATATAACCTTGCGGCGCTCCTGATTATCCATATTATGCTACCTCCCCGTAAAGCCAAAAAATAAGACCCGCCCTCGCAAGGGACAGATCTGCTGCGGTACCACCCTAATTGACGCATGCGCGCCCGCTCGTCGGGAAACGACTTCCCCGCCCAGATAACGCCGGGCCTGCGTCCCGCCCTACTCGCTCGCGCTTTGGGGCGAACCCTCCGGAGCCCACGCGCCGCGCGCGCGCCCGCCGGCCTCCCACCCCCGCCGGCTCGCTTGAGGCGCGCCCGTGCACGGCACCCTTTCCGTCACAGGTTTGCACTTAAGATATGAGTCATTATACCGCGCCGCGCAAAAATTTGCAATACGCACTCAGTTCAGCCGCGCGCCTTTTACGCGTTGTTAACCCGACAGGCGTATACTGACGGGGAGCGCGGCGCGCTCAATACGATAAAAAGGTGAATTAAATTGACGAAAACCACACATGAGCGCAGCCCGAGCCGTGCGGTCGCGCGCGCATGCGCGCTGCTGCTGGCGCTGGCGTGCGCGACCGCGCTGCCCGCGCGGGCCGAGCCGACCGCGACTGCGGCCGTGCTGGATCTGACGCCCGACCTGGAGCTGAGCGGCGCCGAGGCGACCGACGCGCCGCTGCCCGCCGACGCGGCCGGGCAGCACCGCATATACGCGAGCCTGCCGCCGGTGTTCGCGCTGCTGGAGCGGCTGGTGCGCGGCATGGAGGAGTTCGAGCCGCTGCAGCTGGTGCAGCCGCAGCTGGACTGCGTGCGGCTGTACGAGCTGTCGGACTGGGACTACATACAGCTCAGCGGCGCGGAGACCTGCGTGATCTGGGGCGGCGGGCTGGAGAGCTTTGGCGGTGCGCTGACCAGCGCCGAATCGGGCCCGGCGGTGATAACGCTCAGCGACGCGCCCGCCGAGTACGACCTGGCTGCCGACATGGAAGATTACGACTACTACGGTCACTATTCCGACGCCAACCCGAACTCGTACCTGAGCGCGGCGCGCATATCGGCGACGCTGGACGCGCTGAGCGAGTCGCTGAGCGCGCTGTACCCGGCGTACTCTGAGCAGATAGCGCTCAACTATGCCGACGCGCGCGCGCTGGTCGACGAGGCGCTGGCCGAGCTGGACGCGCTGCGCGCGGACGCGACGGATGAGGTATGCGCGGCGCTGTACGAGGGCGCGCCGTACGCGCTGGACGAGCTGGGGCTGAGCTGGACTTACGCATACCCGCGCGAGCCGGCCGCGGACGTGACCGGCGCCGACCTGGACGAGCTGCTGACGCAGCTGAGCGCGACGGGCGCGAGCGTGGCGGTGCTGGAGCGCCAGGCGCCGAGCGCGCTGACCGAGGCGCTGCGCGCGGCGGGTTACGAGGTGCGGCTGATGTCTA
Organism: Candidatus Fimadaptatus sp.; assembly: GCA_963928645.1. Taxonomy (GTDB): domain Bacteria; phylum Bacillota; class Clostridia; order Christensenellales; family Aristaeellaceae; genus Fimadaptatus. Next base: position 2,958 of record CAWVGT010000047.1, read on the forward strand.
CGCTTACGACGCTCAACGAGCCCACGCTCGAGGAGCTCATTAGCGCGCTGCTGGCCAACGCGCGGGCGCTGTGCGGCGCAGAGTGAGTTGAAGCCGCCGGGCGGTTTCCCACAGGCAGCGCCGGACGGCGATAGCCCATGGCTGTGAGCCGCATGACGTCGGATTGTCGGGCGGCAGTTGCGACGCGAATGGCCGAATGATACGGCATCGCCGGCGCGGCCAAAGCCATGCCGTCCGCGCCGCAGCCGTTATCCCCGTGTCTGCAACGCTGTTGGCGCGCGCATCGATGATCGAGCGACGCGACCAGGGCTGCGTCACCAACGCTGCGGCTGATAGTCACCCGGGTCTGTCCACCGCTCGGTGCGCGCATCAGCGCCCGGATAGCAGGCTATATGACCATGGGTTATCCAGGCGGCATAGGCATCATAGCTGTGCCAAAGCTATCACATCGCCGCCGCAGCGCAATCATGGCCCAACGTCCGCGTCAACCGATACCTGCAGGTCTGTCCACCGCTCGGCGCGCGCATCAGCGCCCGGATAGCAGGCTAGATGATTATGCTTTTAACAAGTGACAGCGGCAAGTGGCTGAATAGAGTAATAATATTGCTGACGTGGCGCAATCAGGGCCCGACGTCCGCGCTGCAACCGATACCCGCAGGTCTGTCCACCGCTCGGCGCGCGCATCAGCGCCCCGCGCGGCGCATATGATTAACCCGGGAGGGGTGAATATGGCGATACCATGGGAACTGCTGCTGGCTTACGGAGTTGGATTGGCGCTGCTGTACATGCTGGGGCGGCTGATGCTGGTGCCGGGCAAGTGGCTGTGGAGGCTGGTGCTGAACTCGCTGGTCGGGGCGCTGATAATGTGGCTCATCAACCTGTTTTACGGCATCACCGGCTTTGCGCTCGCCATAAACCCGTTCACGGTGCTGATTACGGGGCTGCTGGGCATACCGGGCGTGCTGCTCAATGTGGCGCTGACGCTGCTGCTGTAAACGGCGCCGGGCGGCGGCATTGCCAGACGACGCGCGCGGCGCTGAGGCGTGATGGGTTCATAAGTGCATGGTTTTTTGTTTTGCGCTGGCGCTTGGCGACTGCGCGCGTTTGTCTTGCGCCCGCGTGGCGCTTCCATTCTGCCCTGGGCAATCTGTATCGCATATTTTCAGAGACTTGAGTCCGCACCGGCATGTAATCAGTCCAAGCGGATTTGCAGAATGGCCAACGCTTGCATATGTCAATAAACCGCCGCATGTGTCGTCGCACTTCTGGTTTCTCGCTCCAGTCCTATCGATTCCGCCAACCCGGTCATGAACAATAAAGGCCATTCCGGCAGCGCAGCAAACAGTCCAAGTGATAGCATGCGGACATAGACACGCCAAACGCTCGCCCACCGCATGCTCATCCGCGCAGCGCATCAGTCGACCCGCCCACTCAAAGGCCGCCTGAACAAACGTGCGCCGCAAAACCCGAACCGCTCAGCAATCCCGCCGACATCTGCGCCATATCAGCAGCATTATACCAACCGCTCACATCCATGCCCTCGGGCCTCGGCACACGGCAACCCACGCAAAAGCGCGCCCGCGCGCCGCCCGGCCCGCATGCCGGCGCAGCCCGCAGGCGCGCAAGCGCATCCCGCGTCACCAACCCATGTCCGCCATGAACTCGGCGCAGATCCGCTCTATGCGTTCGGGTGCCTCCAGCAGCGCCCACAGCTCGCGCTGGCGCGCCCGCATCGGCTCCGCGTCCAGCCAGAAGCGCATATACCCCGCCGGCCCGTACTTGTCGCGCAGGTGCTCTATCGCGCGGCGCACCTGCTGCGCGTCGTCCAGCTCCGGGTAGTGCGCCCGGCCGTAGCTCAGCGTGCGGTAGATCAGCCGGCGCGGCTCGATCTCGCGGTCGGCGTCGGCGATTATGCAGCCCAGCCGCTCGCGCGGCGCGCCGCCCGAGGCGCGGTGATCCTCGCACGCGCGCGCCACGCGCTCCAGCCCCGCCTCGCCCAGCAGCCCGCGCAGCGCCGAGTCGGCGCGCACCAGCTCGCCCGAGCGCAGGTTGTGCCCGCTGCGGCCGAACGCCAGGCCCAGGTCGTGGCAGGCCGCCGCCGCATATGCCAGATCCACATCCTCGCCCAGCGCGCGCGCCAGCTCCAGCGCCGCGCCTATCACGCCCAGCGCATGGAACAGATCGTGGCCATCGTCAAACGCGGCGTACTGGGGCAGCACCTGCCGCCGCACATGCGCCGCCAGCTCGTGCCGCACCGGGCTGCGCACGCTCAGCGCATACCGCGCCAGTTCCACATCGCCGCCCAGCGGCCGGGCGTCGCCCTCGCGCTCAAAGCCCAGCTTGGTGTAAAACGCGCAGTTGGGCGCGCTCCAAGCCATGGTGTTCAGCGTCCAGCGCGCCGCGTCCGGGTATAGCGCACGCATATAGCCCAGCGCGCGCGTGCCTATGCCGCGCCGCCAGTAGCCGGGCAACACAAAAATCGGGCTGATGCGCGCCTCCTCGCCGCAGCGCGCCACGCGCACCGCGCCCACATCCCGGCCCGCATACGCTATCACATAGCACGCCGAGCCCGGCGCGCCCAGCGCGCGCTCTAGCTCCCGCGCCGCGGCGCGCTCCGGCTCGGCGCAACCCGGCCCGCAGTCCCGGCGCGCCTCGGCAAACGCCGCGCGCTGCATGCGGATTATCTCCGCAAAGTCGCTGCGCACGGCTACGCGCAGCTTGACAGGCATATCCCAAACCTCCCCTCAACGCGCCCGGCGCGCATCGATCCGGCCACGCAAAAGCCGCGCCGCACTGTGCGCGCGACGCGGCGGGTCGGTCGATCTGCCGGCGCTGCCGGTCAGTATTACTTCTTGCGCTTGCGGCTCCACACGTACAGGCCGATGCCTATCACGACGAGCACTATCACCAGCACCGCGTACACACCGGTGTTGGACTGCTGCGCCGCGGGCGCCTCGGTCGGCGCGGCGGTGGGCTCCTCAGTAGGCTCCTCGGTGGGCTCTTCGGTCGGCTCCTCCTCGGGTTCCTCGGTCGGGGCCTCGGTCGGCTCCTCCGCAGGCTCCTCAGTCGACTCCTCCTCGGGCTCCTCGGTCGGGGCCTCGGTCGGCTCCTCCGCAGGCTCCTCCGTAGCCTCGGCTACGGTCGAATCGGACACGTCGGAGGCCAGCGTAGCTACATCATCGTCCGTAGCCTCGGTGGGCTCCTCGGTCGGCTCCTCAGTGGGCTCCTCGGTCGGCTCATCAGTCGGGGCCTCGGTCGGCTCCTCAGTCGGGGCCTC
>CAWVGT010000048.1:0-5432 GCA_963928645.1 Candidatus Fimadaptatus sp.
CCCGAATGGCTGCTGGTCGTGGCGATTATGTGCTTGTTGTAGTCGGCGCCTATCGCCTGCTTGAGCGCGTCCAGCGCTATCAGGTACTGGCTCATCGTCTCGGCGGTGCCGCCCGACTTGGTTATCACGTTAAAGCAGGTCTTGCGCACGTCGATCACGTCCATCAGCGCCGCCATGCGCTCGGGATCTATGTTGTCCTCGACGTAGAAGCGCGGGCCGGGGCGCTTGGCGTCGGGCAGCTCGTTGTAGCGCAGGTGGTTGAGCGCCTGCTGTATCGCTATCGGGCCCAGCGCGCTGCCGCCTATGCCCAGCACCACGAAGTATTCGAAGTTGCGCTTTATCTCCTCGGCCTCGGCCAGTATGCCCTCGACCACGTCCTGCTGGCCGCGGGGCAGGTCGACCCAGCCCACCATCGCCTTCACGTCGCCGTGGCGCGCATTGAACGCCTCTACCGCCGCCGCCGCGCGGCCTTCCATGCCTTCAAGCTGCGCGCGCGATATGCCCTTGCCCTCGCCCAGGAAATCGCTCATCATGTGGTTAAAGTCAATCCGTATGCCTTCCATCTGCAATCCCTCCGGTAGTCGGCTTGAAATACATTCCTGCCCTTTTATTATAGCGCATGTGCGTTAAGGCTGCATTAGCGCGCGGCCTCACGCGGCCATTTTGTCGGCAAATATGCAAAATTCAGGCAAATTCAAGCCCGCGGCGCGCCGCTCCGGGGCGGTCAGTGCGAGGTATCGGTCTGCTCGCGTATGTCGACGTAGTCGCTCATGTCTATGTCGGCCTGCTCAAACGAGGCCATGGTGTTCATCGTGAACAGCGCGTCGTCCATTATCTGCATCATTATCGGGCAGCCGCTGCCCTCGCCCAGGCGCATGCCCAGGTTCAGTTTGGGCGCTATGCCCACGCCGCGCGCCGCCAGCTGGAACGCCGGCTCGGCCGACACGTGCGAGCCGAACATGTAGTCGCGCGCCGCCGGCGCGAGCCTGACCGCACACAGCGCCGACACCATGCCTATGAACCCGTCTATCACTACCGCGATGCGCGCCTGCGCCGCGCCCAGGTACGCGCCGGTCATCGCGCAGATGTCCAGCCCGCCGACCTTGGCCAGCACGTCTATCGGGTCGTCGGGGTCGGGCGCGTTGAGCGCTATGCCCCGGCGCACCACGTCGCGCTTGAGCGCGAACTGCTCGGGGCTGAGCCCCGCGCCGCGCCCCACCGTCACGTCGGCGTCCGCGCCGGTCAATGCCGACAGCACCGCCGACGAAGTGCAGGTGTTGCATATGCCCATCTCGCCCAGGCCGATGACCTTTACGCCCTCGCGCGCGGCCTTGTGTGCGGCCTCGCGGCCCACCTCCAGCGCGGCCAGCGCATTATCGCGGCCTATCGCGGGGCCGAGCGTGAAGTCGCGCGTGCCGGACATTATCTTGCGGTCGATCAGCGGCGCGCACTCGGCCGCGGGCGCGTTTATGCCCACGTCGTAGGTCTCCAGCTCGACGTGCGCGCACTCGGCCAGCCGGCCCACGCCGGTCAGGCCATGGGCTATGTTTATCGCCTGCACCCGCGTGACCGACTGCGGCACCGGCGATATGCCCTGCGCGTGCACGCCGTTGTCGGCGCAGAATATCAGCATGCGCTTGCGCGCGATGTCGCGCGGTATGCGGCCGAATATGCCGGCCAGCTTTTCGACGATCGCCTCCAGCTCGCCCAGCGAGCCCAGCGGCTTGGCCAGCGCGTCTATGTACCTGCGCGCGGCCGCGACCGCATGCGCGTCGGCCGGGGCTATGCCCTCGATTTTAAACTCCATTTCTTTCACCTCTGCTCGATAGGTTCGCACAGCATGTCATCTGCTCAGATCGGCTCGTTCCAACGCGCATATATTCGCGCCGCCCGGCCGCAATTCCTGCCGACGCGCGCGCGCCCGGGCGTGCAGCGGCGCAACTCGATATCAAAGTGCACGTTCACAACAAATATTTGCACGCGGCGGGGGCGGATACGGCAACGCGCCGCACGGCAGGACGGCCCGTACTGTGCGCGCCGCCGCGCCGCCGCAAACATTCATACGGCGGCTGACCTGTCCGCATCGCCGCCCGGCTGTACGCGGCAAACAGCGCACGCCGCCAGCCGCGTGCTGCCGCTTCTATGCCGGCACGTCGCACGCGGACGTATGGCTCCGCTCTAACCCCCGCCGCGGGATGGCCAGTACTATGCGCGCCGCCCCGCCGCCGCAAACATAACCCGCCCCCACGGCGCAAACTGCCCCGGCACGCTGCATCGCGCCGGGGCGGTATCCTGATTTCGCGCTTTGAGCCTGCCTATCGACGCCGCGCCGTCACGCCTTGGGCGGCTTGTAGAACTCGCGGTCGCGCGCCACGCAGCCCGCCGGTATGCCCGCGCGCAGCAGCGCCGCGCACTGGCCGCAGGTTATGCACACCTTCCTGGGATCCAGTGCGCCCTGCTTCAGCACGTCGTTGGGGAAGTCCGGGTACGCGAACGCCATGCGCCCAAACCCCGCCATCGCCGCGTGCCCGCCCGCTATCATGCCCGCCGCCAGGTTCGGCGAGAACTGCCTCAGGTAGCTGTACGCCGAGCCTATCACCGGCACCTCGGGTATCGCCGCCTGTATCTGGGCCACGCACTTCATCATGCGCCCCTCGCCGTACAGCGGGTGCTCGTCGGGTATGTACGCGCCGTTGTCGTACGGGCGGTTCACGTGCGGGTTCTTGTACGGATTACCTATCGTTATGTCCAGCAGCTTAAACCCGAAGTCGTCGCGCAGTATCCGCGCCAGCTTCACGCCCTCGTCCAGCTGCGGCTCCAGCCCGGTCTCGGGCTTCACGCCGAAGCCGTATGGATACTCGAACCCGTCGTACACGTTTAGCCGGCTGGTTATCAGGAAGTCGCCGCGCGCCTCAGCCTTGGCCGCCGCTATCGCGTTGCGGTAGAAGCGCGTGCGGTTCTCGAAGCTGCCGCCGTACTCGCCCGGCCGCGTGAACGCGCTGAGCAGCTCGCACGCCAGATACCTGTGACAGCACTTCACGTCCATGCCGTCAAAGCCCGCCTGCTGCGCCAGCTTGCACGCCGGCCCGAACAGCGCCTCGTACTGCCGGAGCTGATCGTCGGAGAGTATGCGGCTGGCGTCTATCGGCTGGTCGCCCTCGAATATCGGGTTATTGTAGGCGATCAGCGGCTCGGGATAGCCGTGCGGCTTGCTGTACCGGCCCGAGTTGGTCGCCTGCATGATTATCATCGGCTCAAAGCCGTTCTGCTTCAAGCCTATCTCCTTCATGCGCTCCAACAGGCGCTTGAAGTCGTCCACGTTCTCGGGCGTTATGCGCAGCTGATGCGCGCTGGCGCGCACCTCGGGCGCGGTGGCCACCGCCTCGAACCATATCAGCGCCGCGCCGCCCGCCGCAAAACGCTCGTACCGGCGTATCGTCAGCTCGCCCGGCCGGCCGTCCTCGGTGCCGTCGGTGCCCTCCATGGGCTGGAGCGCGAACCGGTTGGGCAGCTTGCGCCCGTTTATCTCGACCGGCGTGGACAGTATCGATATATCGTCCTCCAGCGGCAGCCATGCGCCGACCTCCTGCGCCCGCGCGCGGATCTCGTCCAGCGACTTGTAGTTGAACTTCTGATGCTGCATATACATTCACCCCACGTCTATACTCTTATTTTTATGATACGACATTTTGGCGCGCAAGTCCATACCAAACCGCCATCCATGCAAACTTTTTGTCAAAATCAAGCTCCGCCCGCAGCGCCGGCCCGCCGCACGCCAGGACGCAAAGCGGCGCGGAGCACCCGCCCCGCGCCATGCGCATTCGAGAGTATACGGCTATCCGCCTCAACGTATCTGTGCGCCGAACTTGTGCGCGCAGTTGTCCACGACCTTCTTCATCGCGGCGTTTATCTCGTCCTCGACCAGCGTGCGGTCGGCCGCGCGCAGCGTCAGCGAGAACGCCACCGACTTCTTGCCCGCGCCCAGCTGCTCGCCGCGGTACACGTCGAACACGTTGACCGCCTCACAGATCCTGCCGGCCGCGTGCGCTATCTCGTCCATTACCTCGCCCACCGGCTGGCTCTCGTCCATGACCAGCGCCAGGTCGCGGCTGACCGAAGGGAACCGCGGTATCGGCTTGGGCGCCTCTATCGGCGGCACGTTCGCGTCCAGCGCCGTCAGGTCTATCTCGGCCAGGTACACGCGCTTGCCCTCCATGCCGAACGCCGCCGCCACGTCGGGATGTATTTCGCCCAGCTGGCCCACCGCCTGGCCGTTCACGCTGACCGTCGCGCGCCGGCCCGGGTGGTAGTGCGCGTCGCCCTGCGCGGCGTACCTGCCCTGCTCGCCGAAGTGCGTCAGCAGCGCGTCCACCACGAACTTGAGCTTGTAGAAGTCGGCGTCGCCGCCGTACATGCCTATCGCCAGCGTGGGCTTTTCGTTGGGCAGGTTGGCCAGCTTGCCGTCGGGCGTGTGCGCCATCTCGTCGGTCTTTTCAAAGCGCACCGCGGTCTCGAACAGCAGCGCCTGCGGGTTGCCGTGGTTCAGGTTGTAGCTGAGCGTCTGCAGCATCGACGGCGCGAGCGTGGTGCGCATCACCGACGTGTCCTCGCCCAGCGGGTTGAGCAGCCGCACCGGGTTGAGCCGCGCGTCGTCCGCGGGCAGGCCCAGCTTCTCTATGTCCTGCGGGCTTATGAACGAATACGTCTGTATCTCATAGCCGCCCACCGCCAGCAGCACGTCGCGCACGCGGTCCACGACAATGTGGTCGTGGTTCTTGCCGCCGCGCATCGTGACGCCGGTCATCAGCGTCGACGGTATCGCGTCGTAGCCGTACAGCCGCAGCACTTCCTCGGACACGTCGGCGTAGCTCTCCATGTCCATGCGGTACCTGGGCACATGGCAGGTCAGCTCGTCGCCGTCGCGCTGGGTGGCTATCTCCAGGCCTTCCAGTATCTCGACCATGCGCTCGGCCGGCACGTTCACGCCTATGTGCTGCTGTATGCGCTTGACCGAGGCCTTTATCACGGTCTCGGGCGCGGGATTGGGGTATATGTCCACGATGCCCGGCGCCACGTCGCCCGCGTCCAGCAGGTTGACCAGCTGGCATGCGCGCAGCATCGCGTCCATGCTCATCGCCGGACACACGCCGCGCTCGTAGTGGCCCGACGCGTCGGTGCGCAGGCCCAGGTGGCGGCTGGTCAGCCTTATGCAGGTGCGGTCGAACGCCGCGCACTCGAACAGCACGTCGTGCGTGCCCTCGGTTATCTCGGACTCCTCGCCGCCCATTATGCCCGCCAGGCCGGTCGCCTGCTGGCCGTCGGCTATCACCAGCATGTCCTCGCTCAGCTCGCGCTGCTTGCCGTCCAGCGTCGTCAGTATCTCGCCCGGCGCGGCGCGGCGCACGATTATCCTGCCGTCGCGCACCTTGCTC
>CAWVGT010000049.1:0-6626 GCA_963928645.1 Candidatus Fimadaptatus sp.
CTGCCACCATTGTCCCAAGAGAACAACCGGACACTCAACTGCTCTCGTTCATCCATCGCCCGCAGCTGACCTTCGCACAAGCCAGTCGCCATGACCATAGGCCAAGGGCCAGACGCTCAACTGTACCCGGCTCGATCCTCTATCACCCACGGCAAACCTTTGCCCAGGCCCACCATCATGACCATATGACAAGAGCCAGCCGCTCAACAGCACCCGGCCCGTCCCTCCACCGCCCACGGCAGACCTTCGCGCAAGCCCACCACCGCACCGTGGGCATACGACAAGAGCCGGACGCTCGCCCGCATCCGGCCCGCTTCACCGCGCGCTCCACTGCCCGCGCTCACCTGCGGCTGACAATCCGCGCGCACAGCGTCACAAAGTACAGCGCCGCCGCGCACAGCACTATCGCCGCGCCCGCGCTGGTGTTCAGGTAGAACGACAGTATCAGCCCCGCCACGCCCGATATCAGCCCCAGCGCTATCGCCCACAGCGCGTACTGGCGGCTGTTGCGCGCCAGGTTGCGCGACGCCGCCGCCGGCAGTATCAGCAGCGAGTTTATCAGCAGCGTGCCTATCCACTGTATCGACAGCATCACCACCACCGCCATAAGCGCCGCGAACGCGCACTCCGTCGCGCGCGTGTTGACGCCGCGGCTGCGCGCCCAGTCGGCGTTTATGTTGGTCAGCTGCATGCGGTTGTACAGCAGCACCCACGCCGCAAGCACCGCCGCCAGCACGCCCAGCAGCAGCCACAGGTCGCCCGATGTCACGCTCAACACGTCGCCCACCAGCAGCCCCTCGTACTTGGCCAGCCCGCCGCCCACCGCCATTATCAGCAGGCCCAGCGCCATCGTCGTCGACGAAAACACGCTTATCACCGTGTCCGCCGACGCGCTGCCCCGCTGCTTGACCATTATCAGCATTATCGCCCATATGACGCCGAACGCCAGCATCGCCGGCAGCTGGTTGCTCAGCCCCAGCAGTATGCCTATGCCCACGCCGGTCAGCGCGCTGTGCCCCAGCGCGTCCGAGAAGAACGCCATCCGCCCCGACACCGCCATGGTGCCCATCAGCGCCATCGCGGGCGCTATCAGCACTATCGCCACCAGCGCCAGCCGCATGAACCCGTACTGGCACCACTCAAACGGCAATGCGCTCAACATGCTCATACCGCGCCGCCTCCCATCCGGCCAAATACCTGCTCAAACTCGTCCGAGGCGAACACCTCGTCGGGCGTGCCGTCGCACAGCACCCCGCCCTGCAGCAGCACCACGCGCTGCGCATGCCGCCTGACCATCTCAAAGTCGTGCGACACCAGCAGTATCGCCATGTGGTGCGCCTTGAGCAGGTCGCCCACCATGTTGTAGAACAGATCCACGCCGTTCTGGTCCATGCCCGATATCGGCTCGTCCAGTATCAGCAGGTCGGGCACCGGCTCCAGCGCCAGCGCCAGCAGCACCCGCTGCAGCTCGCCGCCCGACAGCGCGCCCACGCGCCGCGCGAGCAGCTGCTCGCACTGCGTGACCGCCAGCACCCGCCGCGCCCGCTCCCGCACGCGCCGCGGCGCGCCCAGCCACGCCGGGAACCGCGTCAGCGCCGAGGTTATCAGGTCCTGCACGCTCATAGGCGTGTCGGCGTCCATCTCAAGGCGCTGCGGCACGTAGCCCACCTTTATGCGCAGCGGCTTGCCCTGTTCGTTTACGTGGCGCACCTGGCCGTCGTGGGGCACTATGCCCATCAGCGCCTTGAGCAGCGTGGTCTTGCCCGCGCCGTTGGGCCCCACCAGCGCCGTCAGCTCGCCGCAGTGTATGTGCAGGCTCACGTCGCCCAGCAGTACGCTGTGCCCGCGCCGCACCGTCACCCTGTCCATCTCTATCCGGCACAGCCCGCAGCCCGAATCATGTATCGCCATCTGTCAGCGCCTCCCTGAGCGTCATAGCGTCGCTTAGTATGCCCTGCTCGTATGCCTCGGGCGTCAACTCGCCGCCGGTCAGCGAGTCCAGCGCGTATATGCTCACGCCGGTCTCGCGGCTGAGCACCTCGGCCGCCTTCTCCGAGTACGCCTTCTCCACGAACAGCGCCCTTATGTCCATGTCGCGCACCGTGTCCACCAGCCGCGCCATGTCGCGCGTGCGCGGCATCTGCCCCGGCTCCTGGCCCAGCGACGCCACTATCTCCAGCCCGTAGTCGCGCGCCAGGTACTCAAACGCCGGGTGTGAGGTCACTATCTTTGCGCCCTGCACGTCCTGGAGCAGCTCGCTCACCTGCGCGTCCAGCTGCTCCAGGCGCGCTATGTAGTCCTGCGCGTTGCGCTGGTAGGCGTCGGCGTGGGCAGGGTCACACTCGCTCAGCCCGCGCGCTATGTTCTCGACCTGCTTTATCGCCTGCCGCGGCGACATCCAGATGTGCGCGTTCACGTCGCCGTGGTCGTGGCCGGCGTGGTCGGCGTCCTCGTGGTCGGCCTCGGCATGGTCGTCCTCGGCGTGGTCGCCGTCGGTTATCAGGTCTATGCCCTCGCTGGCGTCTATCACCGGCTTTTGCTGGTCGGATATTATAGTGTCCACAAAGCCCTCCATGCCCGCGCCGTTTATCACCACCACGTCGGCGGCGTGTATCATGCGCATGTCGCCGGTGCGCAGCGCATAGTCGTGCAGGCAGCCCACGTTCTGTTCGGCCATGTTGTCCACGCGCACGCCGTCTATGCCGCCCGCCACGTTTATCGTCAGCAGATACATCGGGTAAAACGACGTCAGCACGCGGAACTCGTCGGCCTCGGCGCACACCTGCGCCGGCGCGATGAACAGCGCCAGGCACACAAGCAGCGCCCAGATTCTCCTCATACAACCATCCTCTTTCGACTTCTGACAAACATACCGCGCGACACATGCCGCGCGGCCGCTATTGCAACTCATTTGCGATTATAGTCGCTTAAGGTGCGTTTGTCAATATCCCGGAGGGGTATCTGCGTGAATTTTATGCGCGTTTATCGCGTCGCCATGCGGACAAAGCGGGCCTGACGGGCCAAAGGCGCAGCGTGGCTTGAAGCGGCGGCATGGCGATATCGGAAGCGCATGGGCGCCTCAGGCCATATTGCGCGCGCGATATAAGCCGGTTCGCGGCCAGCTCGCACCGGCTACGCTCCATTCATATGGCAAGCCTATTCGCAATCAACCACCGCCAGTTCGCGCGCACGATAAAGCCCCGGCCGTGAAACAGCCGGGGCGGTGATTCAAACCAGACGAACAATACTGCCATTCAGTCCTACAAGCTGCCGATAGTTTCGCGCATGCCCGCGCATCAGCCATTCAGCCCTGCAAGCAGCAGGTTCGCGCACGTCCGCGTGTCAACCATTCAACTCTGCAAGCGGCAGGTTCGCATGCGCCCGCACGTCAGCTATTCAGCCCTGCAAGCGGCAGGTTCACGCACGCCCGTGCGTCAACAATTCAACCCTGCAAGCGGCAGGTTCGCGCTCGCCCGCGCATCAGCCAATCGCACGCCGGTTCATGCGCCTGCCCGGCATACCAGCTCCAGCGCGCCCGCTCCCGCCGCGTTCACGCCCTGCGCGTCAGCCGCACCAGCGTGCCCTCGTGCGCGCCCAGCACCGCGCATACCGCGCCGCCCACGCAGCTCGCCGGCTGTCCGCTCCACGCGTCCTGCGCGTCGAATTCGCCCTCGAACCCGGCCTCGCTCAGCGTCACCGCGACCGCGCGCGGCGCGTCGGCGAAGTTGAACAGCGCGATGCAGCCGCCCTCGGCCGTGTCGCACGCCCACGCGCCCGCCTCGCCGCGCCGGTACACCATGCGCGTGCCGGTCGAGCGCTGGTTCACGGCCAGCGCGTACCCGTTGGTCAGCAGCGAGTACGTGAACCCGTCCATGCCCGGCATGTCGCAGCCCAGTATCAGCGGCGAGCGCGCAACGCACCACAGCGACATCAGGAACCGCTGCTCGTTGCGCGTGAAGTTGGTGTCGCGCGGGCGGTTCCAGTCGCTGTTGGAACGCACCGACAGCCGGCCCACCGGTATCATGTCGGCGTCCGGGTAGTGGCCCGGGCTCAGATAGGGCAGCCACTGCGCCAGCAGGTCGAACTGCTCGTCCAGCGCGCGCCAGCTGTCCCAGAAGTCGTTTGATATGCGCCACATGTTGGTCAGCCCGGCCACATCCTGCGCCGCCTTCAGCGAGAACATGCCCGGCGACGACGAGAACACTATCTCCCGCCCGGTGCGGTCTATCGCGCTGCGTATCAGCCGCGCCTCGCCGCTGTGGTAGTCGCGTCCGTCCGGGTACGCGGGGTGGCTCATGTCGTCGACCTTAATCAGGTCCACGCCCCAGCCCGCGTACAGCTCCAGCAGCGAATTGTAGTACGCCTGCGCGCCCGGATGCGCTGGATCCACGCCGTACATGTCCATGTTCCACGGGCACACGCTGCCGCCCAGCGCTATGTCGCGCGCCGTGCAGTCCGCGCCCTTTACCGGGCAGTCCGCGTACACCGCCTGGCGCGGTATGCCGCGCAGTATGTGTATGCCAAACTTGAGCCCCAGCGCATGCACCGCGTCGGCCAGCGGCTTGAACCCGCGGCCATCCGCCGCCGACGGGAACCGGTTCGCCGCCGGCATCAGCCGCCCGTACCCGTCCATGCACAGCCGCGGCAGGTTGCGGTACTCGGTGCCGCATGCGTCCGGCTCGCTCCACTGTATGTCGACCGTCACGTACTGCCAGCCGTACTGGCGCAACCTGTCGGCCATGAACCGCGCGTTGGCCAGCACCTCGTCCTCGCGCACGCTCGCGCCGTAGCAGTCCCAGCTGTTCCAGCCCATTGGGGGCGTCTCGGGAAATACCTTGCCCATACGTATACCTCGCTATAAATCGTTGAGCGCGCTGCCGACGCCGGGCGCGGGCCGCAAAGCGCCGCCCGCACAGCCGGAATCGACCTGCGCGCCGTATGTCTGCAGATTTGTGATATGCCGACCGCTGGAGTGGAGCATCTCGACGCCGCCGCTTGCGCGCGGTCGGATGGGCGCGCCCGGCTCACCGCGGCGTGGCAGGTTGAGGCGCGCCGCCGTCGGCATGGCAGCCGCCAGCGTTCGGTCATGTTCAAGCCACCTTGTCAGGTTGACAGTCGGCAGCGGCCTTGCCTTGCCGCGTTTGCCGGTCAAAGTCTCGCGATTCGCGGGCACGCCTTGCCGCCACATAGGCAATTTAATGCGCCATGCCGCCGTCAGCATAGCAGCCGCCAGCGTCCGTTCATGTTCAAATCGCCTGGTCAAAACGCCCGTCGGCAACCGCCTTGCCTCGCCGCGTTTGCCGGCAAGACCACTCAATGCGTGTTCATGCCTTGCCGCCGTATGGGCAGTTTAGGGCGCATTGCAACGCCGCCGTCAGCATAGCAGCCCCTAGCGTCCGTTCATGTTCAGATCGCCTGTCAGATCGCCAGTCGACAATAGCCCTGTCTCACCGCGTTTGCCGGTATGACCACTCAATGCGTGCACATGCCTTGCCGCCGCATAGTCAGTTAATGCACAATACCCCGCCGCCGTCAACATGACCGCCGCCGCCGCAATGCGCACGCGCCCCGCATCACTCCAGCGCATCCGCCCCGCACACCGTGCCGCCGCCCAGGCAGTACCGGTCGATGTACACCACCGCCGCCTGCCCCGGCGTCACCGCGCGCTGCGGCGTCTCGAACTCCAGCTCGAAGCCCGCGTCGGTCAGCGTCAGCAGCGCGTATTGCAGCGGCTGGCGGTGCCTGAGCCGCACCTGGCACGCCATGCGCCCGCCCGGCTCGACCGGCGCGTGCCCGGCCACCCAGTGCGGCTGCTCGCACTGCACGTGCAGCGAGTACAGCCGCGGCGAGTCCTCGCCCTGCTCGACCAGCAGCACGTTGCGCTCCATGTCCTTGCCCACGACGAACCAGCGCCGGCCGTCGCCCGAGCCGCCTATGCCCAGGCCCCGGCGCTGGCCCAGCGTGTAGTACATCAGCCCGTCGTGCCGGCCCACCACCTGGCCCTCGGGCGTGACCATGTCGCCCGGCTGCGCCGGCAGGTACTGCATCAGGAACCGCTTGAAGTTGCGCTCGCCTATGAAGCACACGCCGGTCGAATCCTTCTTGGCGCTGACCGGCAGCCCGCTCTCGGCCGCCAGCCGGCGCAGCTCGGGCTTGGTCATGCCGCCCACCGGGAACATCGCCATGCTCAGCGCGCGCTGGCCCAGCATGTACAGAAAGTAGGTCTGGTCCTTGTTCTCGTCGGCGCTGCGCTTGAGCAGGTATTCGCCGTTGCGGCAGACCACCTCGGCGTAGTGCCCGGTCGCCAGCCTGTCCGCGCCCAGCTGCCGCGCAAACTCCAGCAGCGTGCCGAACTTTATCTCGCGGTTGCACAGCACGTCCGGGTTGGGCGTGCGCCCGCGCCGGTACTCGTCCAGGAAGTAGCTGAACACGCGCTCCCTGTACTGCCGGGCGAAGTTCACCGAATAGTACGGTATGCCTATCGCCTCGGCGACGCGCTGCACGTCGCGCCAGTCCTGCGCCGAGGTGCACGCGCCGTGCTCGTCCTGCTCCTCCCAGTTGTTCATGAATACGCCTATCACGTCGTGGCCCTGCCGCTTGAGCAGCAGCGCCGCCACCGCCGAGTC
>CAWVGT010000050.1:0-4523 GCA_963928645.1 Candidatus Fimadaptatus sp.
GCGCTTCTCGATACAGCCCGCGCTCAACGACCCCGACGACCCGTTCTCCACGCCCGGCTACGCGTTCAAGTACCTGGGCGGCGACGCGACCTATGTCGTGATACCCGCGCGCGTCATGGAGCTGGGGTGCCTGCTGCCGTTCAACGGCGACGCGTTCTACTACGGCTCGCTGGCCGAGCCGGTGTCGTGCATAATCGGCGGCTTCCACGTAAACTACCACACCACCCCGGGCGTGTACCAGCACGACATGGGCATACGCGAGGGCGGCAACCTGGCGATACTGGCGGGCGTGGGCCCGATGGGCCTGGGCGCGATAGACTACGCGCTGCACTGCGACCGCCGCCCCGCGCTGGTCACCGTGACCGATATCGACGCCGACCGGCTCGCGCGCGCCGAAAAGCTGTTCCCGGTCGAGGCCGCCGCGCAGCTGGGCATAAAGCTCACCTACGTCAACACCGCCACTCAGCCCGACTCGACGCAGTTCATGCTGGATCTTACCGGCGGCAAGGGCTACGACGACGTGTACGTGTTCGCGCCGGTCGCGCCGGTCGTCGAGCAGGGCGCGGCGCTGCTGGGCTTTGACGGCTGCCTCAACTTCTTCGCGGGCCCGACCAACACCGCGTTCTCGGCCCAGTTCAACTTCTACAACGTGCACTACATGCTGACCCACGTCGCCGGCAACAGCGGCGGCAACACCGACGACATGCGCGAGGCGCTCAAGCTCGCCGAGCAGGGCCGCATAAACCCCTCCACTATGATAACCCACGTCGGCGGCCTGGACGCCGTCATAGACACCACGCTCAACCTGCCCAACATAAAGGGCGGCAAGAAGCTGATATACACCCACATATCGATGCCGCTGACCGCGCTGGACGACCTGGAGCGCCTGGGCGAAAATGACCCGATGCTGCGCGAGCTGGCCGCGATTGTCGCGCGCCACAACGGGCTGTGGAGCCCCGAGGCCGAGAACTACCTGCTCGCCCACGCCCCGCGCATCGACTGAGCGCGCATATCAACGACCGAAGGAGGCCATGTGCATGGACATACTCAAGCTGGTTCCCGCGTACCGCATGATGGTGGGCGCGGATGAGGTCAGCGTATCCGACGCGCTGCGCACCGGCGTGCGCGTGATAGACGCCGCCGACGAGGCCGCGGCGCTCGAGCAGCTCAGGCAGACCGGCGCGCAGCGCGCATACGTAAAGGGCATAGGCACGCTCGAGCCCGCGACGCATCCGCGCCTGGGCCGGCTGGCCAACAAGATATCGATAGTCACCGGCAGCGCGCAGGGCTTTGGCGCGGGCATAGCGCTGCACATGCTCGAGGAGGGCGCCAGCGTAGTCATAGCCGACCTGAACATAGAGCTGGCGCAGAGCTACTGCCGCAAGCTCGAGGACCGCTTCCCGGGCCGCACGCTGCCGGTCAAGGTGGACGTGGCCAACGAGGAGTCGGTGCGCGCGATGTTCGAGGAGACGGTCAGGCGCTTCGGCGGGCTGGACATACTGGTAAACAACGCGGGCGTGGTCAAGGCGGGCGCGCTGGACGAGCTGACGCTGAGCCAGTTCGAGTTCGTGACGCGCGTCAACTACAACGCGTACTTCCTGTGCGCCAAGTACGCCGCCGAGATAATGAAGGCCCAGCGCCAGTTCTCGGGCGAGCTGTTCGACATAATCCAGATAAACTCCAAGTCGGGCCTGGAGGGCTCCAAGCGCAACTTCGCGTACGCGGGCAGCAAGTTCGGCGGCATAGGCCTGACGCAGAGCTTCGCCAAGGAGCTGGCCGAGTTCGGCATAAAGGTCAACGCGGTGTGCCCGGGCAACTACCTGGACGGGCCGCTGTGGTGCGACCCAGAGAAGGGGCTGTTCGTGCAGTACCTGAACGCGGGCAAGGTGCCGGGCGCGCAGACCGTGGAGGACGTGCGCAGGTACTACGAGTCCAAGGTGCCGCTCAACCGCGGCTGCCTGCCGCTGGACGTGGCGCGGGCGATATTCTACTGCGTCGAGCAGAAGTACGAGACCGGCCAGGCGATACCCGTGACCGGCGGGCAGAACATGCTGGCCTGACGGCGAGGTTGCCGCGCCGGTCAGGGCGGCATGGCGGCGATCTTGCCGCGCTGCCCGGGCGGTACGGCGGCGATCTTGCCGCGCTGCTCAGGGCGGCATGGCGGCGATTTTGCCGCGCCAATCAGGGCTGTACGGCGGCAATCTTGCCACACCGGGTATGGCCGCACGGCGGTAACCTTGCCGCGCTGGCTATGGCGGTACAGTGGCGACCTTACCGCGCCGGTCAGAGTGACAGGCAGCGGTCTAACGCGCCGGGTACGACCGCACGGCAGCAATCTTGCCGCGCTGCTCAGGGCCACACTGCGGCGATTTTGACGCGCCGGTCAGAACGGGACGGCGGCAATCTAGCCGCACCGGGTATGGCCGCACGGCGGTAACCTTGCTGCGCCGGCTATGGCCGCGCTGCTCAGGGCGGCACGGCAGCGACCGGCACTGAGCGGCGCCCGCCCCGCGGCGCAGGTTTCACGTGGAACAAAATGTCACTTGCCACTGCCCGGCGAAGGCGTCGCAGCCCTCGTCCGGGCATGTGTCACTATGAACCGCTTTGTCAGACAGGAGTGCTTATGGGCTTTTTTGATGAAAACGCGCGTGCGCTGGCCGACTTCAAGCGCCTGAGCGCCACGGCCGGCGCGCGCAGCGACTACGTGCAGGGCGGCGGCGGCAATACCTCGGTAAAGCTGGGCCCGCTGATGGCGATAAAGGCCTCGGGCTACCGGCTGAGCCAGGTCGACGCGCGCGACGGCTACGCGGTGCTCGACCTGGGCGCGCTGGACGAGTTCTTTGGCAAGTCCAACCCGGCGGAGCTGGCCGACGTGGAGGCCGCGGGCACGGCGGCGGTCAAGGCCGCCACGCGCGCCATAGACGGCCTCAAGCCGCTGCGGCCCTCGGTCGAATCGGGGTTTCATTCGCTAATGGACAGGTTCGTGCTGCACACGCACTGCGTGTGGGCCAACCTGGCGATGTGCGCGCCCGACGGCGGCGAGCGCGTGGCCGAGGCGCTGGCGGATTCGGGGCTGGACTGGTGCCAGGTGCGCTACGTCAACCCGGGCGCGGCGCTGACGTTCGAGATACGCGCGGCGCTGAGCGACTTCGAGCGCGCGCACGGCCGGCGGCCCGGGCTGGTGTTCATGCGCAACCACGGCCTGATAGCCGCCGCATCCGACGCCGACGCCGCGACCGAACTGCACGAGCGGGCCAGCGCGCTGATGGCGCGGCACTACGGCTGGGCGATGGCCGACTACCCCGCGCGGCCGCTGACGCAGCGCGCCGAGGGCGAGTTCGCCAGCGCGTGCGACTATCTGAAGGCGCGCCTGGCGTCGGGCGAATACGGCCCGCGCGAGCTGCTGGACGAGGCGCTCTACCCCGACCAGATGGTGTTCTTCCGGGGCAGCCTGAAGTTCTGCCAGCCCGGCGACGCGCCCGACATGGCCTGCAACATATACCCCGACGGCGCGGTGGAGTACCGCTGTCCGCGCGCGACCGCCGAGGCGATAGAGCAGACGCTGACCGCGGTGGTGCTGATACGCGAGACGCTCGCAGCGCGCGGCCAGCGCGCCGTGCCTATGAGCCAGGCCTCGCAGAGCTTCATAGCCGGCTGGGAGGCCGAAGCCGCGCGGCGCAAGCTGATGAGCCAGTGAGGCGCGGATACAGCCGGCCGCGCGCAATGCAGCAGCGCCGGGGCTGGGCCGGCGGTTGACTGGCGTGCTGTCCGCCGAAGCCTGGCAGCGCTTTGGCGGCGGCGACCTGGTCTGCGTATCGCATTTGGGTGAGGCTTGACCTGTTGAATGACAATGACCCCCCGGGCCTGCGGTCGTCGACCGTGCGGGCCTGGGGGTTAGTGCTTATTGTACTGGCTTGCGGGCGATTCGATCCTTACAGCGCCTGCTTCGCGCTCCGCATTTGGATGCGCAATAAGATGTCATACGGAAATATTCTGTCTGTAATTTGCAACGCTTGGCCGGCACTGTTGCACGGTTCATCGAGGGGGCAATGCCCCGACATACCTAAAGGCAACTGCCCCCGTGCCTGCAGTTGTCGACTGTGCATTATGGAGACTATATTCTCGTTTCCCACATCGGGCCATTCCGTTCTTGCATTGCGTGCTCCAGCCTTGCTTCTGATATGCGATGCCGCATAAGGCGGCGGGGTTCCACTCGCGATTTGCATCGCCTGCTCGTCGCTGCCGCAAAACCCATCGAGAGGCAATGCCCCAAACTCTCTAAAGGCAACTACCCCAGTACCTGCAGTTATCGACTGCGCATTATGGAGGCTGCATTCTTGTTTCCCACACCGGGCCATTCTCGCAGTGCGTGCTCCAGCCTTGCTTTTGATATGCGATGCCGCATAAGGCGGCGGAGTTCCACTCGCGATTTGCATCGCCTGCACGTCGCTGCTGCAAAACCCATCGAGGAAGCAATGCCCCAAACTCCCTAAAAGCAACTGCCCCCCGTGCCTACGGTTGTC
>CAWVGT010000051.1:0-5639 GCA_963928645.1 Candidatus Fimadaptatus sp.
AAAGCCAGCGCCTTGAGACGCTGGCCGGTATCAATAGGCTTTTAGCCTTTGTGCAAACCACCCGTTTGACGGGTGGTTATGGTTTGATGCCTTTAGGCAGTTGAGCAAAGCGAAACAGAAAACCACCCGCTATGCGGGTGGGGTAACAAAAAGTTAAACAAAAAGGATCACCTTCCGAAGAACAATAAAGTTGTTCAAGCCTATTGCACAATGGAAGGTGAGGGTATGGCAAACCAAACATATAGTCTGGCACATACCAGTGGGTGTGCAAGTATCATGTAGTATTTACACTGAAATATCGGAGCAAAATCATCTACAACGAGTACAGAGCAGATCTGCGAGAGATCATAAGGACGCTGTGTAAGTACAAGGGAGTAGAAATACTGGAAGGAAACAAGATGCTGGACCATGTACACCTGCTAATAAGTATACCACCAAAGATGAGTGTTTCAAGCTTTATGGGGCATTTAAAAGGGAAGAGTGGTAACCGCTCAATAAACCCGCGCCCTGACAACCTCCTCAAATCATGCGATACTTAAGTTTGAACAGGCTCGCTTATGCGTGCGTGGAATTACGCAAAAGGTGCTGCAACGTTGAACATGTGAATGCAGTGTGTAGAAATAGACCATGACCATTGCAATCTGCACTGAACTGTGTGAGAGAACTACTCTGTCGATACAGTAACTGCGCGTCGGACGATTGCCCGGCGCGCAGTCGGTTTGTCTGGCAGATCAATCCTTGCGCCTATGGGACATATCGTATCGCACGTAGCTTGCCAGTGTGCGGGAGCCGCAGGCCAACGCAGCCGCGATGGCGGCAGGTTGCCACGGCGACGGTGCGCCAATTCAACGCCACAAATAAGCGCGCCTGACAGAGCGGTCTGGCAGCGGCCCGGCCTTGCGATGCCATTCGCCCGGCGCGCAACTGGTTTTACCGGGCGGTTCGTGCGCCGACAACTCATCGCGCAGTGCCAGACGCAGGCCGGTCAAAGTGAACCGCATCAGCGCTGGTCGCAAGGGCGGACTGTTATTGCCGCAGCGACGGCGCGCAAATCGCACAGGCTTCGCCCTCGCGCCGGGCGCGACAGCCCGGTCAGACCGGCAGCCGGGCCTGCGGCGTGCCAAACCGCCCCGCTCAAGGCGTCGGCTGCGCAAGCCGGCTCAAAGGCGCTGTGCGCAATGAAACGCGCGCCGGTCAATAGGCCGACGCGCAACACATCAATCGGGCGAAGGGTCATCCCGGGCCGGCCGCGGGGGCTTGACTGATATGTCAGGGCGGCGCAGCGCGTGCGGACGGGCGCGCTTGCGGGTCAGATAGAAGCACGCGCCCACGCCCAGCGGCAGGTAGAACGTGACCACGCGCCACAGCACCGTGGTCATCAGCAGCAGATCGCCATTGCTTATGAATATCGACAGAAACCAGTAGAAGCCGCCCTCCGCGCCGCCGGACGCGCCGGGCGCGGGACTGAACGAGGTCACCATGAACACGAACAGCGTGGCGCTGAACGCCTGGAAGTACTCCACATGGTCAATGCCCAGCGAGCGGAATATGAAAAAGGGTATCGAGAAATATACGGTCATCTGGGCCAGCGTGACCAGCAGCGGCACGACGACAATCTGCGGCCGGCGGCGCATGCGCTGGAAGTTGTCATAGAACAGATCCAGCTCGGAGGACACGCGCTGCTGCAGCGCCTCGGGGTGGCGGGTCAGGCGCATCCGGGCGGCCAGCTTGACCAGCGCGCTCAGCCCGTGGCGCGTCGCCTTGGGGAAGAAGCCCACCGCAGTTATCAGGCTCAGCGCTACGATGTTGGTCATAAATCCTACGGCGATTATCAACCCAAAGCCGGGTATGCGCGCGCTGAAATATCCATACTTTATAAGCGTCACAACCAGCGCGTATACCGTCATTGCGAGCTGGTATATCACGAACTTGACCAGCAGTATACAGCTGCTCTCGCCGTAGCTGACGCCATAGCGCGCCAGCTCGTACGCCTGCACCGGCTGACCGCCGCTGGCAAACGGCGTGATGTTGTTGAACAGCTGGCCGATCATGCTCACGCGGAAGCTGGCGGCGCGCGTCAGCCTTTGGCCAAAGCTGCGCGATATCTGCCTGAGCAGCACGCTCTCCAGCCACCAGTACGCCCCCATGCACGCTACGGCGGCCAGCATATGGCGCAGATCCGCGGCGCGCAGCGTATTGATGACCTGCTCGGGATTCTGCATCTGCGAGAGCAACCAGAGCATCACCGCCGCAGTAAGCGCGATGAATATGTAGTTCCAACGGGAGCGGCCGGGCTTGTTTGTCTGCATACAAATACCTGCCTAAATCGTACTGCCTATAGTATACAGCGCGATTGTTAAACTATGAGCGGCGGGCGAGGCTTTGCGCGCGCATAATTAGATAAGAATTGGATTAGAAACTGCGCGCGGAGGGAACGGAGCGCAGCGCGCGGGTGGGAGAGGCGCGAGCTCAGGCGATTAGGCGGCCTGCAACGGCAAGGCGGCTTCGGGCGCACATGCAAGCATGACGCTGTTTAAGGCGATGCGGGCTGAGCGGTTCGTCGGCTTGGAAAGGTAAGTGGCTTGAGGTGCACATGCGGGAATGGCGTGACTGGAAGCGGTGCGGGCCGGGAGGGTTGGCGGCCCGCTTTGGCAAGGCGGATTCGAGCGCACATGTGGGAGTAGCGCAGCTGGAGGCGGCGCGTGCTGTGTGTTTCGACGGCCAGCAACGGCAAGGCGGCTTGGGGGCGCACATTCGGGAGTGGCGAGGATAGAAGCGGCGTAGGCTGGCGATTCATGGCCTACAACGGCAAGGCGGCTTCGAGCGCACTGCGGGAATGGTGAGGCGGGAAGCGTCGTGGGCCAGGCGGTTCAGCAGTCTGCATTGGCAAGGCGGCTTGGGGCGCACATGCGGGAACGGCGAGGATAGAAGCGGCGTGGGCTGGGCGTTGAATGGCCTACAACGGCAAGGCGGCTTCGGGCGCACTGCGGGAATGGTGAGGCGGGAAGCGGAGTGGGCCAGGCGGTTCAGCAGCCTGCATTGGCAAGACGGCTTGGGGCGTATATGCGGGAACGGCGAGGCTAGAAGCGGCGTGGGCTGGGCGTTGTATGGCCTACAACGGCAAGGCGGCTTCAGGCGCACTGCGGGAATGGCGTGACTGAAAGCGGTGTAGGCCGGGCGGTTTAGCGGCCAGCAACGGCAAGGCGGCTTCGGAGCACACGAGGGAGTGGCGGGGCTTGAAGTGCCGCGGGTTAGGCGTTTGGCGCTGCATTTACAAAGCGGCTTGAGGCACGCATGCTGGGAACGGCGCAGCTGGAATCAACACGTGCCACGAGGCTCGGCGGCCCGCAATGGCAAGGCCTCGCCGGGCGCAGGCTAGTGCATTTGCGCGCCCATGCTCGGCGCAGCGCGCCGATCCGTCGCCCAAAGTTCGCCGCACCGCGAGCAACGCCACAGCGCATGGCGACCAGTGCGCCTTATCCCGGCGTTAACGCCCGCATGCCGCACCGACAGACGGCGCAGCGGCGCGCATCGCCAGACCTGGTTTGCCCGTCCGCCCTGTCGGCTTAGTGCTCCGCCTGTCGGTTCACAGCTCTGTCCGGCACGGCCTCGCGCGCGCTATCGCCCCAAAACGTAAAATTCCCGCGCGCGGTTGACAAAAAATGCGCGCTGCGCTACAATGACTGTGAAACGTTTCGTTCGGGGGAAAGGGGACGCTTATATGTTTGTCAGTAGTCGTGAGATGCTTCTGGAGGCGCAGCGCGGCGGGTACGCCGTGGGCGCGTTCAACTTTGAGAACATGGAGATGCTGCAGGCGATAGTGGCCGCGGCCGAGGAGCTGCGCGCGCCGATAATGCTGCAGACGACGCCGTCGACGGTCAAGTACGCGTCGGTGGAGCTGTTTGCGGCGATGGCGCGGGAGGTGGCCGGGCGGGCGAGCGTGCCGGTGGCGCTGCACCTGGATCACGGCGACAGCTTCGAGCTGGCGCGGGCGGCGGCTTGCGCGGGCTATACCAGCCTGATGATAGACGGCTCGCAGCGGGACT
Source organism: Candidatus Fimadaptatus sp. (assembly GCA_963928645.1). GTDB lineage: Bacteria > Bacillota > Clostridia > Christensenellales > Aristaeellaceae > Fimadaptatus. Next base: position 4,047 of record CAWVGT010000051.1, read on the forward strand.
TCGAGGATAACGTGGCGCTGAGCCGCAGCGTCGTGGACATGGTGGCTGAGCAGGGCCTGAACATACCGGTAGAGGCCGAGCTGGGCACGGTGGGCGGCAAGGAGGACTCCACGGTCGCGCACGGCGTGGCGTACACCGAGCCGGACAAGGCGGCCGAGTTCGCCGAGCGCACCGGCATAGCGTCGCTGGCGGTAGCGATAGGCACCGCGCACGGCATATACAAGGGCACGCCGCATCTGGACATACCGCGGCTGGCCGAGATACGCAAGGTCGTATCGATACCGCTGGTGCTGCACGGCGCGTCGGGCGTGCCGGACGACCAGGTGCGCGCGTGCGTGGCCAACGGCATATGCAAGGTCAACTACGCCACCGAGCTGCGCATAGCGTACTCCAACGGCGTAAAGGCGTACCTGGCCGAAAAGCCGGATACATTCGACCCCAAGAAGTACGGCGCGCGCGGCAAGGAGTACGTCGCGGCGGCGGTCAAGGCGCGCATAGAGGTCTGCGGCAGCGCGGGCCGCGCATAACGGCGAGCGGACGCCGCGCGGGGCGGACGGCCCGGGCGCGGCGCGGGGGAGGATAACATGCGATATCTGCTGGGCATAGACGTGGGCACGTCGGGCATAAAGAACGCGCTGTTCGACCTGGACGGCAACGCGGTGTGCCGGGTCACGCGCCCGCTCACGGTCACGTATCAGCGGCCGGGCTGGGCGGAGCAGTCGCCCGAGGACTGGTGGCGCGCGATCTGCTCGGCCACGCGCGAGATAGTCGAGCGCATGGCGCTGCGCCCGGGCGACATAGCGGGCATAGGCATAGACGGCCAGAGCTGGTCGGCGATACCGGTCAGCCGCGCGCGCGGCGCGCTGCATGCCACGCCGATATGGATGGACACGCGGTGCGAGCAGATCTGCGCCGAGTACCGGCAGGCGCTGGGCGAGCGGCGCGTGTTCGAGGTGTGCGGCAATCCGCTGATGCCCAGCTATACGCTGCCCAAGGTGATATGGTTCAAGCGCGAGCTGCCCGAGGTGTACGCGGCGGCCGACGCGATACTCCAGTCCAACGGCTACATAGCCTACAGGCTCACCGGCGAGTTCACGCAGGACCTGTCGCAGGGCTACGGCTGGCACTGCTTTGACATGCGCAGGGGCGAGTGGGACAGGTCGCTGGCCGCGGAGTTCGGCATAGACGCGCGCCTGCTGCCCGACATCGTGCCCTGCGACCGGGTGATAGGCCGGGTCAGCGCACAGGCGGCGCGGGAGAGCGGGCTGTGCGCGGGCACGCCGGTGGTCGCGGGCGGCCTGGACGCGGCGTGCGGCACGCTGGGCGCGGGCGTGATAGCGCCCGGTCAGACGCAGGAGCAGGGCGGTCAGGCGGGCGGCATGAGCATCTGCCTGAGCGAGTACGTGGCCGACCCGCGGCTGATAATGTCGTGGCACGTGATACCGGACAGGTGGCTGCTGCAGGGCGGCACGGTCGGCGGCGGCGGCGCGCTGAACTGGTTTGAGCAGCAGCTGGGCGCGCAGGAGCGCATCTGGGCCGCGGAGCAGGGCGGCAACTCGTTCGAGCAGCTCAGCCGCGAGGCGGGCGAGGTGC
>CAWVGT010000052.1:0-6190 GCA_963928645.1 Candidatus Fimadaptatus sp.
CATCGGCAGATACACGTTCTGATGGCCGGTGGCCTTGAAGCGGCTGTCCAGCTCCTTTTGCATCAGCTCCCAGATCGCGTAGCCGTAGGGCTTCATGACCATGCAGCCCCGCACCGGCGCGTAGTCCACCAGGTCGGTCTTTTTGATGACATCGGTATACCACTGCGCGAAGTCCTGATCGCGCGGCGTTATTTCGGCAACGAACTTCTCCTGCTTCTGCTTGGCCATAACTACACTCTCCTCATAATGTTCCGCCCGCGCCCGCTAAAAAAGCGCCCGTCCCCAACGCAGGGACGAAGCGCTGAACTTCGCGGTACCACCATGCTTGGCCCATTTGAACGGGCCCGCTCAATTCCTTTAACGCGGGACGCGGCGGCTGTTAACCGCGGCTCGGGAGCGGGGCGGAACCTGCCTCCGGCGGCGCTTGCAGCGTATGCGTCGCTCTCTGAACGGACGGACGGGCACCGGTTCTCCTTCATCGCCATATGCTTTAGATTATATATCGCCCGCGCGAAATGGCAAGCAAATTCATGTTAATTTGCTCCAGACCGCTGACAAGGCCCGGCGGCAATGTGCTGCGAGTTTCTACAGGCCCGATATAACTTGCGCGCATATTGAATTATGCAAAACAGCGCTGCAGCATCGGCTATATATCCACAATATGCAGTTCTTGACCATCATTATCGCCATCAGAGCCGGGCTGTCCGTGTGCAAACGGCCTTGTCAATAAGCGAAGCAAATTCATGTTTTTTGCTCCAGACCGCTGACAAGGCCCTGCCCGCTGAATGCTGAGAGCTTCTCCAAACTCGATATGGCTTATGCGTATTTGGATTATGCAAAGCGGCGCTGTGCCAGCAGATATGCGACCATTATGTGCAGAATCAGGCTATGGCCATTGCGACGCAGGCCGAGCTGTCTGCGCGAAATCAGCCTTGTCAATAAACTGAAGCAAATTCATGTTCATTTGCTCACTCGTAGCGCGGCAGCACGCGCACCGCGTCGCCGTCGCGCACTATGTCGGCGTCCACGCCATACACGCTAAGCACGTTCTCGCGCGTGAGCACCTCGGCCGGCGCGCCGAACGCGTACACCCCGCCGCGCTGCATCAGCGCTATCCGGTCGCAGAACCAGCCCGCCAGCGACAGGTCGTGCAGCACGCACACCGCGCACACGCCCTCCTCGCGCGCAAGCGACCGCGTAAGGCCAAGTATGCGCGCGGTGTGGCGTATGTCCAGGCTGGACACCGGCTCGTCCAGCAGCATCACGCCCGCCTGCTGGGCCAGCGCGCGCGCTATCACCACGCGCTGCAGCTCGCCGCCCGACAGCGCCGTGACCGGCGTGTCGGCATAGCGCAGCACGTCGGTGCGCTCCAGCGCCGCGCGGGCTATGCGCAGGTCGGCCTCGCCCTCGCGCTCGAACCGCCTCAGGTACGGCTGCCGGCCCATCAGCACCACGTCCAGCGCCGTCATGTCAAAGTCCATGCGCGTCGACTGCGGCACCACCGACATGTTGCGCGCCAGCTCGCGCGCCGGGTAGTCGCGCACGTCGCGGCCGTTCAGCAGCACCCGGCCCGCCTCCGGCCGCAGCGCGCCCGACAGCAGCTTTATCAGCGTCGTCTTGCCCGAGCCGTTGGGCCCGAGTATGCCGGTCAGCGTGCCGCGCGCAAAGCTCAGCGTCACGCCGCGCAGCACCATGCCGTCGCGCTCATAGCCGTACTTCACATCGCGCGCCTCCAGCACGACGCGCGCCCTATCCTCGCTCATCTGGCATTCCTCCGGCGCATCAGGTACAGGAAAAACGGCCCGCCGACCAGCGCCGTCAGCACGCCTATCGGTATCTCGATGGGCATCATTATCGTGCGCGCCAGCGTGTCCATTATCAGCAGGTACAGCCCGCCCGCCAGCACGCTCAGCGGCAGCAGCGAGCGATGGTCCGGCCCGCACATCAGCCGCATGCCGTGCGGCACCATCAGCCCCACAAAGCCTATCACGCCGCTGACCGACACCGCCATCGCCGTCACCAGCGTGCACAGCCCCAGCAGCACGATCCGCACCCGCCTCACCTGCACGCCCAGCTGGCGCGCCTCCTGCTCGCCCATCAGCATCGCGTTCAGGTCGCGCGCGAACGCCATTATGCCCAGTATGCCCAGCAGCATCACCGGCGCGGCATACGAGAGCTTGCCCCAGTCCGAGGCGGTAAAGCTGCCCATAGTCCACATGTAGACCTCGTCCATGTGCTCGCGGTTGACTATCATAAGGCCCGAGGTCATCGCGCTCAGCAGCGAGGACACCGCAATGCCCGCCAGCAGAAGGCTCATAGTCGACACCCGCCCGCGCACCCGCGACAGCACCAGCACCACTATCACCGTGCCTATCGCAAACGCGAACGCAAACGCGCCGGTCAGCGCGCGCAGCGCCCCCGCGCCGGTCAGCGTGGCCACCGCCACGCCCAGCGCCGCGCCCGACGACACGCCCAGCAGGTGCGGGTCGGCCATAGGATTGCGGAACAGCCCCTGCATGCACGCGCCGCACACCGCCAGCGCCGCGCCCACCACATAGCTGGTCAGCACCCGCGGCAGGCGCACGTTCATGACTATCGTATACGCGGTGCCGCTCATCTCCTGGCGCGTCAGCGCCGCGCCCACCGCCCGCAGCACCTCGCCCGGCGTGAGCCGCGCCGCGCCCAGCCCCATGGCGATAAGCGCCGCCACCGCGCTCAGCGCCGCCAGCGCCAGCCCGATCAGCCGCGTGCGCGCGCGCCTGTCCTCAAATGAGCGCATCTCAATCCTCCGTAAACAGCATCAGCATGCCCGCGCCGCTGCCCAGGAAGCGCTCCAGCTGCTCAAGCGCCTGCGCCTCGTCCTCGGGCGCCCACTGGCACGCCACGCCGCCGCCCATTTCGTCAAACCGCCCCGGCAGCATGTCCGACTCCAGCCCCTCGCCCGCAAACCGGCCGTCGGGCGTGGCCATAAGGCGCGCGCCCATGCGCGGCATCTGCATAAGCGACGGCCGCACCGATATCTCGGGCCGCTCCGACACCGCCGTAAACAGCTCGCCCACGTTGTTCAGGAACTTCTCAAGCAGCGCGTCCTCAATCTCGGGCTTGGGCATGCTCATCAGCCGATTGAGCGCCTCGTCGCCCGCGCAGTCGGCCTTCAGCGCCGATATGACCTTGCTCATAGGCACGCGCTGCGTGTCGTAGCACAGCTGCTTAATCGTCGCCAGCGACCTCAGGAATACGCCCAGCCCGTCGAACCCTATCACTATCGACGTGCTCAGCGCGCCGCACTCGGTCACGTCGCGCGCGCGCGCGATGCAGTCCGGCATCGCTATCGACTGCATGAGCAGCGGATTGAGCTGCGGCCGCTCGTGCAGCATGCCCAGCAGGCGCTTTACTATGTCCTGCTCCAGCGCCGCCAGGTTGTCCATGAAGTTGCGGTATATGTCCTCGGCTGCGAAGAACCCGCCCTCGTACAGGTCTATGCTCAGCCCCTGCCAGCGCTCCACGGTCTCGGGCAGCAGCGTGCCCATCAGCACCGCGGGCAGGCTGATCGTCACGTCGGCCAGCCGCGTCTCCTCGCCGCAGCGCTGCGCCTGGCCCGCGACCAGCTCGACCCGGCCCTTCAGGCCGCTGCGCTGCAGCAGCGTCACGCCCCGGCGCATCAGCGCCAGCGCCCGCGCGCGATAGTCCTGCGCGTCGTCCGGGCCCACGTACAGGCAGATGTCGTTGCCGCGTATGATGTCGTCGTCCAGCGCGTCCAGCATGACGAGCGTAAGCGCGCCCGGCTGCCGGCCCAGCGTCACGCTCATGCGCGCGCCGTGGTCGCGCAGCTTGTGGTAGGTCAGCATGTGGTAAATCAGCGCGCGCGCCTCCTCGGGCGTGGTCAGGCCCTGCGCCATGTCGGACTCGTAGTACGGCGCCAGCGCGTCGTCCAGGCAGCCCCAGCTGGGATAGTTCGCGCCCTCCAGCGCCTGCGTGACCTCTCGCCAGAATATCATGCCCTGCATCGCCTCGAACAGCGTCTGCGCGGGCCGCTCCAGCGAAAAGCCGGCCATGCGCTCCAGCCGACGGCGTATCGCCGGGTCTATCTCGACCGAGGCCATGTGCCCGGCGCGCGCCGCGAACCTGGCGCACAGCTCGTCCACCGCGTCCAGCGCCGCGCGCGCCGCGCTGCAGAAGTCGCGCCGCCGCCGCGCCAGCGCGCGCTCGGCGGAGCGCTCTATCTCCCGGCGCAGCCCCTGCGTGCCCCGCGAGATCACGCGCGCCGCGCCGCATTCCAGGTTCATTATATACGGGTTATCGGGCAGAAGCGCCAGATCCAGCCGCTCGAGCCGCGCGCGCAGCGCCGCGTAGTCCGCGTCAGGCTTGAGCGCGCCCAGCATGTACCCGCTGAGCCCCTCGCCGGCCCGCTGCGCGCGCGACTGGCCCGCGTTGCATTCGAAGAAGAACGGAAAGTGCCGAAACACCTTTATCTCCAGCCGGCGCGCTGCCGCCTGATACAGCGCGCTCTTGCGCTCGAACGCGCCCTTGGTTCTGAACGCGTCCAGCTCGCGCGCTATCGCCGACACGTCGGCGGGCACGGTCCGGTACCACTGCTCAAACTCGCGCGCGAGCAGCTCATGTTCATCCGAATAACTCATCGATACCTCCGGCTATCAAAGCACAATTGCATTTGCGCTGCCGCGCAAATCAGCCCTCCGACGGGCGCGACCGCCGCGCGCCCGGTATGGTCGCGGCGCATCGCCGAACCGAGCGGCCCGTCCCTAGACCGATTTGCGCCAATGCGCACCTACTATGATATCACATTACCCGCGCCGGGACAAACGAATTTTCAACTTTTCAAAAATTCGTCAAAATCGACAATGCCCGGCGCCCGCGCCCCGCCGCAAAACGAAAGCGGAGAGGCCGCGCGGCCCCTCCGTGGATCGATGTCGGCCGATGCGCTCAGGCCGCCGGCGCCGCGGTCGGTTCCGCGCCGTCCGCCGCGGGATAGAGTATCTGCGCGAACTCCAGCAGCGCCTGCGCGAGCCTGGGGCCCGGGCGCTGCGACATGTTCATGTCGACCGCGTACACCGCGCCGTTTTTGACCGCGCTGAGCTCGGCGTAGCTCGCGTCGGCCTTGAACGCCTCCACCATCGACTCGTCGCCGGGTATCAGTATCACGTCCGGATCGGCTTCCAGCAGCTTTTCCAGCGATATGCTCAGCCAACCCTGGCCCAGCGCCGCGCCGACGTTGGTCGCGCCCAGCATGTTCAGCATGTCGTCGGCGAACGTGCCCTCGCCGCTGGTCCAGTCGCCGTACTCGCCGAAGCTCAGCGCGTAGTACACGCTCTTTGCGGCCTGGCCGTCGACCAGCGCCAGCGCCTGCTGCTCGGTGGCCTGCATGTCCGCCAGCACCGCGGACGCGTCGGCGCCTATGCACTGCGCGACCAGCTCAATCGCCGCGGCCACGTCGGTATACGAGGCGCCTGTCACCGCCACCACCTTTATGCCCAGCGCGTCCAGCTGATCGATGGTGTCCTGCTGCAGGTTGTTGTCGGCGAACACTATGTCGGGCTCGAGCGACACTATCAGCTCCACATTGGGCTCGGTGTAGGTGCCGACCTTGCTCTCCAGCGCCGCGGCCTCCTCCGGATAGTCGCTGTAGCTGTCCACGCCGACCACGCGGTCGCCCGCGCCCAGCGCGTAGAGTATCTCGGTGTTGCTGGGCGACATCGACACTATGCGCTCGGGCACCGTTTCGATCGTCACCGCGCGGCCCAGCGAGTCGATTATGTCGACCGGCTGCGCCCCGTCCGCCAGCGCCGCGCCCAGCGCCGGCAGCAGCGCCAGCACCAGCGACAGCATTGCGATTGCATACCTCTTCATGGTCAAAAAACCTCCTGGGGGTCATGCCCCGTCGCGCCCGATGGGCGCAGAATGTGCGGCCTGGGCCGCCCGCAAGCATATACCTCCCGGAGCGCGCGCACAAAAAAACCGCCATTAGGGCGGAATAGGTGCGCTGCGCCCGCGCTCCCCCTCCCGCCGAAGGGGATCGGAGTCAGGCCACGCGGGCAGGTCTCCTGGCTTGGCATCATCCTTGAACGGCCCTTCCCAGCTCAATGCCGGTGGTCGCCGCCCTCGTCCGCCTCACAGTAGCGGGGGCTGCAGCGGATTTTAACCGCTTTCCCTTTTCACCCCGACGCGCGGG
>CAWVGT010000053.1:0-3546 GCA_963928645.1 Candidatus Fimadaptatus sp.
GTGGCTAAGCATCAAGCGCGTAGCTCATTGGGCGTTCAGTGGCTAAGCATCAAGCGCGTAGCCCGATGAGCGTTCGGTGGCAAGCATCAAACGCGTAGCTCAATGAGTGCATGGCGGGCAAGCATGAAGCGCGCAGCCCGCCGGGCATTCAGTGGCCAAGCATGAAGCACGCAGCTCGCCGGGCGATCATCGGCAAATCATCAAGCGCGCGGCGCATGCGGCGTGCAACGCGCTCAGCGGCGCGGCAGCAGGCGCGGCGGTCGGTACCCGCCCCGCGCGTTGCAAATCAGGCGGCGATATGCTATAATTCATTCGACCTGCGCGGGCCCAGCGGTGCCGGGCGCGCGCTCTGATTCGCTCCGCCGCGCGCGGGGCCATGCAAGGAGAACGATGGAAAATATGAGTTTTGCTGTGCCGCGCGCCTGCGCTTTGGATCAGCGCACGCTGCGGCTGTGCGCGCTGGCCAGCGGCTCGCGCGGCAATTGCATATACGTGGGCTGCGGCGATACCCATCTGCTGATAGACTGCGGCATAGCCCAGCGGGGCATAGCGGCCGGCTTGGGGCGCGTGGGCCAGCGGCTGGGCGCGCAGCTGGGGCCCGAGGCGCTCAGCGCGGTGCTGGTTAGCCATGAGCACTCCGATCACATACTGTCCCTGGCGGGGCTGGCGCTGCGCCACGACCTGCCGATATACGCCAGCGCGCCCACGCTGGACGCGATCCGCGCCCGGCCTCGCGCCGACGCGATACCCGTGCGCAACCTGCGCGCGATAGAGCCCGGCCAGGACTTCTACATAGGCGACATCGACATAACCCCGTTCAGGACGCCGCACGACGCGGCGTGCCCGGTGGGCTATAGGCTGGACGCGGGCGAGGCGTCGGTGGCCGTGGCTACCGACATAGGCCGGCTGTCCGACAGCTGGCTGGACGCGGTCGAGGGCGCGCAGCTGGTGCTGCTGGAGGCCAACCACGACGAGGCCATGCTGCGCGCGGGCGACTACCCCGAGGCGCTCAAGCGGCGCATACTGTCGGCGCGCGGCCACCTGAGCAACGAGCTGAGCGCCCGGGCCGCGGTGCGGCTGGCGCGCTCGGGCACGCGCGTGATACTGCTGAGCCACCTGTCCGAGCACAACAACACGCCCCGGCTGGCCTACGACACCGTGTGCGCCGCGCTCGAGGACGCCGGCATGCGGCCCGGGCGCGACGTGTTCGTGGGGCTGCTCGAGCAGAACCACGCAAGCGACGTATTCGAACTGGCGTGTCAGTGACGCGCCGACGCGGGAGGCGGCTATGAACGCGCTGATACTGTGCGTGGGCTCGCTCAAGGAGAAGTACCTGAGCGACGCCGTGCGCGAATACATGAAGCGACTGGGGCGCTATGGCGCGTTTGAACTGCGCGAGGTGCCCGATCTCAAGCTGACCGGCGGCCGCTCGGGCGCCGAGAGCGCCGACGGCCTGAGCGCGCTGGAGCGCGAGCTGGTGCGCCGCGAGGGCGAGAGCCTGCTGCGCCAGATCCGCCCGGCCGACTTCGTGGTCGCGCTCGCGATAGACGGGCATCAGCCCTCCTCGCCCGAGCTGGCCGGGCTGTGCGGCCAGTGGCGCATGAACGGCCGGCGCACGGTGCTGGTCATAGGCGGCTCGCTCGGGCTCAGCCCCGAGGTGCTCGCGCGCGCCGACTTCAAGCTGTCGTTTTCGCGGCTCACGTTCCCGCACCAGCTGATGCGCGTGGTGCTATTGGAACAGCTGTATCGCGCTATGACGATACTCGCCGGCGAGCGCTATCACAAGTGACGCGCCCGGCGGCGCTCTAGCAAGCGGAGTACGGGCTGGCGGCAGCCGGAGGACGGCCGCTCCCGCCAAGGCGATGAGCCGCGCCGCGGACGGCCGCCCTGACGTCGCGCCGCCGCGTTCGGCGGGCAGGGCGCGGCTTGTTGGCGGGCAGTAGCCCATACGCGCGATTACTTAGGCACGATTACATATTGGAACAGGAGGAGACAGATGAGGCTCGAACAGTTAGGCGCGGACAGGTTTAACGAGATGAATCGACTGGGCTCGATCGCGTTCACTTACCCGATAACCGATCCCGAGCAGAAGCCCGACCCCAATGACGCCAATCAGCAGGAGCTGCTGAGCGGCCGCGAGCGCTGGGGCATGATAGACGAGCAGACCGGCCGGCTGATGGGCGGCATGCTGCTGATAGACTATCAGACGCGCGTGGGCGGGCACTGGGTCAAGCTCGTGGGCGTGGGCGGCGTGTCGACGCTGCCCGAGTACCGGCGCGCGGGCGTGATACGCGAGGTATTCCGCGCGGTGCTGCCGCAGATGTACGAGCGGGGCGCGGTGCTGTCGGGGCTGTATCCGTTCTCGCACGCGTTCTACCGCAAGTTTGGCTACGAGGTGTTCGGCGGGCAAAACCGGGTCAGCGTGGGACTGGAGCAGCTGCGCGCGTTTGACGGCCCGGACGAGGTGCGCATGATAGAGAGCGCGGACGACATGCTGGCCGCGCGCGCGATATACGAGCGCTTTGCGGGCGAGCGCGATCTGGCGATGCGCCGCGAGCTGGATCAGCAGTGGAAAAAGGGCGTGATGGACGGCGACGCGTACAGGGATCTGGCGTACAAATACCTGCTGCTGCGCCGGGACGCGGGCGGCGCGCTCGAGCCGTGCGCGTACATAGCGTTCAAGCCCGAGGGCGGAGACGCCGGCGGCCGCGTGGCCAACGCGCGCGAGGCCGCGTATGTCGACGGCGACGCGCTCAGGCGGCTGCTGGGCTTCATGTCGACGTTCTATCCGCACTACCGGCGGCTGCGCGTGGCGCTGCCGGGCGACGTGAACCTGGCGGCGCTGTGCCCGGACTGCTACGACGTCGCGGACTCGATCGAACACGGCTACATGCTGCGCGCGGTCAATGTGCGGCGGCTGCTGGAGTGCCAGCCGGTCACGCCGATAATGCGGCTGGCCGCGCAGGCGGGCCCGCTGCGCACGTCGCTCGCGCTGACGGACGAGTTCATACCGCGCAACACCGGCCGCTACGAGCTGACGCTGACTCCTGAGGGCCTGCAGTGCGTCCAGGGCGAGCTGGCCCCGGCCGATATCGAGCTGGACGTGCAGACGCTCACCCAGCTGGCGACCGGCGCGCTGTCGCTGAGGCAGGCCGGCTACCGCGCGGGGCTGCGCGTGCGCGAGCTCAGCCCGCTGGCCGAGGCGCTGTTTGGCGGCCGGGCACAGTATATTGGCGATCACTATTGAGTTCGATGTGGACTGCGGCGGCGCGCTTTATGGGATGGGCGCGCCGCCGTTCTGCGTGCAGGCGAGTCGGGAAGAGTTGTGCGTCCAATCTGCGCGCGCGAATATCGCATTGAGCAGTGCGGGTTGAGGCGATATAAACGGCGGCGGCGCGTTTGTGGGATGGGCGCGCCGCTGCTCTGCGTGCAGGCGAGGCAGAGCGAGTTGCGCGCCAAATCTGCGCGCTCGAGTATCGCATTGAGCAGTGCGGGTTGAGGCGATATAAACAGCGGCGGCGCGTTTGTGGGATGGGCGCGCCGTTG
>CAWVGT010000054.1:0-53860 GCA_963928645.1 Candidatus Fimadaptatus sp.
GCGAGATCTCCAGGGCTGTAGACGATGGCTTTTGTACTTTCATCAGCGGGGTTGCCTGGGGCGTGGACATTGTGGCTGCCGAAATCATCCTCCAATACCGCGCTGCAAATCCTGCGCTCCATCTGATCTGCGCCGTTCCTCATCCGGGCTTTGGAGAAGCGGATGAGCGAGTCATGGCGCAAGAGGTACCTTGCGGTTCTCGAGAACGCTGATATCGTGCGCACAATCAGCCAAATGCAAAGCCGTAGCTGTTATCAGACAAGAAACATTTGGATGGTTAACCACAGCGCAAGGGTGATCGCCATTTACAACGGTGAACCTGGCGGTACAAGGAACACCATCGAGTACGCCAAACAGGCTGGCGTTGAAACGGTGATCATCGATCCGCGCTTTTTACCTCAGCAGAAATAAAAAAACAGGCACCAACCACTGTATGGCATAGTGGTATGGTGACTGTTCCAAATCCCTGCATTGACAATTAAACGATAGGCCATAAAATAAACGATAACCCCAAAAGTAAACGATAGCCTGCTGCCGTCCAACGCCCTTGAAGGCCGGATCGTCAGCGGGCTACCGCTTTATCTGGCAGTGCCAAGCGCAACGAAAGCCCCAAACCCCTTGAAATCAGGGCTTTCTGGCAAAAAGCAAGCACCGCAATCCTGATACCCATTGTATCAAAATTGCGGTTCTTATTTGATCGACTCGCCATGGGCCATGATAATCATAGGCGCAATGAACGCATACAACTTCATAATCTGCCGCTCGTTCATACAGTCGACGATACCCGGCGAGCTACAGGAGGCCGGGCGAATAGACGGCTGTTCCGACTTCGGGCTGTGCGCGCGGATAGTTTTCCCGCTGTCCGGGCCGGTCATAGCGGTGCTTACGCTGTACTACGGGCTGGAACACTGGAATGGGTACTTCAACGCCATGCTGTACCTGAACGATCGCAACCTGCAGCCGCTTCAGATCTTCCTGCGCGAGCTGCTGCTGCAGGACCAGACGCTGGACATGAGCATGGACGTGGAAGCGCTGCAGCAGCTGGAGATGATGAAGCGCACGATGAAGTACTCGCTGATCGTGGTCGCGTCGCTGCCGATGCTGATAATATACCCGTATCTGCAGAAGTTCTTTGCGCAGGGCTTGATGATAGGTTCGGTAAAGGGGTAATGCCGCCTCACACTGGGCGGTTCACATATCAACATAAAAGGAGGTCACCCGGATTATGAAGAAGCTCATCACTCTGTTGCTCGCGCTGGCCCTATTGCTTACGCTGAGCGCGGCGCCGGTCAGCTTTGCCGACGGCGCGGAGGAGCCCACCACCATCACGCTCTACGCTCAGACCGACGCCAACGACGGCCCATGGGCTGAGATGTACATGTTCCAAAAGATGCAGAACATGTTCAATATTCAGTTCGACATAACCGAGATCAGCAGCACGCTGTGGGAAGAGAAGGTATCGGTCGCCTTTGCCACCGATGAATATCCCGACATGTTCCTCAACGGTCTGACCGACACCGACATACAGAACTATGGCGCTCAGGGCATATTCATAGACCTGAAGGACTACATCACCGAGGAGGCCACTCCGAACCTTTACGCACTGTATCGGGACTACCCGATTGCGCAAAAGGCGGTAATGTCCTACGACGGGCATCAATACGTCATAAAGGGCTATGACCGCACCAACACCCGCGAATACCTGCAGTGCCGCTTCTTTGTGAACACGGCCTGGTGCGAGGCGCTGGGCATGGATATACCCACCACGCTCGATGAGATGTACGAGTTCCTCAAGGCCGTCAAGGAGGGCGATCCCAACGGCAACGGCGACACCACCGACGAGATACCGATGGTGGGCGCATATGACAGCGATCCGTATTCGCTGCTGACAGTGCCGCTGACCGCGTACGGCTACACCCTGGCCTACGGCAACAGCAATATCTACGTGGACGTGACCGACGACGGCGAAGTCATATTCGTGCCCGCCGACGAGCACTTCAAGGATGCGCTGGCCTGGATGAAGCAGTTGTACGACGAGGAACTGCTCGATCCTGAATACTTCACTCAGACTGCGGATCAGGTCAACGCCAAGCAGTCCCAGATGATAGCCGGCTGCTTTACCGACTGGGCGCAGTGGCTCGACATTACAGACCCTGAGATGTACAACCAGTACGACGGCATCACCCCGCTGACCAGCGACGTCAACACCACGCCGATCTGGCCCGCCACCGACTTCCAGGGCGTGGGCACGTTCTGCATAACCGACAAATGCCAGAACATCGACAAGGTGCTTGAAATAGCCGACTGGGCAGTCACGTTCGATGGCTACTGCACGCTGCTGGGCGGCGAGGAGCTCGGCTCGGTCGAGGGTTTTGAAGATCAAGGCTATACACTGGAGTACTTCGACGAGTCGTATGGCGAAAACGCGCTCACACTCAACTACACCCGCGATCCCAAGTATGACAACGAGACTCAGTGGCGCGAATCGGTGATTTCCCCCGGCTGGGGCTCGCTACCTGTATGCCGCGTCGACTTCACGTTTGTTGAGTCCTCCGTGACCGAGCAGGCGCTGTCCGCTGCGCTAAACGACAACTATACGCCTTACATGACCGTGGGTTGGCCCATGTCGGTCAAGTTCACCGACAGCGAATCCAACACGCTCTCGCTGCTGGCGACCGACATTGAGTCCTACCTCGACCAGATGGTGGCCAAGTTCATAACCGGCGAGGAGTCGCTCGACAACTTTGACGCGTTCGTAAGCGGCCTCAACGACCGCGGTCTGGCGCAGTACCTGGAGATTTATCAGACGGCCTACGATCGCTACCTGGAGAACTGAGCCGCCCACCGCGGCTTACCGCCGGCCCTGGCAGACCACCGCGTCCGCCGGGGCCTTGTGTCAGGCGCTGATTCGGCGCCTACGGAGGAAGATATGACAAACTACACAGCCGCACTCAAGGACTACGTGACCAGCACCAGCAAGTACATGACGCGCGAGCCGGACGGCATACTCAAATACCCCTACATAGTGCCGTGCGCGCCCGACAGCCCGTATTACTCGACCACGCTGTGGGACTGGGACTCCTGGTGGACCAGCATCGTCATGGCTCAGGTCGAGGCTGACAGCGGTAAAAGAGGCGAATTCGTCGAATATGAACGCGGCAGCGCGCTAAACTTCCTGGAGCTTTGCTCGGACGACGGCGTGATGCCCATCTGCGTTACTGCCGACGGTGCGCTGCACGCCGGCGATAAGCGGCCTGGCTATGATACAAATATGCACAAGCCGGTCATTGCCCAGCAGATCGCGGCACTGTGCCAGCGCGACCACGGCAGCGTCGACTGGGTCAAGCCCTACTTTGCCAAGCTAGAGGCATTCCTGAACCGCTATTTCACCGACAGCGTAAACCCCGACACCGGCCTGGCCTTCTGGCAGGACGACTTTGCCGTAGGCGTGGACAACGATCCCTCGGTGTACTATCGACCTGATCGGAGCTGCGGCTCGATATACCTGAACTGCCTGCTCTACCGCGAGTTGCTGGCATACGGTTACCTGCTTGAGCAGGGCGGCGACGTGCGCAGTGCAAATGTATGGCGCGGCAAGGCTCAGGATCTGGCCGACGCAATCAATCGCTATTGCTGGGATGAGCGCGACGGCACGTACTACAGCGTCGACTTCGCGCTGCGCCCGGTCGATCAAACCGCCTGGCTGCACAGCGGCGCGCCCCGCGACTACCCCTGTCTGCTGTTGCGCATCGACAACTGGTCGAGTTTTCTGCCGCTGTGGGCCGGAATCGCCAGCCCCGAACGCGCCGCGCGCATGGTAGAACGCTACCGCGACGAGCGCACATTCAACTGCCGCGCTGGTATACGCACGCTATCCCGTCTGGAGCAGATGTACGATGTGCGCGCGACCAACAACCCCTCCAACTGGCGCGGTCCGGTCTGGGGTGTGAGCAACTTCATGCTGTTCTCAGGCCTGCTCAAATACGGCTACGACGACGATGCGCATGCGCTGGCAGAAAAGACGGTGCGCCTGTTCGGGCGCGACCTTGAGATCAACGGCTCGCTCCACGAATACTACAATCCCGACACCGGCGAGCCAATAGTCACGCACGACTTCCAGAACTGGAACTTCCTCGTGCTCAACATGATCGCCTGGCTGGAGGGGCGCAGGTTTATGGATACTTACTGAGCGCGGCTCGGCTGCCCTCAGTATATTGACAAAGTATGCTGTACATCATCAGCTTGCCTAATGTGCAGCAGTGATCGGTAAAACATGCAAATCCAAGCAGAATGCCACTTGCATTAGCCGATTTTACAGCACTGCCGATAGAGTGTTGCAAAAGCTGTTTGAGAAGACAGGCTGTATAGCCGCCGAGGTTTACAACGGTCTGAGCGCGGCTGAGCCGCCCTCGCCTTTGAGTATGGCGACGGCATGGTCTGTCGTTTGCAAGCGGCGCCTTGACTGAGCTCAAGCGGCGGCTCGCTTTGCACCTGTGTGCTGTGCGAGCCGCCGCTCTGTTTGTCGCATTCCCCAGCACGGCTTCGGTAAACATACAGTCATTGCCTGCCGCTCGCCGCATATCCGCAAGCATGGTCGCGCTATGTGAAGTGTTGATCTGCGGCATGCAGCCTGGCTTTTGACGCTGCGCTGGCAGCGATTTTTTGCCAGGCACTGCGCGATTGTCCACAGCGCTCAACTAAAGCATCGCGCGGTCAAAGCGCGCAATAGCGCTGAGCCCCGCCATTGCTACAGTCAGGCGCGCGTCAGTCGCCCGCACCTCTGCGCAGCATTCAGCCAGGCTTTGCGCCAGCTGCCCGTCCTTATGGGGACAATGGACGCATGCCCACTCACCTCATTGCGCAGTGCACAAGCAGCGGCGGCGCACTGTCAAAGCGCTCGATAGCGCCATGCCGCATCGTCATCGCCGCTATTTGCGCATCTGTCTCCCCTATCCCTATTCGGCCACGCTTTGCGCCAGCTGCCCGCATACATGGGAACCGCGCCGCTCACTCGCCTGCCTCGTCGCGCAGCGCCCAGCGCACGCCTATGTCCAGGAAGCGATTGCAGAATACGCCGTCGTGCACGCCCGGCGCTTCATGATAGCTTACCGGCACGCCCTGGCTCTGCAGAAAGTCGCGGAAGCGCCGGTTGGGTTCCAGCAGGAAGTCCTCGGTGCCGCAAGCCATGAACACCTCGGGCAGCTTGACGCCCGCTGCGAGCTGTTCGCGCACCAGCGTCTCGGGATGGTTGCGGCTGCTCAGCAGCTGCGACGGGTCGCCGAACGTCGACGCGTAGTAGTCGTAGTCGGCCAGCGCATTGGTGGGCTCGCCAGGGCGCATGCCCGCGACCTGGTATGTTATCAGCGCTGACGACAGCGCTATTATCTGACCGAAGTGCTCCGGGTGGCTCAAACCCACGTGCAGCGCACCAAAGCCACCCATCGAAAAGCCCGCGATCATCGCACGCCCCGGCGCGGCGTCCACGCGATATGCGGCCTGCAGCATGCGCACCAGCTCGTCGCCCACATACGCGCCATACGCGCGCCCGGTGCCCGGCTGGTCCAGATAGAAGCTGTTCTCGCCCGACGGACACGCTATCACCAGATTGAAACGCTGCGCCAGCTCGTGCATCGGGCCAGAGTACAGGTAATCGCCGCACGCGCCGGTATAGCCGTGCAGCAGCAGCATCAGCCGCGCCGGCCGCGCATGGCTCGCCTCGCAGCGCGGCGCGCCCGGGCGCGCGTCCACCGGCAGCGCCAGCCGCACCTCGGTCGGGCGGCACAGCGCCTGTGAATAGCAGGTCATGCTGACTATCGCCATCGCAATCATCCTTTCATAGGTCACCTGACAAGCGCTGGACTTGAGCTGCGCGTGGAGTGTCGCGCTCCCGCACCCCGCCACATATCGCGCTGCGATACAGTCGGCTTTGCAAAAGAAAGCAGCTTCTCAATGCGTCTGCGCCATGTGGCGGAATATGTCGGCAGCGAATATCCTGGCGAATATTGCCGAAGCGCCTGGCCGGCTCGCGCCGCAGTTGGCCCAGCGTCACCACGCTGCGCCGTTCACAGCGTGGAAATATATGATAAGATTATATCAACCTCTGCCCTATATGTCAACGTCTGAACTGCATGTGGTTTGCCCAACGCATGTCAACGCCTTACAGCGCCCAAATCAACCATTTCACGCAATACTCACAGGTGCAGCCCCATTAGCAATCGGATTCATTATTGAGCTCGCGCTACAGCATTCAGCATATATCCCGGTCGCTCGCCTTGAAGGCGTTTGGGCAAACGAGGTTGCCCCCGAACTGCGCATTATCCCGCCTTGACTTTGGCGCGGCGCGATGGTATCCTTACATTATATAAGTCGCATTTGGCGGAGTTTTGCGAAAGCGAGGAGGTTGCGATTTGGACAAAAACCGGCTGTCGGTGTTCATAGGCTCGCGCGATCTGTACATGCAGATGCTCAGGATAGGCGTGCCCGTGGCGCTGCAACAACTCATAACGGTGGGCATCAACCTCATGGACACGATAATGCTCAGCCAGATGGGCGACGCGCAGCTGTCCGCGTCGTCGCTGGCGGGCCAGTTCATCAACCTGTTCCAGATATTCTGCATGGGGCTGGGCATGGGCGCGTCGGTGCTGACCAGCCGCTACTGGGGCATGAAGGACCTGGGGTCGCTGCGCAAGGCCGTGACGATAATGCTGCGGCTGACGCTGGCGTTTGCAACGGCGTTCATGCTGTTTACGCTGCTGAGCCCTGAGGCCATAATGCGCATATACACGCCCGACGAGGAGATCATCGCGCTGGGGCTCAAGTACCTGGCCTATATGACGCCCACGTATCTGTGCATGGGCCTGAGCCTTACCTGCACAATTGTGCTGCGCACCGTGGGACAGGTGCGGCTGCCGCTGTACTGCTCGATCTGCGCGTTCTTCGTAAACGTGTTCTTCAACTGGGTGTTTATATACGGCCGGCTCGGCGCGCCGCGCATGGAGATCGCCGGCGCCGCGCTGGGCACGCTGATCGCGCGCCTGTTTGAGCTGGCGTTCATCTGCGGCTACTTCTTCTTTATCGACAGGCGCATAGGCTACCGGCTCAGGCACCTGTTCACGCGCTGCCGCGACCTGGTGCGCGAATACCTGCGCATCAGCATACCGGTGCTGATCAGCGACGGCCTGCTCGCGCTGGGCAACAACACCGTGGCCGTCATAATGGGCTATATCGGGCGCACGTTCGTCGCGGCCAACGCCGTCACGACCATAGTGCAGCAGCTCAGCTCGGTAATGATACAGGGCGTGTGCAACGCCAGCGGCATAATTACCGGCCACACCATGGGCAAGGGCGACTTCGAGAAGGCGCAGCGCCAGGGCTACGCGTTCCTGGGCATGGGCATTGCGCTGGGCCTGTTCTCGGCGCTGCTGATAATGGCGCTCAAGATGCCCATTATCAACTACTACGGCGTGTCGCTCGAGACGCGCGCCATCGCCATGGAACTGATGAACGCGATCAGCTTCATAGTCGTATTCCAGTCGATGAACAGCATACTGACCAAGGGCGTGCTGCGCGCTGGCGGCGATACGCGCTTTCTGATGCTGGGCGACATACTGTTCCTGTGGGTCGCGTCGATACCGCTGGGATACCTGGCGGGGCTGGTGCTACACCTGCCCTCGTTCTGGATCTACACGCTGCTCAAGATCGATCAGGTCATAAAGTGCGTCTGGTGCGTGTTCCGGCTCAGGAGCCGCAAGTGGATGAAGAAGATCCGCCCCGCTCAGCAGGCCTAGCCGCCGCATTCGGGCGCGCTGCGTCGACGCATAGGCCAAGCCGCAAACGACCGCCGTGCAAGCAGGCGCGCGACCGGTTCAATCCAGCGCCACTTTGGATATCGTGAGCCGCGCCAGGCATACACTGTCCGCGACGCCGCCCGAGCAATACGCCAGCAGCAGCGCGCCGTCGCGCATGAAGTGCGCCGCCGGATAGCAGTAGCCGCGCCGCGGGTCGTCCGCTATCGCGATGGGCTCCGACCAGCTGCGCCCGTCGTCATGGCTCACCGCGTATACCAGCGGCGTGCGCCCGCCCAGCCACGCGCCCTCGCAGTGCTGGTCGCGGCCCGGCCAGTTGGGCACCGGGTTCCAGAGCGCATACAGCGCGCCGTCGGCCGGGCGGCGCACGACCTTCATCGGCGACAGCGGCGACGTGAAGCGCGAGGGTTGCGGCACGCTCCAGTGCAGCCCGCCGTCGCGCGAGAACGATTCGTACTGGCACTGCATGTCGGTGCGGAAGTACGCCCAGATCAGTCCCCCATTCAGCTCTATCGCGCCCGGCTCCTGCAGCCCGGCGCGTGTGCCGGTAAACGGCGGATGCAGCACGTCCGGCGCCTCGGCCCAGCTCGCGCCGTCGTCGTCCGAATACAGCATGCACGCGCAGGCGCACGGGTCGAAGAACCGCGATCCGCTCGCCTCATCCATGCCCGCGCGGTGGTACGCCAGCGGCATCAGCAGCCGCCCGCTGCGCAGCCGTATCACGCGGCTGTTGTTGAGCACGTACCAGCCCCTGCGGTCGGGCAGCGTGCACTCGCGATGCTCGCCAAACGTGCGCCCGCCGTCGCGCGAGCGGCTCAGCATTATCCGCGTGTGCGCCGGGTACTTGACTATATAGAACATGCCTATGCTGCCGTCGCTCAGCGGCATCAGCGTAACGCTCATCACGTTGCGCACGCCAAACTCGGCCGCGCTCACCACCTCGCGCGCCTCGCTCCAGCTCTCGCCCTCGTCGCGCGACTCGAGCGCCACTATCGCCGACGCCGCGTCGTCCGAGTATTCGCCAAAGTAGCGCGTGTACGCGAACAGCAGCCGACCGTCGTCCAACTGTGCAAAGTCGCCCTCGCTGTGGCGCGCGTATCGGGCGCTCGGGCCACGCTCCCACACGTCGCGCCGTACCGCACTGCGCATATAGCCACCTCCCATGCTTTTTCTAAAATGCTCCCCCGGCGCTTGTCAGGGGAGCTGCGTTGATAGGCACGCCAACCCTTGCGCCGGGCTGCCACCCCTACTGCGCAATGCCGCATCGCCTGCGCGGATCGCGCGCCAGCACGACGCGAGGGAGTCCTGCGCCATTCCGCCCGCGCTCAAATGCAGGCGCCGCTTTAGCCGCGCATCATGGGGCAAAATGCTGCCCATGTCACAGGGCTTCCCCGACGCATGTCAGGGAAGCCCCATCATTATCACGCCAATGTGATCTGCACAACCTGGTGTATGCTTATCGGCGGCAGCGCGATGCGCTGTATGTCGCCGTCGCACTGCACATTGAGCGCCTGGCGCTCCGGGTACACGAGCTCGGCGCGCGCGACCTTGCGCTCGGAAGCCAGCTCTATCGAGCCGTTGTCCAGCGTCGGCGCGTCGCCGCCCAGCCGCTCGGCAGCGTGATTGACCACGTGCACTATCATGTCGCGCGGCTGCGCCCTGTCGTACGCGACGCAGCTCAGCGTGCGCCGGTGCGCGCGCCGGTACGCTATCGTGGGCGCGGGCACGAAATCGCTCGCCACCGCGTCAAACAGCGCCGGCAGATAGTTATACTCGTCGGTCTTGGCCATGCGCAGCAGGTCGAACGCCGCGTACAGCGCCTTGCCCCGGCCATAGCTGTTGACCACGAACGCCGGATCGTTCGTCAGCTGCTTGGGCGGCGGGCACCACCAGTTGACCCAGGTCGTGGGCGTGAGCTCCACCGCGGGGTTGATGAACGAGTTCAGCGCCCGCCCGCCGGTGGTGCGCACGCGGTATACCGTGCCGCTCACCGGCGCCTTGGTGCGGCTGATGCACGCGAGCAACGGATCCGCCGATTCGCTCAGGTACGCGCTCCAGCGCGCCTTTGCGTAGCGCGTGTACTCCTCTATGAACGACACGCCCAGCACGTCCGCGAGCTTGAAGTCGCTCAGGCGCCTACCGTCGCTCTCGAACATGCCGGTCAGGCCGCTGGCTATCAGCGTGCCGCCCTGCGCCACATAGCTGCGCAGCGCCGCGGCCAGCTCGTCCGACACGCAGAACACATCCGGCAGTATGACCAGCTTATACGCCGCCAGGCTGTCCGCGGTCACGTACTGCTCGGGCAGCACCTTCCAGCTCAGCGCGCTCCTGTCGCACAGCCGCATCGCGCCCACTATCGAGTCGCGGTGCAGGCTGCCGGTGCGCACGCGGCCTATCGCGTTGGGCACCAGCGGCGCGTTGTTGTTGAGCGTGATAGAGGTGTCGCTCTGCAGTATCGCCACGTCCGCTATGACCTCGCGCTCGCCCAGGTACTGCTCGAACTTCTCAACCTCGGCGTACGCCGCGCCCACGTGTCGCGCCTCCTCGTGCTCGAGCGTGCCATCCGGGTGCTGCGAGCCCGAGTACATGAACACGCGGCAGCCCTGCGCCGCGATCTCGGACGCAGCCAGTATGTACGCGCTTTCGGGCTTGTAGTTGTACACCTCGGACACGTTGCCGGGGCCCAGCTGCGGATACTGACCTATCGCGGTATCGCGCGCATACGCAGCCGACAGCCAGTTGCCCGCGAACGGCTCGGTGAACTGATAGTCGAGCTTGTCGCGTATCGCCTTGCAGTACAGCGCCGAGAAGTTGACCGATATCTTTATCGACGGGTCTATGCCCTTCATCAATGCCGATATGTCGTCCAGCATCGCCATCGCCGAATCGTCCAGGAACTGGTTGATGTCGCTGTAATGCTCGATAATACCCTCGTCGGTCTCGGGCAGCGGATAGCCGTACCGGCGCTCGAACTTGGCCCGGCAGGTCGGGCAGTAGCACAGGCTCTTGCCGAATATGTCCAGGAACAGCGAGTCGGGATGATAGTTCTCGCCTATCTCGCGCAGCTGGCCCAGCGCGTACTGCCGATAGCCGGTCTCATAGCACGGCATGCGCCACCTGGCAATCGGCGACTGGCAGGTAAGCGGCGTGCCGTCGGCCTTGACGATCGCCCACTCGGGATGCGCGACCGGCGCATAGGTGTCGTACTCCAGGCAGTAATAGGCGTTGAACTCTATGTTGTTGCGCGCGAGCACCTCGCGCAGTGCGGCTATCCAGTCCCTGTCCAGCCCGGGGTGCTTCTTGCCTACGCGGGTGTCGTAATAGCTGTTGCCCCAGTGGTCCTTGCAGTAGAGCATGAGGCTGCTGATATTGGCCTCCTTGAAGAACTGCTCGTACTCGGCCGGATCGAGCTTGTCGAACGTGATTATCGGCGTATCGGGCGAGTGATGGTCGATCAGATAGCCCCGGTAAGCGGTTTTATACAGCTCGGACATGGTATTTTACCTTTCTTTTGTCATAAAGTTGCGGCTGCAGCCTGCCGCAAGCGCAGTCTGCAGCCGCTCATGCCATCGTTAATGCCGGGTCAGCGCGCTATCACGCGCAAGATGCGGGCTTATTGCGGATTCAGCACAGTCGAGTAGACCTCGCGGGCCTCGTCCAGGGTCTCCTGGCCGCCGCTGGAGAGCCACTCGTCCACGTACGCGTCCCAATCGGACAGCGGACGACGGCCGGTGATGAAGTCGACCATGGCCTTGGAGGTTATCGCCTGCAGGTTGGTCTTGTACTCGGTATTGGCCTTGAGCGGATAGCTGTTGAGCGCATCCACCGGGCCTATCGCGAGCGCGCGCTGCGCGTTGACATAGTCCATATCCTTGACCGCCGCATCGTACACGTCGTAGTTGGGCGCGGGCGAGAAGGCGCCGTTAGCGCCGTACCAGCTGCGCTCGTCGAAGGTGTCGAACATCTCGGTATAGGTTATCGAGTTGTCCTCGTTGCGGGTGAAGGTCACGCCCTCCTCGCCATCGTATATCAGGGTGTGCCAGTAGGTATCGCTCTGCAGCACGTCCTGCACCTGCAGGTAGCGCGCCACGACGTCCATCTTCTGCTCCATTTGCTTGCCGAACGCGATTATCGGTATGACCTGCTGCATCGACAGCTGCGCTATGCCGCTCTTGCCATCGGGGCCTTCCATCGGGGCAAAGTTGGTGACCTTGGCGTCGGGGTTGGCGTCGATAACCGGATCATACCAGGTGCCCGAGAAGTACTTGTCGGCCGGGCCCGAGGTCCACCAGTAGGAGCTGGCTATATAGCCCTGCTTGCCGCTGACCCACTTCTGAGTCCAGGAGTCGGAGGTGTCGACGTAGAACTCGGGATCGATGAAGCCTTCGTCGTACCACTTGTGCAGGTACTCCAGCGCGTCCACGCAGTTGGGGTCTATCGCGCCGTATATCAGCTCGCCCTCGTCGTTGAAGTAGTAGATGTTGGGATGCGCGCCGAACATGCCGAAGATGCCGGGATAGATGTTCTCGGTCGTCGCCGTCATGTAGCCGCCCATTCCATAGGTATCGTTGACGCCATTGCCATCGGGATCGCCATCGCGTATCGCCAGCAGCACGGCCTCAAACTCCTCAATGTTCGTGGGGATCTCCAGGCCCAGGTTGTCCAGCCAGTCCTCGCGTATGACGTTGACGCGGGAGTGGTCGCCCAGCGGCCAGACTACCGGCACGCCGTAGTTCTCGCCGTTCACGTTGGTGAACGCCCACGCGGTCGGATCCTTGGCGTCGACATAGGCCATCATGTTGGGCGCGTACTTGTAGATGAACTCAGGGTCGATCTGAGCGGTCACGCCCTGCTGCGCATACTTCTCGGTGATCAGGTACGAATCGCACAGGAACACGTCGGGTATATCGCCGGACGCAACCTTCAAGTTGAGCGCCTGCGCATAGTCATCGCCGGTATAGGTCTCGAACTTGATCTTTACGTTGAACTCCTCTTCGATCTTCTGCTTCACGTAGGCGTCGTCCGGGCTATCCTTGCCGATCGCGTAGTCGCTGAAGTACGACCACTCATAGGTGGTGTTTTCATCGACGGTGACTTCGTCAGTGGCCAGCGCGCCCACGCAACCCAGGCACAGCGCGCACGCCAGCAGCATGGCCATAAACGCCTTGGAGTACTTTTTCACTTGTATTGTCCCCCTCTATATGTAATTTCAGAGCACCCTCAAATCCGGATCACCACATGCAGCCTTGAGCGCACCACCTCGCATCCACGCAGAACAAATATGGGTTATCCCTTAACCGCGCCTATCATTATGCCCTTTTCGAAGTACTTATAGGCAAACGGGTACGCGATCAATATGGGTATCAGCGATATCATTATCAGCGCCGACTTGACCTGCAGCTGGCCCAGCTCGGTGCCCTCGACCGCCTGTTTGAAGAAGTTGGAGGCGTTGTCGTTGCTCATGAGTATCAGCGTATTGCGCAGCACTGCCTGCAGCACCAGCAGGTTCTTGTCCTGGATATACAGCGTAGCCGCGAACCAGGAGTTCCAGTGGCCCACCGCCACCCACAGCGCGATCGTAGTGAGCACGGGCTTGGACAGCGGCAGCACTATGCGATAGAACGTGGTGAAGTGTCCGGCGCCATCTATGCGCGCGGCCTCCTCGAGGTCGGCGGGTATCGCCATGAAGAAGTTGCGGATTATCAGTATGTTGAACGCGCTGACTATGTTCTGGCACATCAGCACGAGCAGCGTGTTGAGCAGGCCCAGGTTCTTCATGGTGATATAGGTGGGCACTATGCCGCCGTTAAACAGCATCGTGAATATCAGCACCATCGTGAACACCGCGCGCCCGGGCAGGTCGCGCCGCGCGAGCGGATAGGCAAACAGCGTATACACAACCAGCGCCATAGCCGTGCCGCCCGAGGTGACCAGAATGGTGTTCCAATAGCCCAGCCACACCGAGCGCGCGCTCAGCAGCGAGTTATAGGCTTCGACCGTCATCTGACCGGGAATCGGCACGAAGTGGAAGCCGGTGCGGAACGCCTCGTCGTTGGTGGACAGCGACACCGAGAACACGTGCAGGAAAGGATACAGCGCCGTGAACGCGAAGAACGCGACCAGTATGGTTATAACAATATTGAATATGGTATCGCCGCGCGTCTGATGTATGCGCGTGCCCCGGCGTTTGCGGGACATCGAGAAGGCATTTGAATTACTCATGGCTCAAGCGCTCCTTAGCATTAGATTTATATGGACCGCATCCGCGGCGAGCCTCAGAACAGCGTGCTCTCCCGACCGCCTATCAACGCCGCGATCTTGTTGGTGACCAGCACGAACACCAGGCCCACGACCGACTTGAACAGGCCAATCGCCGTGGCGTAGGAGTAGTTCATCTCCTCCATGCCCTTTTTGTACACGTAGGTATCGATTATCTCGGCCTTGTCGAGCACCGAAGCGTTCATCATGTTGAACACCTGGTCAAAGCCTGCGTTCAGTATCGAGCCCACGTTCAGTATCAGCATTATGACTATCGTGCTGGTTATCGCAGGCAGCGATATGTGCACTATCTGCTGGATCTTGCTCGCGCCGTCCAGCACCGCAGCCTCGTACAGCTGCGGATCTATGCCCGACAGCGCCGCGGTGTATATGACGCTGTTCCAGCCCAGGGTCTGCCATATCGAAGTTATGACTATTATAATGACGAATGATGTGCCCTCGCCCAGGAACACTCGCGGCGTGCCGCCCAGCAGTTCGACCAGGTAGTTTATCGGGCCGTCCATCGAAAACAGCGTTATGAATATGCTGGACAGCACGACCCACGACACGAAGTACGGCAGAAACGAAAACGCCTGGAAGTATTTCTTCATGCGCGCGCTGCGCAGCTCATTTAGCAGCAGCGAGAATATTATCGGCACCGGGAACCCGAACACCAGCTTGCTGAAGCTGATCGTGACCGTATTTACCAGTGCGCTCATGAAGAACTTGTCGCCAAACGCCTTTTCGAAATACTTCCAGCCCACGTACTCGCCGCTGAGTATGCCGCCAGTGAAGCTGAACTCGCGGAACGCCAGCCCTACGCCGTACATAGGCAGGTAGTGGAAAAAGAACAGGCACACAAGTCCGGGCACGAGCATCAGGTAGAATATGCGATATGACCAGATCAGGTTAAGTTTCTTGCCTAGCGGCGTCGCCAGGCGCGCGGACGACTTAACTGCGTTGGTGTTCATTTTTGCACTCCTTTTATAAAATGCTTTTGCCAGGCCGATGTGCCCGCAAGCGCGCTTCGCATCGTCATGGCCAATCTCATTATTGCATGTTATGCAGTTGCCAATTTTAACCAACTACATCACAACGCCATAACAAAACCGTGTTCAATGAGTATTATAGCACCGTCCTTTAACAATTGCAAGGTTTTTCGACACAAAATGAACTGAATTGTCCAATTGAAGTGCTATTTTAAAGCATAATTTGCGCTTTTTTTGACAAATATACTCACCGTGATTTAAGCAGTTAGTATATTCGTGCGGTATATATATGCACTCTAATCGTCGATTTGGAAATCATACTGATGCGCATCCAACCGGGAGCGGTTGCGTTTGTTACATTATTGGCCGGCTGGACTGTTGTGCGCAGGTCAGCCCCTAGTTGGCTATGCGCAATACGGCCTGCCGCGTTTGCAGGACAGCCAGGTGTTTGGACAAATTGCGTCAGACTATCGTGCGCGGCCGTATAATGGCGATTGCCTTAAAACTCCGTCATAGAACGCGGGCTCATGTTCCGATGTCTGCGGCACATGCCTTGTGTCGCGACTGCATGCCTTGGCATGTCCGGAGCTCCTTGACAATATATAACGCGCCCGGCTTGTTTCAAAGCCGGGCGCCTGCGAGCTGATGACCAGATTCGAACTGGTGACCTCATCCTTACCAAGGATGCGCTCTACCTACTGAGCTACATCAGCATCTCGCTTGAGTACCTTTGCCGTAGAGCGTGGCAACGGATATAAGTATACCACGCACCGCGGAATTTGTCAATACCCTGGGGCAGATTTTTTTCGACTTTTTGAGATATGCGCCCGGCGTCCCCGACGCGCCGCACTTCCGTGCCGCGCCGGAGACGTCGGGCGCTGCGCGTGGTTCACTTGCGCTTCTTCAGATACCGGTCGACCTTGAGCCTCATGTCGTCGGAAATAGCGCAGTCGAGCGGGAATACCGGCGCGTTGGCCACCCGGTCGGCAAATGTGAACGCGTACCTGAGCGTCTTGCCCAGCGCGTCGGCCGACAGGAAGTCCAGCGTGTCGCGCCGGTCATGCCCGAAGCCCGCGCCCGGCGCCGCGAACCGCGCGAAGTTGACCGCCGCCACGCCGTGGTCGGCAAACGGTATCGAGTCGCTCGAGTACGTGTTCGAAGACACCTCCACCGGATAGCCGCACTCGCGCATCATCGCGGACACATAGTGCTCCAGCGCGTCGTCGCCCATGACTATGCACTTGTCGCTGCCCAGTATCGGCGCGGCCATGTCCACGTTAATCATCAGCTTGTGGCGCTTGAGCTCGTCGGCGTGCGCGTTGCAGAAGTACGTGCTGCCGCACAGCCCGACCTCCTCCGAGCCGAACCACATGAACTTCATGGTTCGCCGCGGCGGGTGCGCCGCAAAGTAGCGCATCAGCTCCACGAGTATCACACTGCCCGAGCCGTTGTCGTATACGCCCTTTGAGTAGTCGGTGCTGTCATAGTGCGCGCCCAGCGACACTATCTCGTCGGGGCACGCCGTGCCCGGTATCGTCGCGTACACGTTGTGGCTGGTCAGCTCGACGTTGCGCGCGCGCACCACCATGCGCACCCGGCGCGCGCCGCGCCGCACCATGTCCAGCGCGTCCACCGCGCGCACGTTGACCGCGTACAGGTCGCCGAACGCGTCGGTCATCTTGGGTCTGAGCATGCGCAGCGCCAGCTCGATCTCGCCCGGCCCGTCCAGTATGCTGCCCGAAAACGCTATCGCGCCCAGCGCGCCGGCGCGCTTTATGCGCTCGTATGGGTCGTAGTTCAGATAGCCGTTGTACAGCACTATCTTGCCCTTCGCGTCCACGAGGTTCGCGTCCAGCGCGTTTTCTACGTATACCAGCTCGGCCTCTATGCCATCGTCGCCGGTGTCCAGCGAGCGGCGCATGCCCGTGACCTCATACGCCTGCCGGTACGGCTCCAGCACCTCCAGCGTCGCGCGCTCGACCGCGCCGTCGCGCACCGCAAACGGCTCGATCTCGTGCGCCACGCCCGCCGCCTCGGCCTCGCGCGCCAGTATGCGCGCCGCCTTCAGCTCCTCTTCAGTGCCGCTCATGCGCACAAACGCCAGCTCGCGCAGCAGCTCAAATGCACGATTTGCATCCATATCAAATCACCGCCCCGTATTTGATCCGGCTCAGCGCCGGGCCATTTCAGCCTCTATCTCGTCTATCGAGCGCGGTATGTCGCGCGACAGGTTCTCGCAGCCGTCCTCCAGCACCAGGCAGTTATCCTCGAGCCGGAAGCCTATGCCCCACTCCTCGCAGTATATGCCTATGTCCACGCAGAACACCATGCCCGGCGCGACCGGATGCGCCATGTCCACGACGTCGTGCGTGTCAAAGCCCACGTGATGCGCGCCGCCGTGCCACATGTACTTGCCTACGTCCTCGTAGCTGTCGCACAGCCCTATGCCCTTGAGCTGCTCGAAGCAGTATTTGCGCGCCGTCTGGTCGACCGACGCCATAGGCATGCCGGGCTTGATTATCGAGAACATGTAGTTGGACGTGTTGTACGCGCAGGTGTAGAGCAGCCGCTGCTGCTCCGAGAACTTGCCATTGCACGGGAAGCCGCGCGACACATCGTTGCCCAGGTTGTCCCAGCACGCGCCCACGTCGTTGAGTATCATGTCGCCGTCCTGCGCGCGGCCGGTGTAGGAGTAGTAGTGTATGCAGAAGTTGTTGGCGCCCGCCGAGATTATCGGCTGGAACGCCGGCTCGAGCACGCCGTTGCGCGTCAGCGCCGCGTCGAATATCGCCTTATACTCGCATTCGTACATGCCGGGTTTGGACGCGTGCATCATGTCCAGTATGCCCTCGCGGGTTATCGTCATCGCCTTGCGCATAGCCTCTATCTCGCAGGGCTGCTTGAACGTGCGCAGCGCCTTGAGCACCGGCAGCAGGTTGTGCGACTTGAGCGACGGATACGCCTTGAGCGCGCGGTTGGTGAACTCTATCGACTCGTTGTCCGGCTCGGCGTAGCTCAGCCGGTCTATGTCGGTCCACAGCTCCAGGCACGTGCCGGCGCTGGCCGCCCTGTGGAAGCGCGCCTCGAACTCGCTCAGATACGCTATGTCCTGTATGCCGGTCAGCTCGCGCGCCTCGTCGGGCTTCATGCGCCGGCCGGTCCAGCGCTCGGCGTGCGCGTCGGGCGGCAGTATGAACAGCGCCTCGTGCACGTCCTGGCCGTGCTTTTCGGCCATGAACATAAAGCCCTGTGTCGTGGCGTCGCACGCGCCGGTCACATACGCGAAGTTGCGATTGCAGTAGAAGTTATAGTACGCGTCGGCCGAGCGCCGCGGCGCATGCCCCGCCAGCAGCACTATCAGCACGTGCTCGCCGACGCGGCTGTACAGCTTCTTTCGGTTTGCGACATAAAAGCTCTTGTCCATATCGACCATCCCCTCATCTGCCGCGCGGCGCAGACGCGCTCCGCCGTGCGGCCGTTTGCGTATTAAATGTCCATGTTGTGTGGGCCAAACTGCCGCTCGCGCTCACGCATGCCTGCGGGCGTATGCGCATTGCACGCGCTCACAGCCGCACGCCGGCTGCGCAACCGCGCGCGTTTCCGCGGGCGCATGCCTCACTCAAAGCTCTGCTCGGTGCGCGCGATAATCTCGTCCTGCAGCGCGCGCGACAGGTTGCGGAAGTGATCCGAATAGCCCGCGACGCGCACTATCAGGTCCTTGTAGTCGTCAGGGTTGCGCTGCGCCGCCAGCAGCGTCTCGCGGTCTATGACGTTGAACTGTATGTGATGGCCGTCCAGATCGAAGTACGCGCGTATCAGGTCGGCCATGTGGTCCAGGCCTTCCTCGCCCTTGACCACCGACGGCGTGAACTTCTGGTTCAGCAGCGTGCCGCCGGTCATCAGGTGGTCCATCTTGGCGGCCGAGCGTATGACCGCGGTCGGGCCGCACGAGTCCGAGCCCTGCGTCGGCGATATGCCCTCGCTCAGCGGCTTGCCGGCGCGCCGGCCGTTGGGCGTGGCCTGCATGACCTCGCCAAAGTACACGTGGCAGGTCGTGGGCAGCATGTTCACGCGGTACATGCCGCCGCGCATGTTGGGCCGGCCGCTGACCATGTCCAGATAGTCGTGGAACACCCGGCTCATTATCGAATCGGCGTAGTCGTCGTCGTTGCCGTACTTGGGCGCGCGCGTCCTGAGCAGCGCCAGCAGCCAGTCCTCGCCCTCATAGTCGTGCTCCAGCACGCTGACCAGCCGCTCCAGCGTCACCTCGCCGCGCTCGTACACGTACTTCTTTATCGCCGCGAGCGAGTCGGTTATCGTGCCTATGCCCACGCCCTGTATGTAGCTGGTGTTGTAGCGCGCGCCGCCCGCGTTGTAGTCGCGCCCGCGCGCTATGCAGTCGTTGGTTATCACCGACAGGAACGGCGCCGGCATGTAGCGCGCGTACAGCGACTCTATCACGTTCGAGCCGCGCACCTTGATGTCTATGAAGTAGCGCATCTGCGCGATGAACGCCGCGTACAGCTTGTCATAGCTGTCCAGCTCTGCGAGCGTGCCGGTGTGCGGGCCCAGCTGCGCGCCGGTGCGCGGATCCACGCCGTCGTGCAGCGCCAGCTCGAGCATCTTGGGTATGTTGAAGTAGCCTGTCAGTATGTACGCCTCGTTGCCGAACGCGCCGGTCTCCACGCACCCGCTGGTGCCGCCCTTGCGCGCGTCGGCCAGGCTCTTGCCGGCGTTCATCAGCTCCGAGATTATCGACTCGGTGTTGTAGAACGCGGGCTGGCCCCAGCCCTTGCGCGATATCTCGCACGCGCGCTTCAGGAACCGGCGCGGCGTCTTGCGGCTTATCTGCACGTTCGACGAGGGCTGCAGCAGCTTCATCTCGTCCATGCAGTCCAGTATCAGGTAGCTGACCGGGTTGACGCCATCCTCGCCGTCGGGCGTTATGCCGCCGGTGTTTATGTTGGCAAAGTCGGTGTACGTGCCGCTCTCCTTGAGCGTCACGCCCACCTTGGGCGGCGCGGGCTGGTCGTTGAACTTGACCCACAGGCACTCCAGCAGCTCCAGCGCGCGCTCGTCGTCGAGTATGCCCGCCTCCACATCCGCCTGGTAGAACGGGTTTAAGTGCTGGTCAAAGCGCCCCGGGCTGTACGCGTCCCACGGGTTGAGCTCGGTCGTCACGCACAGGTGCACGAACCAGTACATCTGCATCGCCTGCCAGAACGTGCGCGGCCTGTACGCGGGCACCACGCGGCAGTTCTCGGCTATCTGCTCGAGCTCGGCGCGGCGGGTGGGATCGGCAGTCTGAGCGGCCAGCTGCCCGGCCAGCTCGGCGTAGCGGCTGCCCATGACCATTATCGCGTCGCACGCTATGCGCATCGCGCGCAGTTCCTCGGCGCGCTGCGACGCGGTCGGGTCTGCCATGTAGTCAAGCGCCGCCAGCGCCGCATCTATATCGGCCTGATAGTCCAGGAAGCCCTTTTCGTAAATCTTATTGGAGCCCACGGTGTGGCCCGGGCCGCGCTGCTCCATGAACTCGGTGAATATGCCTGCCGCATACGCGTCCTTCCACTGCTGCGTCATAGCGCCCAGCAGCCGCGTGCGCATCGAGCGCTCCTTCCAGAACGGTATCACCGTGTCGCGCTGATAGTCGAGCGCGGCCTCGTCGACCTTGAACGATATCAGCTCGCGGTCGTTCATTATGTGCATGTCCTCCAGCGTGTGGCAGCACAGCTCCGGGAACGTCGGCGCGACCTGCGGGCCCTCCGACTTCTCGCCCACTATCAGCTCGCCCTCGCCTATGTACAGCGTGCGCCGGCGCATGTACTCGTAAAGCGCCGTCGCGCGCAGCTCGGGCACCGACATCGTGCCCTCGTACTTCTTGTACGTCTCGGTCTCTATGCGCGCGCGCTCTATGCTTATGCGCGGCTGAGTGTCCACGCTCACGCGGCGCAGTTTGCGCACGCGCTCGTTCATGCCCCGTTCCTCCATCTGACCGTTCATCCTCCAATCCTTACGTCCGCAAAGCCCGCCGCGCGCCACTGCCCGGCCAGCTCCTCCATATGCTCATTTGACGGCACCTCGAACTCATGCGCCACATGGCCCTCCAGCCGCTCGCACTTGTCGCTGCCCAGCCGGTGGTACGGCAGCAGGCTCACCCGCACCGCCTTGACGTGCGCGCGCGCAAACGCTATCATCGCGCGCACCTCCTCCGGCGTGTCGTTCACGCCCGGTATCACCGGTATGCGTATGTTTATCCGCGCGCCCGCCGCGCTCAGCCGCTTGAGGTTGTCCAGTATCAGCGCGTTGTCCGCGCCGGTATAGCGCGCGTGCGTATCCGGGTTCATGGCCTTTATGTCGTACAGGAACGTGTCCGCGTACGGCAGCACGCGCTCGAACGCGCTCCACGGCGCCAGGCCGCAGGTGTCTATGTTGACCGGTATGCCCTCGCGCTGCAGCCGGCGCATCAGCGCGACTATGTAGTCGATGTCCTGCGCCATGACCTCGCCGCCCGACAGCGTGACGCCGCCGCCCGACACCTCGTAGCACTGCCGGTCGCGCGTCAGCAGCCGCATCAGCTCGTTCAGCGTGTACGCGCGGCCCACCAGCTCGCGCGCGCCACTGGGGCAGGTGTCCTCGGTCAGCTCGCCCGCGCGGCACCGCCCGCAGCCTATGCACCGGTCGCGGTAGAACATCCACTCCCGCTCAAAGCGCTGGCCCTCGGGGTTGTGGCACCACTCGCAGCTCAGCGGGCAGCCCTTGAAGAACACCGTCGTGCGTATGCCATCGCCGTCGTGCAGCGAGAACCGCTGCAGGTCTATCACCAGAGGCGTATCCAATCGCCCTCACCTCTTACTTCGTATATCCGCATCAAATAGTATAATTCGCGCGTGCGGCTCTGTCAAGCGGGTGCAGGGCGCGTGAGGCGCGGCCGCGGCCGGCCTTATGCGCGCTAATGGCGCGCCGGTTCGAGCCGCATGCGGCGCGTCATATGCGCTTGGCATGCGCTGCCGGAGCACGTTTGCGCCGCGTTGCCACGCCTTTGGGTGCGTTGCCGCGGCGCGCTCCAGGCGCAGTAGTGATTGAACCCGTATTCGGCGCGGCGCGATTCACTCCATCAGCAGGCTGACGAAAGCCGCCGCCGCAATACATATGCCGCATCGCCGGCGCAACCTGCACCGGTGTTCTATGGATATGCGTCACCGCGCACTCGCCATTTGGCGCGCTCAACCGCAGCGGCAGGCTGAACCCGCGATCAGGCCTCCTCCGCCGCCGCGAACACAAACCCCGGCCGCCCATTTGACACCGCGCCGATATCGTATATAATAGAATACATCAACCGGCCTGAGCCACAGGGAGGACAACATGCCGCCGCTTTCACTTATGATAAAGCCCGTGTCCAGCATGTGCAACATGCGCTGCAAGTACTGCTTCTACGCCGACGTGACCAGCCACCGCGAGACCAAGTCATATGGCATAATGTCCGCCGACACGCTCGACAAGCTCGTGCGCCGCGCGTTCACCTACGCCGAGGGCAGCGTCAACTTCGCGTTTCAGGGCGGCGAGCCCACGCTGGCCGGCGTCGAGTTCTTCCGGCGCTTCGTCGAGCTCGAACGCCGCTACAACTCGCGCCACATACAGGTCAACAACTCGATACCGACCAACGCGTTCGAGCTGTCTGACGAGCTGATAGCGCTGTTCCGACAGCACCGCTTCCTGGTGGGCGTGTCGCTGGACGGCCCCGCGCAGATACACGACCTGATGCGGATAGACGCCCGCGGCGTCGGCACGCACTCGACCGTGACCCGCAACATAGAGCGGCTGCGCGCCGCCGGCGTGGAGTACAACATACTTTGCGTCGTCAACGGCTACATCGCCCGCGCGCCGCGCGAGGTCTGGCACGCGCTCGCGCCGCACACGTATCTCCAGTTCATACCCTGCCTGGACGGCTTTGACGGCGAGACTCAGGACTACTCGCTCAGCGCGCAGGACTACCTGGGCTTCCTCAAGGTCACGTTCGACCTGTACTACGAGGCGTACTTCCGCCGCAAGTACGTCTCGGTGCGCACGTTCGACAACTACATAGGCATACTGCTGGGCCAGACGCCCGAGAACTGCGCGATGCAGGGCCGCTGCGGCGTGTACTACCTGATAGAGGGCGACGGCGGCGTGTACCCCTGCGACTTCTACGTGCTCGACCGCTGGCGCATGGGCAACATCAACACCGCCTCGTTCCACGCGCTCGCGCGCAGCTCGATTGCCGACGAGTTCCGCGCGCAGTCCCACCATGCCGCGCCCGAATGCGCCGGCTGCAAGTGGGCCGGGCTGTGCCGCGGCGGCTGCAAGCGCGACCGCGAGCCGATGGTCGCCGTGACCGACCCCACGACCGGCCAGGTACAGCTCCGCCCCGGGCTGAACCGGTTCTGCGGTGCATTCCGGGAGTTCTTTGAGTACAGCTATCCCCGCATGGAGGAGATCGCCCGCGACATCGCTGCGCGCCGGTGAGTACGGTCGTCCGGTCGATGCCGCGACCTGCAATGGTGCGTATGGTTTCGCATGCCATGATATGCGGCACGGCTTCATCCATCCGTGCATGCGCTGCATGGCCGCGCGCATGTGCTCAGGCCATATGCCGCTCAACAAGCCAACCGGCGTTAAGACAGCGCCGGGTGTTCAGCCGATTGTGCACATTAGGCACTAAACTCGACAGCTTTGGCGTTTGCCGGTTTGCGCCCGTCCTGTCTCTGCCGCGCTGATGCAAATGCGAGATCGCTTGCGATATCGCTGCGCGCCGGTGAGGACGGCTGTTCGGTCGATGTCGTGGCCTGCAATGGTACGTATGGTTTCGCAGGCCATGATATACGGCACGGCTTCATCCATCTGTGCATGCGCTGCATGGCCGCGCGCATGTGCTCAGGCCATATGCCGCTCAACATGCCAACCGGCGTTAAGACAGCGCCGGATGTTCAGCCGATTGTGCACATTCGGCACTAAACTCGACCGCTTTGACGTTTGCCGGCATGCGCCCGTCCTGTCCAAGCCGCGCTGATGCGAATGTGAGTTTGGGCAACGCCGCTTTGCCATGCGCAGCCAAATGCGCCTGCCCGCGCCCGCCAACTCTGACCGCAACAATAGCGCGCCCCGCCATGGCCAGTTTGGTCACAGCGGGGCGCGTCTATTTAGCCCGAATGCACCGGCCGGGCCAGTATTGCGCTTACTTGGTCAGCTCGCCCAGCATCGAATCGAGCCAGTCGCCCTCGAACAGCTCTATCGCGCCGCGATCGCACGCCGCCGCGAGCTTGGGGTTGATCGGCAGCTGCGCGGTGAGCGCTATGCCGTGGCGCGCGGCTATGTCGGCAAGGTGGCTCTCGCCGAACGGGTATATGCGCTTGCCGCAGTCCGGACAGTCGATGTACGACATGTTCTCGACCAGGCCCAGCACCGGTATGTTCATAAGCGCAGCCATGTTGGCGGCCTTCTCGACTATCATGCCCACCAGCTCCTGCGGCGAGGTCACGATTATCACGCCGTCCAGCGGCAGCGACTGGAACACCGTCAGCGGCACGTCGCCGGTTCCCGGAGGCATGTCTATGAACATTATGTCGCAGTCGCCCCACAGCACGTCGGTCCAGAACTGCTTGACGGTGCCCGCGATTATCGGGCCGCGCCATACCACCGGGTCGGTGTCGTTTTCAAGCAGCAGGTTCAGCGACATCGCCTTTATGCCGGTCTTGGTCATCGCCGGGAATATGCCGTCCTCGGAGCCGTACGCCTTGTCCTTGAGGCCGAACGCCTTGGGTATCGAGGGGCCGGTTATGTCGGCGTCCAGCACGGCCGTCTCCAGGCCCAGACGCCGCGCCCCCACCGCCAGCAGCGCCGTGACCATCGACTTGCCCACGCCGCCCTTGCCGCTGACTACGCCTATTACCTTCTTTACATGCGTGCCCTTGTGCGGCTCAGCCAGCAGGCTCTCGCTCTTGCGGCTCGAGCAGTCCAGCGAGCAGCTGGAGCAATCATGAGTGCAGTTTTCGCTCATTTGAACTAACCTCCATGGTCATTATTGGCAAAAGCCAGAAACACATTCATTATACGCCTGTGCCGCAAAATTGCAAGCACATATTGCGCCGTTGACGGTTATTTCTTGCAACCGGCGGCATATATGCGCGCGTCCGCCGCGCTATGTGCGCCATCCGAGCGTGTTCATGATAAAGCATGTTGCATAGTCGGCAGCGCGCAGCCATCGGTTAGCGCGGCCCGCCGGCTGCGACCTGCACCGCCGCACCCGGACGCATTCGCCCAGCCCGCCACATACTCCGCTGGCAACTCCCATTCGGCAACGGCAACCGGCGCACGACCTGCACATGCCGCCGCCCTCCAGTTCGTCCTGCCAGGGCGGTCCTGCTGCTACGGCACGCAGGCAGTTCCGCACTGCGCGCAAAGCAGCCCCGCGCGATGCACGGGGCTGCGCCATTGGCTTATGTGCCGGCGTACGCGTCAGATCTTGCCCTCGGGCGAGTAGTCGCGCCCGCCGCTGAGCTGCGGATAGTAGCTGAACGCGTGGTAGCGCGGCTGCCTGTCGAATATCAGCTCAAACAGCGCAACGCCCGCAGTGTCGTCCGGCGTGCGCGCGGGCAGGTTCCTCAGCAGCAGCCGCTGGCCGCGCAGCTCGAAGTCCACGTCCTGCGGCTTGCCGTCCACGTACAGCTTGACCGCCGACGGCGCGTCCATGTAGCCGCCCAAGCCCATCTCGCCCGCCTTGGGCCAGATCCAGTTCCACAGGTACACATGCGTGCCGTCGCGGCTTATCGACGTGCCGCACACGCCGTTGCCGCCGCCCATCCAGCCGTCGCTGAGCCGGCCGCCCATGTCGCCGTAGACCGCCGCGCCGTGCTTTTCGAGCCAGCGCCCGACCTGCTCAAGCGGCGCAATCGCGTCCTTGGGCACCGAGCCGTCCGGCTCCGGGCCGATGTTGAGCAGCAGGTTGCCACCGCCGGATGTGCAGGTGTTGAGCATCTTGAGTATGCGCGGCGCGGTGTACGCGTGCGGCAGCGCCTGTTCGGCGTCCACATAGCCCCACGATATGTCGTTGAACGTCATGCAGGCTTCCCAGTCGCGGTCCTCGGCCTTAATATGGCCCTCGGGCGTGCCGAAGTCCTCGGCCAGGCAGCTGCGGTTGTTTATTATGATGTCGGGCTGCAGCGCGCGCAGCCGCTGGTTGCGCTCGAGCGAGTTCCAGCCCTCCCAGCTCTCCATCGGGCAGCTCACGTCGTACCAGAGTATGTCTATCTTGCCGTAGTTCGTGAGCAGCTCGGTGTTGAGCGCCTCGATGTAGTCGGTGAACCGCTTGCGCGCCTCGCTGTCGAACGCGCACTTCCAGCCGTCGGGATGGTGCCAGTCCATGAGCGACGAATAGAAGCCTATCTTCAGATCGAACTCGCGGCACGCGTCCACGAACTCGCGCACTATGTCGCGATGCGGCCCGTAGTTGACCGAGTTGAACGGGTTGACCTTGGAGTCCCAGAGCGAGAAGCCCTCGTGGTGGCGGGTCGTCAGCACCATGTACTTCATGCCCGCGGCCTTGGCGAGCTTTGCCCACTCGCGCGGCGCGCCCGGCTTGGGGTTGAACGTGTCGGCGAGTTTGGCGTACTCGTCGACGGGTATGTTCTCAAGCGTCTGCACCCACTCGTTGCGCCCGAGCTGCGAGTACAGCCCGAAGTGCACGAACATGCCGAACCGCGCCTTGCGCCACCAGTCCATGCGCGCGTCGCGCGTGCGCGCGATGTGCTCCTCGTATTCGCTCCTTGACAGTATGCGCATGCTAACGCCTCCTTATGCTGCCTATCTCAGCGGCGGCAGTACTTGCGGTACGCCTCCTCGTATATCAGGCAGCTCTCCACCGGGGTGTTGGCCGGTATGTGGTTGCCCACCGCCATTATGAAGCCCGGGCACGACTTGCCTATGTCCATGCAGCGCTTGACCTCGGCCTCTATCGCCTCGCGCGTGCCGGTCAGCAGTATGCGCGTGTCGGCGTTGCCTATGAACGAATGGGTGCGGCCGTACTTTTCGGCTATATACGCCATGTCGGTGCACGGCTCCATGACAAAGCCGTTCACGCCGGCGCCCGCGATGTCGTCTATGAACTCGGTATAGTTGCCGTCCGAGGTGTATATCAGCTTCTTGCCACTGTCCAGTATCGGGCGGAAGTACTTCTTGTAGTTCGGGAACACGTACTTGCGGTACCACTCCGGATGCAGGAACGCGCCCGACGTCCACACTATGTCGTCGTGTATCATCACGCACGGCAGGTCGGCCTCGGCCAGCGCGTCCATGTACTGCTGCATCCACGACGCGTACCGGTTGGCCACCTCGCCAAAGCCCTGCGGATCTATGCCCGCCGCCATGAGCAGCATGTCCCAGCCGAATATGTCGATCAGCCCGCTTATCAGCGTGGTGTATATGCCGGTCATCGCGACCTCATCGGGCAGGTACGCGAGGTTGGCGCGGTAGTGCTCCTCGAACTGGCGCGTCACGGCGGCCTTGTCGATCTCGCCATACTGCTTCCACGGGTCGAACTCGAGCACCTGCTCGGGCTCCTCGAACGGGCAGTGTATGTCATTGTCGAAGTCGGCGCCGCCCTCGGCGTAGTCGGCGTGGCCCATCGTGGTGTGATAGCCGCCGAATATCTGCCCGCTGAACAGCGTGCTCCAGCTGAAGTCGAATGTCCACGCCTTGCGCAGCGCCTGGGTAGCGCGCCGGCGCTCCTCGGCGGGGCTCTGCTGGGTCACATGTATGCCGGTCACGCGCTCTATCAGCGGCCAGTGGTACTCGGCCAGCGAGTACTCGGTGCGCGGCACGCGCTCGGGCATCTCCAGGTTCAGCGCGGCCCATCCGGTTGAGTATGACATATTGTCTCCTCCCCTGTGCTTTGTTATGCCATATGCTCAAGCATATCCATGGATACATCGTAGGCAAAAGGCTCGCCCGCCAGCATGCGCTCGCACTCGCCCAGCATGTACTCGCCCATGCGCATCACCTCGTCGCCCAGGCTGCCCGCGATGTGCGGCGTTATCAGCACGTTGGGCAGGCTCCACAGCGGCGAATCCTCCGGGCACGGCTCGGGCCAGGTCACGTCCAGTATCGCGGTGCGGCGCGGCTCCTCGGTCAGCGCGCGCACCAGGTCGGGCTCGACGACCTGCGCGCCGCGGCCGGTGTTCAAAAACGTCGCGTTGGGCTTCATCAGCTTGAACAGCTCATAGCCGAGCATGCCCTTGGTATGCTCGTTGTTGGGCAGGTGATTGCTTATCGTCTGGCAGGTGGTGAATATCTCCTCGAGCGTGGCGCGCTTTACGCCCAGGCCGCTGAGCACCTCGTCGGGCACATACGGGTCGTATGCGACCAGCTCGACGCGGTACGGCTTCATATACTCGGCCACCTTGCGCCCTATCGCGCCAAAGCCTATCAGGCCCACCCGGCAGCC
This sequence comes from Candidatus Fimadaptatus sp., assembly GCA_963928645.1. Classification (GTDB taxonomy): domain Bacteria; phylum Bacillota; class Clostridia; order Christensenellales; family Aristaeellaceae; genus Fimadaptatus. The sequence continues at coordinate 28,530 of CAWVGT010000054.1, forward strand.
GAAGTTGCCCGGGAAGTCGTTGGGCGTGGACTTGCTCTTGTCGGCGCGGTAGTCGTCGGCCCGGCGCAGCATGCCCTTGTTGCTCAGCAGTATCGTGGATACCGTGTACTCCGCCACCGGTATGCCATTGGCCTGCCAGCTCGACAGCACATGTATGCCGCGCTCTATGAACGGCCGCGCGAAGTACTGCACGCTGCCCGCCGCGTAGAACACCGCCTTCAGGTTCGGGAAGTACCGGTCGATCTGCTCGCCGGTCAGCGACGGCATGCCCCAGGTCGAGAATATGCACTCGGTCTGCGCGCACACGTCGGCGCGCGCGTCCAGCTCATCGGGCGTGAGCTTGCCCAGCACGTCCAGTTTCGCCGCCAGCGCCTGCTGTACCGCGCTAGAGTACACCCAGTCCACCGTCTTTATGTTCGCGTTCAGGTAAATCGCCTTCATCCAATTCCACCTCGCTGTCTTATGCCGCTGTGTTCAGTGTCGCACACCTGTCAATTACACAGCGCAATTGTACCATGAAACGTTATGCGCGTCAATCGCATAATCGGACGGCGCGCGACTTTTATTCGATATCCGCGCAGTTGGGGCCCGCCGCGGCGCATGCGCAGCGGCCTGGCATGCGCCGCGCGGCTCATACCCGCGTGCATGCCGGGCCGCTCGCCCGGTTTTTGCTACACAATTTACATTTGAAAATGAACCTGCCCCACGGCGCTAACTCAACTCGCGCGCCAGCCACTCGCGCAGCTGACGCGCCTGTTCGGGCGCGGCGCCGTCGGCCTCCAGCCCGGCCAGCGCCTCGGGCAGCCGGCTGCCAAACTCCGCTCCGCGCAGCGCCGCGCACACGCGCTCGGCCAGCTGCGCATCCATGGCGTCGGTATGCAGCGTACAGCTCCGCACGCGGCCCTCGCGCAGTTCCAGCAGCAGCTCGACCTCGCCCCATTCAAACCGCGTCTCGAACCGCGCGTCAAACCGGGGCGTCTGGCCCAGCCGCCATTCCCACGAGGCCATCAGCGCGCGCCCGGCCTCCAGCGCCGCCGCATCGAACGCGTTCGCGTCAATCCGATCAGCGCCGCCGTAAGCACGCTCAAACGCCGCCCGCAGCAGCGGCCTGAGCGCGTCGTGCGTGAGGTCGGGCGCGGCTTCGTTCAGGTTCATGACGCGCGCGCGCACCGACTCGACGCCCTTGGCGCGCAGCTTGAGCGGGCTGGGGTTCAGGTAGCGCGACAGCCGCTCCATGTCGACAGATATCAGCAGCGTGCCGTGCTGCAGCGAGCGGCCGCGGCTGTGCTCGAACGCGTTGCCCGACACCTTGCGGCCGTCGACCGCTATGTCGTTGCGGCCGGTGAACTCGGCGCGTATGCCCGCCGCGTCCAGCGCCGCGATTATCACGCCCAGCTGGCGCTCAAGGTCGTAGCGCTCGGCGCACGCCGCGAACGTGTAGTTCAGGTTGCCCACGTCGTGGAACACCGCGCCGCCGCCCGAGCGCCGCCGCGCAAGCCGGCCGCCCTCGCGCTCGAGCAGCTCGCAGCGGCATTCGCGCCACGCGTTCTGGTTGCGGCCTATCACGACCGTATTCTGGTTCTGCCACAGGTACAGCGCCGCGTCGCCCGGCGCTATCGACTCGAGCAGGCAGTGCTCCAGCGCGAGGTTGTAGTATGGATCCAGCGAATGCGATTCGAGTATAAGGTTGCGCATTTGCGTCCTCCTGTGCGCGCGGGCATCGCCCAGACCCGCGCGTGCGTTTTTCCAATAGGCATTATAGCATACCCGTGGCGCGCCTGCAAACCGGGCGCGCCGGCTTTTGTGGAGTATTTATGTGGCCCGTCAGCGGCGCCGCATGTTGAAGTGACGCCGCCCAGATCGCCGGCAAGTCCATCGGCATGGCTAGACGCGCTGCCTTGACATTCGATTCGCGTACAAATGGCGTTGCTTACCGGGGGTGTTATTACGGGTATTTGCCTGCAATTTGCATCGATGTGCCATGTTGTTGCACGCTGTGTTTCACTGGCTGCATGCAGGGTGCTTTGCCAGTAAACAGGCAGCGCGCCGAATGCAGCTCCGGCGCGCCATTTTGTTTATCGATGAAGTTGTTCGCACACCGGCAGCCTGACCTGGCATACAGGTGCAGCGCTCAAATGATGCAGTGTGTTGGCCGATATATAAAATGGCATCATATCTTTGCAGCGTCGGCCTCACGCAAGCGCAGGCATGGAACATGCTGAACAGCATGCCGAGCTTTGCCTGCTATATGAGCCGCGCGCCGGATACAGCTCCAGCGCGCCGTTTGGTTTATCGATGAAGCTGAACGCATACTGGCAAACTGGCATGGCATACAGATGCGGCGCCTAAATGATGCAGCATGTTGACCGGCATATAAAATGGCAGCTTATCTTTGCAGCGTCGTCCGCACGCAAGCGCAGGCATCGAATATACTGTACCGCACATCGAACCCTGCCCGTTATATAAGCGGCGCGCCGGATATAGCTCCGACGCGCCGCCTGGTTTGAGTATATTTAAGCAAATTTACGGGCAATCCGCCAGCTTGCGAACAGTTCGGCCGCGCGCATCAGATCATGACCTGCCGCCCGGTGCGCGCCGACTCAAACGCGCAGTCCAGCACGTGCATCACCGCGCGCACCTGCTCGGGCTTGACTATGGGCTCGCACTTGCCGTCGACCGCGTCACGCAGGTTCTCGTAGTACTCGCGCACGTCCGCGGGCGTGTCAGGCAGCTCGAACTCCATGACCTCCTCCTTGGGCCGCGGCGCAAACGTGCGCGTGGGCGTGCCCTCGCCGGTCACGACCGCTTCGCTGTGCTCGGCCGACTTTTCGATCTTTATTATCTGGCCGTTGCGCGAGAAGTCATTTATATACGCCGTGCCCAGGTCGCCCAGTATCATCCAGCGCGGCAGCGCCTTGAGTACCCACGTGCCTATCTCCATCTGCACATGCAGCCCGCCCTTGAGTATATAGGTCAGGTAGAAGTAGTCCTCCACGTCGGGCGTCTTGACCTTCTCCATGCGGCACAGCACGCTCTCGACGCTGTCAAACCCGAACAGGTTCATTATCTGATCGGTGAAGTGCACGCCCCAGTCGTATATCATGCCGCCGCCGTGCTCCGGCTCGGCGCGCCAGCCGAACATCGCGCCCCGGCTGCCGTGCAGCCGCGACTGCACCGAGTACACCCGGCCCAGCTCCCCGCTGTTTATTATCTCGCTGGCGATCCTGTAGTCCTTGTCCCAGCGCCGGTTCTGGTGCACCGTGAATATCACGCCGCACTGCGCGGCGGTGCGGGCCATTATGTCGACCTGCGCCGCGTCCATGGCCACCGGCTTTTCGACAATCACGTGCTTGCCCGCCTTCATCGCCGCGCACGCCAGCGCGCAGTGCGTGTCGTTGGGCGTGGATACCAGTACGACGTTGAACAGGTCGCTCGCCAGGAAAGCGCTGAGCGAATCGAACGCCGTCAGCCCCTCGTCGCGCGCCAGCTGAACCTTTTCGGGATCGATGTCATACGCTGCCACTACCGACACGCCCTGCACGCGGGGCGCGTTGCGCAGGTGCCAGTGACCCATGTAGCCATAGCCTATGATACCCAATTTAAGCGCCATTTTGTTTCATCCTCCGTTAGCCGCATATGCGGCGTATTTCGGCATCAGTATACATCGCGCGCCGCGCCGGATCAAGGCGCGTGGAGCGCATTTTACAAAGCAGCGCGGGCCGGAAGCAGCGCGCGCTCCCGGCCCATATCGATCAGTCGAAGTATACCGGCTTGCCGGTGCGCGCAGAGGTATAAATGGCCTCAAGTATCTCCGAGACCACGCACGCCTGCTCGGGCAGCACCACCGGGTCGGTGTCGTTCTCTATCGCGTCGTACCAGCGCATCTGCTCGGTTATGCCGGGCGTGACCGCCACGCCGTCGTAGAACGCCACGCCGCCCGCCGACATGTCGGGCTTCTTCTCGATCAGCCGGCCATACTCGCCCTTGTTTATCGACACGCCGCCCTTTATCTGAGCGCCGGCCTTGCTGCCCATCAGCTGCAGGCTGCCCTCCGGTATCGGCTCGATCGTGTTGAGCGCCCAGGTCGCGTCCAGCGTTATCGTCGAGCCGTCCTGCATCACTATGAAGCCGAACGCCGCGTCCTCCATTGTGTGCTGCTTGGGATCCCAGCCGCCCCAGGGGTTGCCGCACTCGGCGTTCTCGCACTTTTTGTACGTGGTGCCCACGACCATGCGCGGCTTGTAGTTGTTCATCAGGTACAGCGTAAGGTCGAGCGAATGGGTGCCTATGTCGATGAGCGGGCCGCCGCCCTGCTCGTACTCGTTGAGGAACACGCCCCAGTTCGGCGTGCCGCGCCGGCGTATCGCCAGCGCCTTGGCGTAGTATATCTCGCCCAGCTCGCCCGCGTCTATCGCCTGCTTGAGGTATGCCGTCTCGGGCTTATGCCTATGCTGATAGCCTATCGTGAGCTTCTTGCCGGTCTCGCGCGCGGCCTCGACCATGCGCCGGGCGTCCGCGGCCGTCTTGGCCATCGGCTTTTCGCACATCACGTGCTTGCCCGCGTGCAGCGCGTCTATCGATATCTGCGCGTGCATGCGGTTGGGCGTGAGCACGTGCACCACGTCTATGCTCTCGTCCTTGAGCAGCTCGGTGTAATCGGTATACACCTTCGCGTCGGGCGTGCCGTACTCGCGCGCGGCCTTCTGCGCCTTTTCCTCGATCAGGTCGCAGAACGCGATCAGGTCGACGCGGTCTATCGCCTTGAGCGACGGCAGATGCTTGCCGTTGGCTATGCCGCCGCAGCCTATTATGCCCACCTTCAACCTCTTGCTCATGTTAGCCCTCCGATAACAACATTTTACGCTCGCGGATTCTTAACATCCGGATTATGCCTATATAGTAGCACATCCCCCGGCGACGTGCTATAATCGCCTTAGCCCAAAATAGCATAATTTTGCGAGGTTGAATCATGCAGTTCTATCACGAGTCGCGCAAGCCGCTGGGCACGCTGGGATATCTGTTCGAGTGCACGATACAGCGCCGCCAGGGGCGCAGCATATTCGCCGCGCCCCATGTGCACGAGTACTTTGAGATACTGCTGTGCCGCGAGGGCGAGTTCCGGCTGGAGACCGGCGACGCCTCGGTGCGGCTGGGCGTGGGCGACCTGGCGGTGATAGACCCGATGGAGGTGCACTGCACATACGCGCTGGGCGCGGGCGAGAACACGTACATGGTGCTCAAGTTCGTGCCGGAGCTTATGTACAGCGCCGAGCAGCCGCTCTACGAGCTGGGTACGGTGACGGCGTACCTGCGCCTGCGCGCCTCGCACCGGCGCCTGTTCGAGGCGCGCGAGGTCGGGCGCAGCGGCATGGGCGAGATAATGGAGCGGATATTCAGTGAATACACCGCGCAGGAGTTCGGCTATGCGCTCAGCGTGCGCGCCGAGATAATGCGGCTGTTCGTCAAGATACTGCGCGACTGGCACGCCAGTGGCGCGCCCGAGCTGCCCGACGCCGAATCGATGGCGCAGCTGCAGCGCGCGTATGAGTTCATCGAAGCCAACTATGCCGGCGAGGTCACGCTGGCGGCGGTGGCGCGCCACTGCAACATGTCCTACACCGCGTTCTCGCGCTTCTTCTCCAAGCACGCCGGGCACAGCTTCACCGAGGCGCTGCTTATGACGCGCGTCAAGAAGTCGATGCGGCTCATCAACTCGACCGACCTGAGCATTACCGAGATCGCCGCGCAGACCGGGTTCTCGTCGACCAGCCACTACATACGCAGCTTCAAGGCCGTGACCGGCAAGACGCCGCTCAAGTACCGCGAGGCCGAGCGCACGCACGGCATAAAGGTAAAGTAGCATGGCTGTATATCAGCCACCAGTTTATTGACAAAGTGTACCTCACACTTTCAACTTGGCTGAACACGCAACAATGGCCTGCAAAACATGCAATTTCAGCAAGATACCGCTTGCATCAGATTGATTTTGCAATATCGCAAGCAAAACATTGCAGGAAGTTGTTTGAGGTAAATCTGACTGCCCAACCGCCGGGGTTTGTCAGCAGTCTGATGGCTGTATATCAGCCACCAGTCTATTGATATAGTATGCCGCATTCGGTCTGCTTGGCCGAACATGCGACGCCGGCAGGCTAAGCATGCAAAATCATGTGCAGTGGCGCTTGTATCAGATTGGCTTTGTATAATCGCCAGTACGATACCGCAAACATTTTTTGGAATGAACCCGGCCGTCCAACCGCCCGGGTTTGTCAACGGTCTGATGGCTATATATCCGCAGCGTCATGCGTTGCTGTTCCGCAAGCGCGTCTGCTCGCTGCGAACGCCATTGAGCGCTGACAAGCCCTGGTTTGGGTGCCGTGACTGTTTTCTGGCCCGGCGGGCGATGCGCGCGCCGACAGCGCCGTAAACCGCGTCTTATACCATATATATCCGGGTTCAGTTCGCATGACCCGTTCATCGCTGTTTCAAGTCAGGCTATCTGCAAATATGTCGCCGTATACATAAATCGAGCGCGGATACGATGCAACCGCATCGCGTCCGCGCTCACATTTGCCGGCATTCATACATGGGCGAGTCCCTCATCTCTCGCGCACATCCACTACGCCCGCGCAGCTGTTAAACCGCGCAAACCGCGCCAGGCACCCGCCGATCGCCGCGCGCGCCTCCGCGCCCGGCTCTCGCCCCGGCTCGTACCACGCGCCCCTCAGTTCGAGCGCGTCGCCCTTGCGCCCGCGCGCCAGCTCCAGGCGCCCTATCAGCGCTTCGCCATACATTAGCGGCAGCGCATAATAGCCGTATCTGCGCCGATCGGCCGGCGTGTATATCTCCCATCTGTACTCGAAGTCGAACAGCGCCTCTATCAGGCGCCTGTCCCAGAGCATCGCGTCCAGCGGCGCAAGCAGCTCGGCCCGCGGCGCAAGCTCGCCCGCAAGCGCCATTTCGAGCTCCGGTTCGTCGCACGCGCGCATGTACAGCGGCCAGCGCACGCCCTCGACCTCAAGCCCTATCAGCTCGCCCCGCGCGCACAGCGCGTCAAACGCCGCGGCGCGCTCGGCCGCCTTCAGCTCGGGTATGCCCAGCCACGCGTCCGACGCCCGGTTCCACATCAGCCCCACCGCGCCCACGCGCCTGAGCACCCGCCACTGAATGTGCGCCGCGTCGCCCGGCAGCGGCTCGGGCGCCGCCAGCACGTCCGGGGGCAGGCAGCGCTCTATCAGGTCGTAGTACTTGACTGTGCCGCGCTTGTGGTGTATAGCGAGCCGGCCCTGGAAGTACAGCCGCTCCAGCGCCGCGCGTGCCGTGCGCGTCTCGCTCCAGTACCAGTCCACCTTGCCCGGCAGGTCGATGTCGGCCGAGCACAGCGCGCCGCGCCGCGCGACTTCGGCAAGCACGTCCGCACACGCGCGCACCAGCTCCTCGCCGCCGCGCGTGTCACGATACCGCGCCCGCTCGCGCGCAAAGTACGGCCAGTCCCCGACCGCGAATATCGAAAGGTTCTTGTCGAAGTAGTCGACCAGCTCCCGGCGGCGATACAGCAGCGACTCGAGCTGCTCGTGCCTGTATCCCGCCACGCGCGAGTTGAGCGCTATGTCCGCGCTGCGCCCGCACACGTCGACCGGGTCGAACTGCACGCAGCCGGCGCGGCGGATATACTCCAGCGCGCCCTGTTCGCCCTGGAACAGCCGCTCGCCCGCCAGGCCCTGATGCGCCAGCATGAACCGCCGCGCCTGCGCCCGGGCCAGCCTGCGCGCCCCGCTCACAGCTTGTTCTCGACCAGCGCCTCGTTCGAGCGCGCCAGCGCCCGCTGATAGCGCTCGCCGCCCCGCAGCAGCACGCTGATGAACAGGCTCTCTATTATCACCAGCTCCGATATGCGCTTGGTTATGACCTCGCCCGAGTGCTCCATGAACGAGGCCGTAGTAAGCACGTAATCCGATATGCGCGCCAGCGGCGAATACGGGTAGTTGGTTATACTCACGACCGTCGCGCCCATCTCCCGCGCGCGCCGCGCAGTGGTTACCGTGGTGCGCGAGCGGCCCGAGTGGCTGACCAGCACGCACACGTCGCCCGAGGCGAGCTGGCTGGCCTGCACCAGCTGCACGTCCGGGTCGTTGGACGTATCGCACACCGCGCCCATGCGGTTGAACTTGTGGTATGCCGACTCGGCGACTATCTTGGCGTCGCCCACGCCGTAGAAGCCTATGCGCCGCGCGCCCTGCAGCGCCTCGACCGCGCCGTTGAACTGCTCGCGATCCAGCACGCACATCAGATCCTCCATCGACTGTATCGACGCCCGGATTATCTGCGAGGCTATGGCATACGGGTCGTCGCCGGCGTCCACATGCTGATACAGGTCGCTGGGCAGCCGCGCGTCGCGCTCGCCGGACTGCGCTTCCTTGAGCGCCGCCTTGAGCTGCGCAAAGCCCTCGAACCCCAGCCGGCGCGCTATGCGCACGAACGTGGGCTGGGACACGCCGCAGGTCTGCGCCGCCTCGGCTATCGTCATGTTGGCAAGGTGCGCCGGATCGGTCAGTATCAGGTCGGCCGCGCTGCGCTCGGCGCGCTTGAGCTGGCCGTATATCGCGCGCATGTTCAGCAGCAGCTGCGCCGGCAATGCGTTGTTCTCAAATTCGTTATCCATAAATGCACATCCTAATCCGGCGCGCTCGGTGGCGCGTGCCCCGGCCAAATGCGTACTCTATATACGCTTTATATAAAGATATCACCTGCGCGCGCACATGTCAAGGCGAAAACTTTTCTATGAACACAGTATGACATTTTTGCGCAATGACAAAATACGCTTGAATTATAACATGGTTTAAAGTATCATTGAATCAGGGCCGATGCCCCGCCCGGTATGCACATCTACCCGTTCGGGCACACTGTTATGGGAGGTATGGCGATGTTCTTTCCATTCTATTTCGATCCGACTATGCTCATAGTGCTGCCCGGGTTGTTTCTGGCGCTGTGGGCGCAGTTCAGGGTCAACTCGACATTTGCAAAGTACTCCGACGTCGGCACGCGCCGCGGCTACACCGCCGAGCAGGCCGCGCGCATACTGCTGGATGAAAACAACCTGCAGTCGGTGCGCATAGAGCGCGTAGAGGGGCACCTTTCCGACCATTACGATCCGCGCGACAAGGTGCTGCGGCTGTCGCAGAGCGTCATGAACTCGACCTCGGTCGCGGCGCTGGGCGTGGCCGCGCACGAGGCCGGGCACGCCGTGCAGGACGCCAACGGCTACAAGCCGCTGGTGCTGCGCAGCGCGATGGCGCCGGTGGTCAGCATAGGCTCCAACCTGGCGATACCGCTGTTCATACTGGGGCTGATATTCGCCTGGGAGCCGCTGGTCAACATAGGCATAATACTGTTCTCGCTGATAGTCGTATTCTCGCTGGTCACGCTGCCGGTGGAGTTCGACGCCTCGCGCCGCGCGCTGGCCACGCTGGAGGGCAACGCGCTGCTGGATTCGGACGAGCTGACCGGCGCGCGCCGCGTGCTCAACGCCGCCGCGCTGACATATGTCGCGGCCGCGCTGCAGTCGATACTCAACCTGCTGCGGCTGCTGGTGCTCTCGGGCGGGCGGCGGCGCGACTAGGCATAGCCTTGCAGAGCATTCGCGGCGAACAGATACGTTCGCCGCGAATCTGTTTTGGCGCCGCAGCCGGGCGCCGACCGCGCATCTCGCATGACGAGGGCCGACTTTGACAAGCCACGGGCTGGCGTCGCCGCCATCGCGGCAGTTTATTATGCCGCACTCGCACAGATGCCGACTCGGCTTTAGCGGGCATGCGCGGCCCAGGCCGGATTGCCGGCAAACAGATTCGCGGCGAACGGATGCGTTCGCCGCGAAACTCATTTGCCGCGCGTCAGATGATCTGATATCCCATCGCGGTTATGTTGTCGTACGAGGTCTTGAGGCAGTCGAACACGTCGCGGCCGTACAGGTCGTCCTGCTCGATGAAGAAGTACTTGGCGCCCGACTTGAGGCTCTGCTCGATTATCGCGGGCATGTCCAGCGAGCCCTCGCCGATCTCGGCAAACTGCACCACGCCCGCGAACGCGCGCTGGAAGCCCTCCATCATGGCCTTCATGTCGCCCTTGGGCGGCGCGCTGAACACGTCGGGCGATATCTGGCCGATGCGGTAGTCCTTCAGGTGCACCAGGTCGACCTTGCCCGCGTAGTCGGCCAGCACCCTGACCGGGTCGTAGCCGCCGCGGTGTATCCAGTGCACGTCCAGCTCAAAGCCCATGTCGGGCACGTTGTCGCGGATTATGTCCAGCAGCGTCTTGCCGTTGAACTTGTGGAACTCGACGTGGTGGTTGTGGTAGTAGAGCTTTATGCCGTTGTCGGCCAGCTTGCGCGCGGCGACCTCGGCCATGCGGCAAAAGTGCATCGCCGCGTCGAACGACGCCATGCAGTCAAACGGCAGCATGCCTATGCGTATGAACCGGCAGTCCAGCGCGCGGCAATCGGCGACTATCTTGTCAAAGTGGGTGGCCAGCGTCTCCTGCGGCATCGGGCCATTGGGCGCCACGCCCGCCGAGACCGACGCTATATCGACGCCGAAGTCGTCCTGCGCGCGCTTCATCGCCGCGACGTTTTCGGGCGTCATGGGTATCTGGGATATCTCGACGCACCGGTAGCCCAGCTCGCCCACGCGCTTGAGCGTCTCATACGCGCCCAGCTCGGCGAACTTGCCCTTGAGCATCATCGCCTGCACGCCAACTTTAATCTGCTTCATATAATACACTCCTCCGTATCGCGCGCTATTAGCGGGTGGGATACTTGCCTTCCTGGGCAATGCGCTTGTTGAGTTCGGCCAGATACAGCTCCTCGTCGACCGGCAGCTCGACCTCGCGGCCCAGCCAGCTCGACAGCAGTATCGCGTTTGCCAGGTTTACGCCGTTTATGCCGTCGCTGCCCGGCGCCAGCAGCGGCGTGCCGTCCAGCATGTGCGCGGCGAAGTTGGTCAGCACCTGGCCGTGCTGCACGCCCCAGCCGTCGGTGTTCTCGAACTCCTCGACGTCGTAGACCTTGCCCGCGCCGCCGCCCATGAATAGCCGGCTCATCTCCTCCTGCTTTATCGTGGCGTTCATGTCGTTCTCAAAGCGCTTGAGCCGGTACACGGTGGCCTTCTTGCTGTCCTCGACGACTATCTTGCCGCCGTCCAGGTCGATCTCGAGCCGGTCGGTGCCTATCACGTCGTGCGTGCAGGTTATGAACACGCCGGTCGCGCCGTTGGGATAGGTCAGCGTCGCGGTCACGTCGTTGTCCACGAGTATGTCGCGGCCCACGCCGTAGCGCACGTTGGCGTACACCTTGCAGGGTATGCCGCAGATCCACTGGAACAGGTCGAGCTGATGCGGCGCCTGATTGACCAGCACGCCGCCGCCCTCGCCGCCCCAGGTGGCGCGCCACGCGCTCTGGCGGTAGTAGCTGTCCGGCCGCCACCACGAGTTGATTATCCAGTTGGCGCGGCGTATCTGGCCCATCGTGCCGCCCGCCACCAGCTCGCGCAGCTGCTGATAGAGCTTGTTGGTGCGCTGGTTGAACATAATGCCAAACGGCACCTCGGGGTGCTTCGCGGCGCACTCGTTCATCTCGCGCACCGCCTTGGCGTACACGCCCGCCGGCTTTTCGACCATGACCGCCATGCCGTGCTCCAGCGCGTATATCGCCATCTCGGTGTGCAGGTAGTGCGGCACCGTGGTGACTATCGCGTCGACCTTGCCCGAGCTTATCATGTCGCGGTAGTCGTCAAAGAACGGCACCTCGGGGTACATTATCTCGCACATAGTGCGCTTGGCCGGATCGATGTCGCACAGCCCGCCCAGCTCGGCGTTGGTCGGCGCCGCGCCCATCGCAGCCATGCCGCCGGTCAGATACCGCGCGTAGAAGCTGCCCTGATTGCCCACGCCGACAATGCCGTAACGAATCTTCTTCAACCTCATCACTCCTTGGCAGAATTTTCATAATATCATTATAGCCTCGCTGCAAAAGCGTGTCAAGTGTTTGGAGGGGGTGCCCTGTCGCCCGGCCATTCGGCTCACCGGCAGTGATCACGCTCAACAGCATATACAAATTGCACCATAGTTCGTTGTCTAATCGATACAGCTGCACTCAACTGTCCGAAACGTTCGCCGTATCCCAAACGCGCAGATCGGGGGCCGCCGCAGGGGCAGCTCCCGATCCGTGATAATTAACGTTTTCGCCTCATTCGGCGCGCGGCACGTTGCGCGTGGCCACCAGGTCCACGCCGCTGCCGCAGATGTCGGCTATCACGACGTCGCCTATGCTGACCGGCGCGTCTATCACGCACGCACGTATCGCGCTGAGCGCCGCGGGTATCGACGCCTTGGCTATCGTGTCGCGCGTCTTGACCGAGCACAGCGGCAGCTTGCCGCCGCGCACGAACACGCTCGAGGTCACGGTGCGCATCGGGTTGGTGAACTCCTGGCGCGCGTACTTGTCGCCGCGCGGGCAGGTGTTGCCGGTCACGGTTATGTCGTCGCCCTCGCGCCTGACGCTCAGGCGGCAGCCCATCGGGCACACTATACAGGTCATCTCACGGGTCTCCATTGTGCGCGCCTCCTTACGCCTGCTCGACGCTTATCGTTATGTCGCCGCCCTGGGGTATGTCGACGGTCACCTTTTCCATCTCGCCGGGCATCATTATCTGCTTTTTGCGCGACACCAGCTCGCGCCCGTCGCACGTGACCTTGAGCCGCGCCGGCTTTACGACGTTGCCCACGCGGAAGTACAGGTCGACCTTGCCGGTGGCGTTGGCGCTGAGCCGCTGCGGCACGGTGTAGCGCACCGCGCCCGCGACGCTCACCCGGCGCGCGGACGGGGCCGCCTCGGCGCCGCTGAGCGCATACGCCGCCGCCGACTTGCCCGCCAGTATCGCCTCGGCCGACACGTTGTCGACCAGGTCGTGCACGTGCAGCACGTTGCCGCACGCGAACACGCCCGGCAGCGAGGTCTGGCGCGTCTCGTCGACGACCGCGCCCGAGGTCACCGGATCCATCTCTATGCCCGCGGCGCGGCTGAGCTCGTTTTCGGGTATCAGGCCCACCGACAGCAGCAGCGTGTCGCACTCCACGTCGAACTCGCTACCGGGTATCGGCGCGCGCGTCGCCGGGTCGACCTCGGCTATCGTGACGCCGGTCACGCGCTCGCGGCCGTGTATCCGGGTTACGGTGTGGTTGAACTTGAGCGGTATGTCGTTGTCTACCAGGCACTGCACTATGTTGCGGTTCAGGCCCGACGAGTATGGCATCAGCTCGCACACCAGCTTTACCTGCGCGCCCTCCCAGGTCATGCGCCGCGCCATTATCAGCCCTATGTCGCCCGAGCCGAGTATGACCACCTTGCGGCCCGGCAGATAGCCCTCCATGTTGCACAGCCGCTGCGCGCAGCCCGCGGTGTACACGCCCGCCGGACGCGTGCCGGGTATGTTCAGCGCGCCGCGCGTGCGCTCGCGGCAGCCCATCGCCAGCACCACCGCGCCCGCCTTCAGCGTGAGCAGGCCCCGGCTGGCGCACATCGCCGTCACGACGCGCTCGGGCGATACCTCCAGCACCATCGTGTCGGTCAGCACCTCTATGTCGGTCTTGGCCAGCTCGGCTATGAACCGGCCCGCGTACTCCGGCCCGGTCAGCTCCTCGCCGAAGAAGTGCAGCCCGAAGCCATTGTGTATGCACTGCTGCAATATGCCGCCCAGGTCGTGGTCGCGCTCCAGCACCAGCACCTTGGCGCCGGCTCTGTCGGCCTCCAGCGCCGCCGCCAGCCCCGCCGGGCCGCCGCCCACGACTATCACATCATAGTCATTCATCGCACTTGACCTCCCCCAGCTTTCCGGCCACCATGTACGAGCCGCCGCCGAACTTGGTCAGCTGCTCGGTGGGTCGATTCAGCTCGCGGCTGAGTATCTCCATGACGCGCGGCCCGCAGAAGCCGCCCTGGCAGCGGCCCATGCCCGCGCGCGTGCGGCGCTTGACGCCGTCCACCGTGGTCGCGCCGCGGCGTATCGCGTCGACTATCTCGGCCTCGGTCACGGTCTCGCAGCGGCAGATTATGCGCCCGTAGAGCGGGTTCTCCTTATACGCCGCGGCGCGCTCTTCCGCGTCCATCTGCCTGAACGGCTTGGCGTGCGGCCGGAGGTATACCGCGTCCGCGCGCTCGGTCACGTCCGCGCCCGCCTGGCCCAGCAGCTCGCGCACGTACCTGGCTATCGCCGGCGCGCTGGACAGGCCCGGCGAGCATATGCCCGCCGCATGTATGAAGCGCGGCTCCACGTCGCTGGGACGGATTATGAAATCTCCCGTGGACGGCTGCGCGCGCACGCCCGCAAACGAGGTTATCACCTGCCTGAGGTTGAGCGTGGGCACCGACTTGAGCGACAGGCGCTTCAGCTCGCTCATGCCCTCGGGCGTGGTGCGGGTGTCGGTCTTGTCGGTCATGTTGAGCGCCGTGGGGCCAGCGAACACGTTGCCGTCCACCGTCGGCGACACCAGCACGCCCTTGCCCAGCTCGTTGGGCGTCTGGAATATGACCGTGCTCACGCACAGCGCCTGCTTGTCCAGCAGCATGTACTCGCCCTTGCGCGGCGTTATCGCAAAGCTCGCGTCGCCTATCATGCGCGCCACGTCGTCGGCGAACACGCCCGCCGCGTTGACTATGTAGCACGCGCTGACCGTGGGCTTGTCCTCGAACTCGACCTCAAAGCACTCGCCCGCATGTATCGCGCACACGCGGTGGCTGAGCAGTAGCTGGGCGCCGTTGGCGCGCGCATTCTCGCTCAGCGCTATCGTCAGCTCGTATGGACAGGTTATGCCCGCCGTGGGCGCCCACAGCGCCGCGGTCACCTCGCTCGACAGCTTGGGCTCCAGCTCGCGCGCGCGCTCGCCGCTGATTATCTCAAGGCCCGGCACGCCGTTTTTGATGCCGCGCTCGAGCAGGTTGTGCAGCTCGCGCTCGTCGTCCTCGCCGAATGCCACCACGAACGAACCCACCCGCATCAGCGGCACGCTCAGTTGCTCGCACAGCTCGTCGAACATTTCGTTGCCGCGCACGTTCAGCTTGGCCATCAGCGTGCCCGACACGCAGTCGTAGCCCGCGTGCACTATCGCGCTGTTGGCGCGGCTGGCGCCCATCGCCACGTCCTCATACGCGTCGCACAGCGCCACGCGCAGCCCCGTGTGCGACAGCTCGCGCGCAATCGCGCAGCCGGTCACGCCCGCGCCTATCACCAGCACGTCAAACCGGTCGGTATTCATACGCATTCCCCCGCCTTTCACGAATAAAAAAGGCCATGACAAACGCACCGCGTCTGCGGCGTCTGCCACGGCTTCTCTATATCTCTGCCATGTAAGGTCTATTTTACGCCTGATTCATTGCGCCTGCCGATATATTGGTTTACGTTATGGTTAAGTTTCGTATAATTCGACGCTTTTCGCGAGCGCCTGCGCTGTTTACCGATTGTACCTGATTAGCTCATATCGCATGCAACTGTCGCGCTGCTGACGGCGCCCTTGTCGCATGCAGCACAATCGGCGCTCGCTGCGCACTGTGCCTGCGACGCTCATCGCATCGTTGCAATATATTGAACGCTCTGTCGGCGTCCGCATTACGCTCAGCACCGACTGCCGCACATATGACTGCCGCCCTGGGAGCGTTTCATGCGCGCGTCCGCCTTGGCCAGTGCAAGCCCAGTCATGATATGCGGCCAAACACATATTCTGAGCACCATACGCCCTGTCCAGCGCATATCCTGCCTCATCCGCCTATGCTCAGCGCGACCAAACCCCGTCGCACGGTGCGCATCGCTTCAGCGCCACACAATGGTCAAGGCACGGCCGCGCCACGGCATCCCCGCCCATTCACACATCTGCGTCCCACAGCTGCGCGCAGCTCGTCGACACCGCCACCGCGCCCGCGCGCAATGCCTGCGCGACCTCGGCGCGCGTGGTTATCATGCCGCCCGCTATGACCGGCTGGCCCAGCTCGGCGCCTATGAAGCTGATCGCCTTGGGCACCAGCCCCGGCAGCACCTCCACCAGCGCGCAGGGCGAGTTTTTGAGCAGCTTCACGCCGCTGACGAAGCTCTGCGAGTCCATCAGGAACAGGCGCTGCACCGTTTCAAGGCCATATTCAGCGGCGCATTTGATGAGCGGCGCGCGCGTAGATATCACGCCGTCGGGCCGTATCCGCGCGGCGCAGTAGTCCACCGCGGCCGCGTCGCGCCCCAGCCCCTCGCACAGATCCAGGTGCAGCAGCACGCGCTTGTCGCGCTCGCGCGCGCGCCCGACCCAGTCCTCCAGCTCCAGCAGCCGCCCGCCCAGCAGGAATATCACCTTGGCGCCCGAGCGACACGCCGCGTCCAGCGACCTGGCGTCGCGCACCGCCGCGATTATCGGACGGGCTTTCAGTTCCGTGACGAATGTGCTCATACCCATATCCTCCCGCGCGGCCCCGTGCGCGCAAAAATGCGGCGGATAACCGCCGCATATATTCTATCAGATACCGTCGCGCTTGTCACCTGCGAGTTTGCAGGACGCGCTGACCTCCGCCTCGGCCGCAGCCGCATGGCGGCAATCCGCGCAGCCGCGCGCGCCGCCCGCCGCCCGCGCGCAGCCCGCACAGCCGCCGCAGCTCCCGCAACCGCAGCCGCCGCGCTTGCCGCGCCGCCTTATTGAGCGCGCCGCCAGCACGAGCAGCGCCAGCAGCACCGCGCTCAGCAACACGTCCGCAACACTCATACGCGCAACCTCCTCATCATGCAAATCCCAGCAGCAGCCCGCCCTGATAGACTATCAGCGCCACTATGTACGCCGTCAGCGTCTGGAACCCGCCCGCTATCAGCGCGCCCTTCATGCTGCCCCACTCGCGCCGGGTCGCCGCCATAGTGGCCACGCACGGCATGTACAGCAGCGTGAACGCCAGGAACGAGCTGGCCTCCAGCGTCGTGAACACGCTGGGCAGCATGGCCTCCACGCTGTCGCCCGCGTTGAGCAGCACGCTCAGCGTCGATATGACCGTCTCCTTGGCCGAGAACCCGGTTATCAGCGCCGTGGCCGCGCGCCAGTCGGCAAAGCCCAGCGGCTTGAATATCACCGATATCAGCGAGCCCAGCGCCGCCAGTATCGACTCGGACGAGTCGCTGACCAGGTTGAACTTCAAGTCGAAGCTCTGCAGGAACCATATCACGACCGACGCCATGAAGATTATCGTGAACGCCCGCTGCAGAAAGTCCCTGGCCTTGTCCCACATGTGCAGCAGCACCGACTTGAGCGACGGGAACCGGTACACCGGCAGCTCCATCACGAACGGCACCGGGTTGCCCTTGAACGCGCGCCCCTTGAGCAGCAATCCTGCGATCACCGCGACCAGCATGCCCCCGAAGTACAGCACAATCATGACCAGCGTGCTCTTGCCCGGAAAGAACGCCGCCGAGAACGCCGCGTATATAGGCACCTTGGCCGAGCACGACATGAACGGCGTAAGCAGCATCGTCATCTTGCGGTCGCGCTCGCTGGCCAGCGTGCGGCAGCTCATTATGGCCGGCACCGAGCAGCCGAAACCTATCAGCATCGGCACGAACGAGCGCCCGCTCAAGCCTATCTTGCGCAGCAGCGAGTCCATCACGAACGCCACGCGCGCCATGTAGCCGCTGTCCTCCAGCATCGACAGGAAGAAGAACAGCACCACTATCACCGGCAGGAAGCTCAGCACCGAGCCCACGCCGTTGAACACGCCGTTTATTATAAGCGAGTGCATCCACCGGGACGTGCCCGCCTGCGTCAGCGCCGCGTCGGTCACGTCGGTCAGCGCCGATATGCCCTGCTCCAGCAGGCCCGACAGCGTGCCGCCTATCGGCCCGAACGTCAGGAAGAATATCAAAAGCATTATGACCACGAACACCGGCAGCGCCCACACCTTGTGCGTCAGCACCGCGTCTATCTTCTCGGTGCGCGCGCGCTCGCGCGAGTGGCCGCCCTTTTTGAGGTAGCGCGCGCAGATGCCCTCTATGTACTGATAGCGCATGTCTGCGGTCGCGGCCTCGCGGTCGGTGCCCAGCTCCTGCTCCATCTCGGCGACTATGTGCTCGAGCACATGCCTGTCGTCCTCAGGCAGGTTGATCTTCTTTTCGAGCGCCTCGTCGCCCTCGACCAGCTTGACCGCGGCAAACCGCGGCGGATAGCCTATGTCGCGCGCGTGGTCCTCGATCAGGTGCGCCACCGAGTGCACCGCCTTGTGCACCGGGCCGGTGCAAAAGTCCAGCCGCTGGCCGGTGCTGCCGCTCTTTATCGTCTCGTCCACGGCGCGTATCAGTTCCTCTATGCCCTGGTTGCGGCTGGCCGATATCGGCAGCATCCTGACGCCCAGCTCCCTGGACAGCCCGCGTATGTCTATCACCGTGCCCGAGGACTGCACCTCGTCCATCATGTTGAGCGCTATCACCATCGGCCGGCCCAGCTCCATCAGCTGCAGCGTCAGGTACAGGTTGC
Source organism: Candidatus Fimadaptatus sp. (assembly GCA_963928645.1). GTDB lineage: Bacteria > Bacillota > Clostridia > Christensenellales > Aristaeellaceae > Fimadaptatus. The sequence goes on from CAWVGT010000054.1 coordinate 47,061, forward strand.
GCTCCAGGTTGGTCGCGTCGACTATGTTTATTATCACGGCCGGCTGCTCGTCAAGTATGAAGTCGCGCGCGACTATCTCCTCGGCGGTGTACGGCGACAGCGCGTATATGCCCGGCAGGTCGACCACGACCAGGTCGTCGTGGCCGCGCACCGTGCCCTCCTTGCCCTCCACCGTCACGCCCGGAAAGTTGCCCACGTGCTGATTTGAGCCCGTGAGCTGGTTGAACAGCGTAGTCTTGCCGCAGTTCTGGTTGCCCACCAGCGCCGCTTTCTTTATCGTCGCCATATGTATAACTCCTTATCCGCGGCCCGGCGCGTCCGCGCTGAGCTCCACGTCTATCTGCTCCGCGTCGGCGCGGCGCAGCGTCAGCTCATACCCGCGCAGCGTTATCTCCATAGGATCGCCCATCGGCGCGAACTTGTTGACCTTTACCCGCGTGTGCGGCGTCAGGCCCATGTCCAGCAGCCGCCGCCTGAGCGCACCCTCGCCGCCCACTATGGTTATCACGCCCTCCTGACCCACGCGCATATCGCCCAGCTTCATCCGTTCCGCCCCTTTTCTTCGCAATTTGCGCCTCAAATTCGCCTAAGTTAGTTGTCGCTAACATTATACCATGCTGCGCCGCGCTGTCAATGGGCCTGCGCGGTTTTTAAAAACATTTTATGAGCCGTTCAAACAAAAATGCGCCGGACGGGGGCATAAGCCCGGCGTCCGGCGCGGCGGTCAAGCGGTATTGGGGCCGGATACATCGCGCCGCCGCGCGGTGTATCCGAGCGAACGCCCCATATGCGGCGCCCGAGGGAGCGTTTGTCGCTGCGAATACTGGCCGGAGCGCAGCGCCAGGGCGCGCGGCCCAACGCGCGTACATGTCGCGCGCCATACGCCCGGCCAGGCGGCGCGCAGCTCAAGCGGCGATGCGCTGCCGCGCAGCCGTCACGCGGTCTCGATGGCGGCGGCGTCCTCCAGATGCAGATCGTGCACGGCCATCTCGCGCAGCTTGAACTTCTGTATCTTGCCGCTGGCGGTCATCGGGAAGGTGTCCACAAACAGCACATAGCGCGGCGCCTTAAAGCGGCTCAGGCCCTGTTTTACGAAGTCTATGAGCTCCTGTTCGGTCGCGGAGCCCTTTTCCTTGAGCACGACGTAGGCGCAGACCTCCTCGCCGTACTTCTTGTCGGGCACGCCCACGACCTGCACGTCGCTGACCTTGGGGTTGGTGTAGAGGAACTCCTCTATCTCGCGCGGGTAGATGTTCTCGCCGCCGCGGATTATCATGTCCTTGAGCCGGCCGGTGATCTTGAAGTAGCCGTTGTCGTCCATCGTGCCTATGTCGCCGGTGTGCAGCCAGCCCTCCTCGTCAATCGCCTGGCGGGTGGCCTCGGGCATCTTGTAGTAGCCGCGCATCAGGTGATAGCCGCGCGTGCAGATCTCGCCCGGCACGCCGTGGGGCTGTTCGCGGCCGGTCTCGGGGTCGATTATCTTGCCCTCGCAGTGCGGCAGCAGCCGGCCCACCGTGGTCACGCGCAGCTCGAGCGGGTCGGTCTTGCGGCTCATCGTCATGCCCGGCGAGCACTCGGTCTGGCCGTAGGTTATGACTATGTCGCGCATATTCATCTCGTCGACGACGCGGCGCATGTAGTTTATCGGACACGGCGAGCCCGCCATTATGCCGGTGCGCATGTGGCTCAGGTCGAACGTCTTGAAGTCGGGGTGCTCCAGGTACCCTATGAACATCGTGGGCACGCCGTGCACCGCGGTGCAGCGCTCGTCCTGCAGTATCTTGAGCACGCGGCCCGGGTTGTACAGGTCCACAAACACCATAGTCGAGCCGTGCGTCAGGCAGGACTCCACGCCCAGCACGCACCCGAAGCAGTGGAACAGCGGCACCACTATGCACAGCCGGTCCTCGGGCGTCAGCTCCATGCAGTCGCCTATGCCCTGACCGTTGTTGGTCACGTTGTAGTGCGTGAGCATGACGCCCTTGGGGAAGCCGGTCGTGCCCGAGGTGTACTGCATGTTCGCCACATCCTGCGGCGTCAGCGACGTGGTGCGGGCCTGGTACTCGGCCTCGCTCACACCGTCGGCCATATCGTATATGTCCTCGAAGTTGAAAAAGCCCTTGGGCGTGTCGGCGCGCTCGCCCACGTAGACCAGGTTCTTGAGGTAGGGCAGGCGCTTGTTGTCGAGCTTGCCGGGCTGGGTCTCGTCCAGGCCCGGGCACAGCCCGCGCACGTGGTTTACGTAGTTGTTGCCCTTGCACTCGCCTATCATTATCAGTGTCTGGGTGTCGGACTGGCGCAGCAGGTACTCGAGCTCGAACTGCTTATAGTTGGTGTTTACGGTAACCAGCACCGCGCCCATCTTGGCCGCCGCAAAGAACGTTATTATCCACTCGGGCACGTTTGTCGCCCATATGGCCACCTTGTCGTCCTTTTGTATGCCCATGGCCATGAAGCCGCGCGCGACGCGGTCGGTCAGCTCGTCGAACTGCTTCCACGTCCAGCGCTTTGCGCCCTGCGGGTAGACCACGCACTCGTTGTCGGGTATCTCGCGCGCCCACTTGCGCAGCAGGTCGCCTATCGTGACGCTCATCAGCGGGCGCACATATTCCTCGGGCTGCATGTTGTTTACATTATCCATCCGGCACCTCTCCTTACAAATCTGACTGCAAAACCTGCGCGGCAAATAAAAAAGCCTTTCATCTCACATCAGAGACGAAAGGCTGAAGCCTTGCGCGGTACCACTCTGCTTGGGACATGCGTCCCAGCTCCTACAGGCTCGCGGGGCCAGGCCCCTAAGCCCTGATCCGATAACGGGGACCAGCCGCAGTTTTCTGTGCTCCGGAGCGAGCTTCAGCGCCATTGAAGTACCGCCTCGCACCACACGGCGGCTCTCTGAACCCCTGCTGCGCCTACTGTTCTCCATCAATGCAATATGTCCAAACGCGCGCTGCGCATTTGATTGGGATAATTATACGTATACCGCCGCCCGCTGTCAAGCGCGATTCCGTCTTTTAACAATCGCCAAATCAACCCGTAAAACAAGCGCCGCGGCGCGCGCGAGTTGACAAAGCGCGCAGTTTAACCTATAATCACGTTAAATCACTCGGCAAGGGAGGCGAACGCGGCGAACATACTGGACTACATGCGCTGGCGCGGCGACGTGCCGCTGGCCGTAGCGCCGTTCAACGCGGCGGACAACCTGGTGCTGTCGCAGCTGGCTTACACCAGTTTTGAGCGCGTCGCGCGCGGGCGGCTGGGCGCGATGGCGCGCGCGCGGCTGGCGCGCGGCGACGTGCAGGGCAACGATCGTCAACTGCTGGAGCTGCTCAGCGCGTCGCGCCGGCTGGGCGGAGCGCGCGTGCGGCGCACGGCCGAGCAGCTCGACCCGGCGCGGCAGATGCAGTTCGCCGCGCTCACGCTGGAGCTGGACGACGGCACGGCGTGCATAGTGTTTCGCGGCACCGACGCCACGCTGGTGGGCTGGAAGGAGGATCTGAACATGGCCTTTGAGGACGAGGTGCCCTCGCAGGCCGAGGCGGTGCGCTACCTGAACGCCAGCGCGCGCGACACCCGCCGCCAGCTGCGCGTAATGGGCCACTCAAAGGGCGGCAACCTGGCTGTGTACTCGGCGGCGGGCTGCCGGGCCGACGTGCGCCGGCGCATAATCGAAGTCTACAACAACGACGGCCCCGGCCTCAGCGAGCGCGCCATGGCGACCGCCGGCTTTGCGCGCATCGAGGGCCGCGTGCGCACTTACCTGCCCCAGGCGTCGGTGGTGGGCATACTGATGTGCCCCGCCGGGCGCTGCCAGGTCGTGCGCGCCGAGGGCGCCTTGGGCATCGCGCAGCACGACCCGTACGCCTGGCAGGTGCGGCGCGACGGCTTTGAGCACGAGCCCGCGCTCGGGCGCGCCAGCCAGCTCGCCGACCGCACCATGCGCGACTGGCTGGGCGGCATGAGCCCGGAGCGCCGCCGCGAGTTCGTGGACGCGCTGTACGCGGTGCTCACCGCCACCAACGCCCGCACGTTCGACGACCTGACCTCCGCCTGGCCGCGCAACTCGGTGGCCATGCTCAGCGCCATGAGCCGGCTGGAGCCCGAGACGCGCCGGCACGTGCACGCCGCGGTCGGCGCGCTGATCGCAGCGTGTGCGCGCAACCTGGTGTTCGAGGGCGGCGTTACATCCGTGCCTGAAAGCGAGCGCCGCGGCGTCTGAGCGGCGCGCGGGCTGCGGCGTGCGCCGGGCGCGCATATTCTTGCTCAGCGTGCTGCATTTTGAGACATGTTGCGCAGCGGTGTTTTACCCACATTGCCGACATAAAATAGCCTTATCACACCGCTTTGAGGCGCGCTTTATGTGGCGTTTTCACATAAAATGCGCCCGGTGCTTGCGCCACAGTGCCGCGCATGCTATAATGCAGCTGCAACGGTGGACGGCGCACCGGCCCGCACGCCTGAGGGGCGGTGCGCCCAAATCTGGATTTGCGCGCCACCTCCGCTGCATTTACCCATCCCATGCGGCGCGCATCCCATTCCGGTCTGCCTGCGGCCTCATGCGCCGCGGGCTACATTTTTGCAGTGATCATTCTGAAGCGCAGCGAGCCGCTACCCACCTGCATGCGGGGGATAGCGGCTCGCTGTCTGCGCGTTTGCGCGCTTATTCGGCGTCGGACGAGTCGGGCTCGCCGGTCGTGCCGGTATCGCCGATAGCGTCAGGCCCGTCGGTCGCGTCGGCATCGCCGGTCGCATCGGCATCGCCGGTCGCGTCGGCATCGCCGGTCTGCGCGTCGTCGCCGTCGACATCCACGTCGACCGGGTTGGACTCGCTCCAGCTCAGTGTGGTGCCCGAGAGCTGGCCTGCGCGCGAGTATTCCAGCGCGTACTCTATGTCGGGCTGCATCTGCGCCTTGACCAGATAGAGCGCCTCCTCGAAATCGAGCTTTACGCCCGCCAGCGCCGTTATGACGTCGCCTGCCTGCAGCCCGGCGCGCGCACAGCTGCCGCCCTCGCCGACCTCGACCAGATAGAGCCCGCACGGCAGGCCGTACCGGGCGCTCTCAAACTCGAATATGTACTCGACCTTGGCGCCCAGCGCAAAGCGCGACGCGAGCGTGTCCTGCTCGGCGGTGCGGTTGAGCATGGCTATCGTCGCCTGATCGGCCGACGAGCCCGTGCTCTGGCCGTCGCTGCCGACCCAGACAAAGTACCGCTCCGGCAGGAGCAGCATCTGCGAGCCGGCCTGATAGCAGTATAGCGACGCCTCCACGCGGCTGACCGCGCCATACGCGCTCAGGTCGAATGCGCTCACCTGGCGCAGGTTGACAGTCTCGCCGCAGCCTATCGCTATGTCGCTGTACTTGGCATACTTGGGCTCGCTGCCTATCGCCGAGGCGTCGGTGCCCATCGCGGTCAGCTCGTTCCCGCTGGCGTCATAGCAGCGGTATATCACGCTCAGGAACGTTATGTCGGCCTCCTGAGGGTTGTACACCTCGACCGAGAACACGGGCTTGCCCTCATACTGCTCCAGCGTGACCGAGCGTATCACCGGCGGCTGCGGCGCGCGCGCCTGCGCGGTCTCGCCAAAGGCCAGCTGCTGGGTCTGCTCGGTGGCCACTTCGGAGTTGCCCAGCCCGTGCTGCGCATTGAACAGCAGCACCGCGCGCGCCATGCCCGGGCCGAATATGTCGTCCACGCTGGACGTATAGTAGCCCAGATCGGCCAGCCGCTGCATCAGCGCCTGCACGTCCTCGCCCTCCGCGCCGCGCTCGAGCGTGCGATACTCGGGCTCAGTCGCCTCACCCGTTGTCTGCCCGTCGGTCTGGGTCGCCGTATCGCCTGGCTGGGCCGCCTCGTCGGCCAGCGCGCCCGCCGGTACCAGCGCCAGCATGACCAGCGCCAGCAGCAACGCTATCCTCTTCATCAACGAACACCCCCTTGTGATACGCCACATTATATTGCATTTATGCTCCGATGTCAAGGACGCGCGCCGGATCGCCCCGCACATCGCAAAAAGGGACGGCGCGAGGCCGCCCCATGCCAGCGTGCGCCGCTCAGCCGACCGCGCCGCCCGTGGTTATCTCGCAGACTAGCGTGTCGTACTGCACGTAGCACAGTATCGTTATTTCATCATACCCGGTATAGCGGAAGCTGAAGTCAGTGCCGGCGCTGTAGTCGGTCACTATCGCGTCGGCCGAGCTCTCCACGTAGCTCTCGGAGTACCGGCTGCCGTAGGTGTGCTTGTCGATTATCTCGATGTCGTCCATGTTCTTGATTGCCAGCCAGATCGACGAGGCCACCTGCGCCACGCCGCCGCCCACGACCTTTACGCCCCGGCCGTTAACCGCGGTCTCATAGCCCTTGGACGAGGTGCGCGGGCCCACTATGTCGTTGAACGAGAAAACTTCGTTGTGGCTCAGCGTGGTGCCGTTTATCGCGTCGGCCGCGAGCTGTATGTTGTTGCGCTTGGCCTTGGTGCCGTAAACGCTGGTGGTGCCGTAGCCCGCAATCGAGCTGGACTCGTCTATCGACACGCGCAGCTCGCCGTCGTCCAGCCAGGCGTATATCGTGAGCGTGCGCCCGGTGTAGTTGGTGAACGCAAAGTCGGTGCCGCTTTGCCAGTCCACGACCACGGCGTCGTCGCCGCTGGACACGTAGTCGCCGGTATACCTGTCGCCATATGTGCTCAGCTCGTCGATGTAGACGCCGCTTATGCCGCGCACCGCCAGGTACAGCGTCGCCGCCACCTGGCCCGTGCCGCCGCCGTAGACCTTTACGCCCCGGCCGTTGAGCGCGCTCTC
>CAWVGT010000055.1:0-3640 GCA_963928645.1 Candidatus Fimadaptatus sp.
GTGGTCAGCGGCCGGCCGGTGGTGTCAGCCGAGGGGCGTATGTTGAGGCTGGTGCGCACGTTGACCACTACGCCCTTGCGGGCCGGTGCCGGCTCGGTAGGTACCGGCTCGGTGGGTGCGGGTTCAGTCGGCGCGGGCTCAGTCGGCGCGGGCTCGTCCGTGGTCTCGCGCACGTAGTCCTTGGACGCGTAGCCAATGGTGCCGTCGGCGAGCTGCACGCGGTAGAAGTAGCCCTCCTCGCCGAGTATCGTCAGCTCGGTGCCGTTCTTGACGGTGGTTATAGGCTGGCTGTCCATGCTGGCCGCGGGGCGTATGTTGAGGCTGGACGGGACGTTTACCACGACGCCGGTGCGGGTCTGGGCGGGCTCGGTGGGCACAGGCTCGGTGGGCGCGGGCTCGGTCGGCAGCGCTTCGCTCCCGGCGCAAATGACGTCAAACTCGTATTCGACGTCCAGCTTGCCCGTGGTATTGTTGAAGAACCTGAGCGTCACGTCGATAGTCTCCTCAAAGTCCGGGGACGCCGTGATCGTGAGCGTCCGGCTCTGCGCGTCGTAATCGAAGTCCAGCATGGCATCGAGCAGCTCGGGCTGGGAGCTGGCATAGCTGTCTGCCCAGGTCACGTCGTTGGACAGTATGCCGTCAAGCGCTATCGTGACCGACTCGCCGGGCTTTAGATATACATCGCTTATCGAATCATCAGTGGCTCCTGAGTTGGTCACCGCGATGTCCAGGCCGCGCGATTCGTGCGTGTCGGAATAGTTAGGAAAAGCGGTGAGTGATATATGGAAATATCGGCCGCCCGTGTCGGCGATCGTGTCGATATAGAGGCCAAAGGCCTTGTCATATGAACCATCGTCGTGGTAGATATAGTAGTCATCGACTCGTGCATTGAAGTAATAAGTCGACTCGTAGACAAACGACAAGCTGTGCGAGGGGGGCTGAATTATGTCGCCGTTCTCATTCGTCGCATAAAACACCAGCACGCAGTTGGACGTACCATTGGGCAGCGTCATCGTGGTGCCGTAGTTCTCTATCCACTTGATCCTGTCGAATACCACCTCGTCGGCTGCGGACGAGAGTGCGGCGTCGCAGGTTATCTTGAAGGTCGCAGCGTCGTATTTGTGCGACGGGACAGTGTCGGCGTCTGCGCCGGCTGAACAGAACTGCAGCACGCACTCGGTATCGGCGTCAAACTCAGCTGTGGTCGTTATCGTGAGCTTGCCGGTATCGGAGGCGTAGTCCATGGATACTGTGCCGCTCAGGTCGTCATTGGCAATCTCGACGCTTTGGAGCTTGACCTGCTCAGGCAGGCGCGCGCCTTCATGCGCCAGGTCGATTACGTCAACGGTCACGGTTTTGCCTGCGCCCATGCTGATGTCGGCTACATACGGCGTATAGCGCTCGGCATGCTCAGCCAGTGTGGCGCTGTCAGCGCCTGTGAGCGCGTCGACCGGCGCGGTTGGGTCGGTAGTCGGTTCGTCGGCCAGCGCGGCGCTGTCAGCGCCTGTGAGCGCGTCGGTCGGCGCGGTTGGGTCAATGGCCAGTTCGTCGGCCAGCGCGGCCGCGCCGCTGCATGCCAACGCCAGGGCAAAGGCCATGATACCGGACAACAACTTTCTGAACACGCAAAATACCTCCTTTTGCTCGCATGGATTGATACAATACCTTAAACATGAGTATATATTGAGTTTATATCCATGTCAAGCCGGGGTAGGCATAAATCTGTTATCAATCTAAAGCAGGGTTGAGCAGAGCAGCGCCGCGTCATGCTGATATCCGAGTCATAAATCGTATATGGCGTATCTGTGCGCCATGGACATCGAGGCAAGGTTAACCGCGCCCACGCGGCAAGGCGCTGTGTCGCGCCAATGTGGCGTCTTTCGCAGATAAAAAAACTCCCGCACACGCAATCTGCTTCGGATTACGCGTGCGGGACATGAATTGGTGCGAGCACTGCGCTCCAGCTCACAGCTGGAACAGCGCAAGTATCTCCTGCTCGGTGAGCTGCGTAGGTATGGTATCGCCCGAGGCGATGACCTGGTCGAACAGCGCGCGCTTGCGCTGCGACATCTCGAGCACGCCCTGCTCGACGGTGTCCTTGGTGATGAGCCTGAGCACCTGCACCGAGCGCGTCTGGCCGATGCGGTGCACGCGGTCGGTGGCCTGGTCCTCGACCGCCGGGTTCCACCATGGGTCGTAGTGTATCACCATGTCCGCGCCGGTCAGGTTCAGGCCCGAGCCGCCCGCCTTGAGCGATATCAGGAACACGTCGGCCGCGTCCTCGCCTGCCTCGGCGCCCGCGTTGAAGCGCTTGACCAGCGCTATGCGCTCCTCGGCCGGGGTCTGGCCGTCCAGGTACAGCCACTTTATGCCCGCCTCGCTCAGCCGGGCCTTGATTATGCTCAGCATCGAGGTGAACTGGCTGAACAGCAGCACCCGGTGCCCCGCCTCCAGCGCGCCCGGCAGTATGTCCATCAGCAGCTCCAGCTTGCCCGAGGAGCCCTCGTAGCCGTCCAGGCACAGCCGGGGGTGGCAGCAGATCTGCCTCAGCTCGGTTATCGCCGAGAGCACCTCTATGCGGCTGCGGCCGAACGCCGACGCGCCGCCCTCGCCCTGGCCCAGCAGCTCCTGCACGTGGCCGCGCAGCCGCAGCATCGACGCGCGGTACACGTCCAGCTGCTCGGGCGTGGGCTCGGCCACTATCGTCTGCTCGACCTTCTCGGGCAGCTCGGGCAGCACGTCGCGCTTGAGCCGGCGCAGCAGGAACGGCCGCAGCTTGGTCTTGAGCTGTTCGGCGTTCTGGCCCTGGCCGTGCTGGCGCATGAACGCGCTGTTGCTGAGCAGATAGCCCGGCATCACGAAGTTGAATATCGACCACAGCTCGCCGGGGTGGTTCTCCATCGGCGTGCCGGTCAGCGCAAAGCGGCTCAGCGCGTCAATCTGGCGCACCGCCTCGGCGCCCACCGACTGGGCGTTCTTTATGTTCTGGGCCTCGTCGAGTATGCAGAAGCGGAACTTGAAGCCGCTGAGCAGCTCGCCGTCGCGGCGTATCAGCGGGTACGAGGTTATCAGCACGTCCACGTCGCGGCGCGTCTGCAGCTTTTCGATCAGCTCCTGGCGCTTTACGCGGGCGCCGTCCAGCACCAGCGCGCGCAGCTGCGGCGCGAACTTGTTGAGCTCGCTGAGCCAGTTGTACGTAAGCGTCGTGGGCGCGACGACCAGCGAGGGCATGCAGCCGTCGCGCTCGGTGGCGTAGAGCATCAGCGCGATCATCTGCAGCGTCTTGCCCAGGCCCATGTCGTCGGCCAGCACGCCGCCCAGGCGCAGCTTGTAGAGCGCCTGCAGCCACTCAAAGCCCCTGACCTGATACGGGCGCAGCGTCGCGCCCAGGTCCTCGGGGCAGGGATCGGTCGGGGCCTCCAGCCGCGACGCGCTGTCCACCGACTCGTCGGTCGCCATGTTGCTCAGCCCCTTGAGCAGCGAGTTGAGGTAGGTCGCGCGGTAGCTCTCCAGCTCGAGCACGCCGCTCTTTCGGACCACGCCCGCATCGGCGACCGCGTCGGCCAGCTCCAGCCAGTCCGCGCCGACCTCGTCCAGCGACAGCATCGAGCCGTTGTGCAGCCGGAAGTACTTCTTGCGG
>CAWVGT010000056.1:0-11438 GCA_963928645.1 Candidatus Fimadaptatus sp.
CATCCGCTGTTCGCCCGTCCTGTGTTCATTGTCCAAACTCCGCATACACGGCTGTCCATCCATTCCACGTGACTACTCGCCCGCCCGCGTTCGCTGTTGGCTGCTTTTCATCCGCTGTTCGCCCGTCCTGTGTTCATTGTCCAAACTCCACATACCCGGCTGTCCATCCATTCCACGTGACTACTCGCCCGCCCACGTTCGCTGTTGGCCGCTTTTCATCCGCTGTTCGCCCGTCCTGTGTTCATTGTCCAACCTCCGCATACCCGGCTGACCATCCATTCTACGCGGCTACTCGCCTGCCCGCGTTCGCTATTGGCCGCTTTTCATCCGCTGTTCGCCAGTCCTGCGTTCGTTGTCCAACCTCTGCATGTCCAGCTGTCCAGTTATTCCACACGGCTACTCGCCCGCCCGCGTTCGCTGTTGGCCGCTTTTCATCCGCTGTTCGTCCGTCCTGTGTTCATTGTCCAACCTCCGCATACTCGGCTGTCCATCCATTCTACACGGCTACTCGCCCGCCCGCCTTCGCTGTCAGCCGCTTTTCATCCGCTGTTCGTCCGTCCTGTGTCCGTTGTCCAACCTCCGCATTCCAGGCTATCAGTCAATTTCACACAGCCATTCGTCCCCGCTGTGTCCGCCGCTCGTTTGCGCTGCCTCCGCTGTTCATCTGCCCTGTGTTCGCAATCCCCGCGTCGCTGTCCATCCACACCGCATCTGCCGCTCGCCCGCCCGCGCCGCCGTCCCCACGAAAAAAACCCCCGCAAGCCGCAGCCCACAAAAGAGCCGCAACCCGCGGGGGCACGCGCGCCCTGCGCGCATTCACATATCAGCTGTTACTTGCCCAGCACCTTCAGCGCAGTCGCCGCCACGTTCTCAGCCGTGAAGCCGAACTTCTTGAACAGCAGCCCCGCCGGCGCCGACGCGCCGAAGTGATCCAGCGTCACCGTCGCGCCGTCCAGGCCCACGTACTTGTGCCAGCCGAACGACACCGCCGCCTCGACCGCCACGCGCGCGCGCACCGCCTTGGGCATCACGCTCTCCTTGTACTCGTCGCTCTGCTGCTCGTACAGCTCGAAGCACGGCATCGATATCACGCGCGCCGCCACGCCCTGCTCGGCCAGCAGCGCCTGCGCCTGCACGCACTGCTCGACCTCGGAGCCGCTGGCCATCAGCAGCACGTCGGGGGTCGCCTTGTCGCAGTCGGATATTATGTAGCCGCCCTTGAGCGCCTCGGGGCCGGACTTCTCGTACAGCGGCAGGCTCTGGCGCGTCAGCACCAGCGCGGTCGGGGCGTTCGTGGTCTGGCTGAATATCCAGCCGGCCGCGGTCTCCTTGCTGTCCGCGGGGCGGAACACGTTCAGGCCCGGTATCGCGCGCAGGCCCGCCAGGTGCTCGACCGGCTGATGGGTCGGGCCGTCCTCGCCCACGCCTATCGAGTCGTGGGTCAGCACATACGTCACCGGCAGCTTCATCAGCGCCGACATGCGCATGCCGTTTTTCATGTAATCCGAGAACACGAAGAACGTCGCGCAGTACGGGCGCAGGCCGCCGTGCAGCGCTATGCCGTTGGATATCGCCGACATCGCGTGCTCGCGCACGCCGAAGTGCATGTTGCAGCCGTTGCGATCCTCGGCCGAGAAGTCGCCGCGGCCCTTGGTGTAGGTCTTGTTGGACGGCGCCAGGTCGGCGCTGCCGCCGAACAGGTTGGGTATGCGCGTGGCCAGCTTGCCCAGCACTATGCCCGACGAGTTGCGGGTGGCCTCGCGGCCCTCGAACTTCCACAGGTCCTCGTCGCCTATCAGGTCGAGCGGCAGCTCCTTGCTGAACCAGAAGTCCCACGCGCCGGCCAGCTCGGGGTACGCCTCGCGGTACTCGGCGAACAGCTTGTTCCAGTCGGCCTCGGCCTGCTCGTTCTTCTTCATCTCGTCGGCGATGTGGGCGTAGACCTCGGCGGGCACCTCAAAGGGCTGCTCGCACGGCCAGCCCAGCGCGTCCTTGGTCGCGGCCAGCGCGTCCGCGCCCAGCGGTTCGCCGTGCGCCGCGGCCATGCCGGCCTTGGGCGAGCCAAAGCCTATCGCGGTGTGGCACACTATCAGCGTGGGCCTGTCGGACGCCTTGGCGATCTCTATCGCGTCGGACACCAGCTTCCAGCAGTTGCCGTTCTTGACGTCTATCACGTTCCAGCCGTAGGCGCGGAAGCGCGCGGGCACGTCCTCAGTAAACGCTATGTCGGTATCGCCCTCGATCGATATCTCGTTGTCGTCGTAGAGCGCTATGAGCTTGTTGAGGCGCAGCGTGCCGGCCAGCGAGCACGCCTCGCTGGCTATGCCCTCCATCATGCAGCCGTCGCCCAGTATGCAGTAGGTGTAGTGATCCATCACTGGATAGCCGTCGCGGTTGAAGCGCGCGGCCAGGTGCGCCTCGGCGATCGCGAAGCCCACGGCGTTGGCTATGCCCTGGCCCAGCGGGCCGGTCGTGGTCTCAACGCCCACGGTGTGGCCGTACTCGGGATGGCCGGGCGTCAGCGAATCCAGCTGGCGGAAGTTCTTTATCTCCTCGATGTCCAGCCCGTAGCCGAACAGGTGCAAAAGCGAATACTCCAGCATCGAGCCGTGGCCGCTGGACAGCACGAACCGGTCGCGGTTGATCCAGTTGGGGTTGTGCGGGTTGTGCTTCATCTGCTTGGCCCACAGCGCGTAGGCCATGTCCGCGGCGCCCATGGGCATGCCCGGGTGGCCGGACTTGGCCTTGTCGACCGCCTCGGCCGACAGCACGCGTATCGCGTCGATGCAGAGCTTGTCTATCTGGTTCATCTTATATCTCCTCCATCCGTAGTTGATCGCAATAAAGCCCCGGTTCCCGGCGCGCGGGAGCGCGGTTGTATGGCCAAACCCGCGCGCGGGCGGCGCGGGACTGGTGGCGGGTGGTCGCGCGTCAGCGAATCGCGGCCTCAAGCGGCCCCAGGTCTATGCTGTCGCAGTCGCGTATGACCTCGTAGAGCTGGCTGAGCATCTCGCGCACGCCGCCGGGCACGTCGCTCTCGGCGTTGAGCGGCAGCACCGGGTCGTGCAGCGACAGCCTGAGCAGGAACCAGGCGTTGTCCACGCCCTCGCCCAGGTCGAAGCTGATGCGCACGCCCTCGCGGTTGTCGGGCGCCAGGTGCCAGCGGTGGTCGTCCAGCGTGTGGGCCAGCACCGCGTCTATGACCTCCTGGCCGGCGGTCTTGAAGTCCTCGGCGAGTATCCTGAGGCGGATCTCGGTGCTCTCGACCGGCTCGCGCAGCTCGGCGATCAGCGAGCCCAGCGTCTGGCCCTCGCGCTTGCGCTTCATGGCCTCTATCACCAGGCGCGTGACCAGGTACATGCCGTCGTCCAGGAAGTAGTTCTCCCTGAGCGCGGCGTGGCCCGAGGTCTCGATGGCCAGCGGGCAGTCGATGCCCTCCTCGTTCAGGCGGATGGCCTCGTCTATCACGTTGCGGTAGCCGCGCTTGAAGCGGTAGTGCACGCCGCCCCATTCGCTTATGAACGTCTTGAGCCCGCTTGAGGTCACCGAGTCGGTCACGAACGTGGCGCCGGGGTGCTCTTCCAGCAGTATCACCGCTATCAGCGCTATCAGCCGGTTGCGGTTTATCTCCTTGCCGGTGGCGTCGACGATCGCGGCGCGGTCGCAGTCGGCGTCGAATATCACGCCCATGTCGGCGCCGGCCTGGGTCACGGCGCGGCTGAGCGAATCCATGGCCTCGGGCACCTCAGGATGGGGTATGTGATTGGGGAACCGGCCGTCGGGCTCGAGGAACTGGCTACCCTCGGTATCGGCGCCCAGCTCGCGCAGCAGCTTCTCATAGAACCCGCCCGCGCCGTTGCCGGCGTCCACGACCACGTGCAGCCCCAGCAGCGGCAGCGCCACGTCGGTGTCCAGGCCCTTGCGCACCATGGCCTTGAGCTGCTCGCTGTACAGGCTCAGGAAGTCGATCTGCTTTACGAGCCGGGGGGTCACGTGGGTCTGCTGCGCCTGTTTGAGTATCTGCTCTATCTCGGCGCCGGTCAGGCCGCCCTGGCGCGTGACGAACTTGAGCCCGTTGCGGGTCCAGGGCAGGTGGCTGGCGGTGACCATTATCGCGCCGTCGCAGCGGGTCTCATCGTTTACGGTGGTCATGAACATCGCGGGCGTGGTGCACAGCCCGCAGTCCAGCACGTCGCAGTCGGCGTTGGTCAGCCCGCGCATCGCCGCCGCGGCCAGCCGCGGCCCGGACAGGCGCGAGTCCCGGCCCACCGCTATCGTCAGATCCGCGGGGGTCTTGCCCAGCTTGGCAGCCAGGAACTGCGCGAACACGTAGCTGACCGTCTCGGCCAGCTCGTCGGTCATCTGAACGCCTATGCCGTCGTGCTCAATGGCCTCGCCGCGTATGTCGCTGCCCGACTTGAGCTTGAGCCAATCGCTTCTCATCATATCCGCTCCTTTTATATGCGCCGCGCGGCGTCAATACGGATCGCCGTCGGCCTCGGGGACGTCCATTATGCGCCTGAGCCCGGCCTCGCCGGCATCCGGCGGGCGCTCGGGTCGCAGCTGATACATCATATTATATACCGGCATAAGCGCCTCAAAGCCCGCCAGCAGTATATCGGGCAGCGCGTTCGACTCCAGCTCGCGCGCGGGTATTGAGCGCTCCAGATAGAAGCTGCGGCACGCGTACCAGCGCGCCAGCTCGCCCTCCAGCCCCTCGGGCCGGGCGATGCGCCTGTACTGCGGCCCCGCCAGCTCGAATCCGGCCGCGCGCGCCGATTCCAGCAGCGCCTGGGCGCGCTCCGGCTCCTCCCGGATCAGCCGGCGCACGCCGTCCATCCACGCGCGGTCGTCCCCGTACATGCCCGCGCCGGCGTGCGCGCTGAGCGCGCTTATGTCAAAGTAGAAGTGAAAGCAGTCGCGCTTGGGCTGGCCCGCGCGGTGGTAGCCCAGCCACATGTAGTCGCGATAGGGCGACTTGTCGCGCGAAAACCGCAGATCGCGGTTGATGTGCGATATCACGCGGCCCGGGCGCACTTCCAGCTCGCCGTCCAGCGCCAGCATGCCCGGCGCCAGCTCCATGCACAGCGCGCTGAGCGGCCCGCGCACGCTCGCCTGATACCAGGCGTGGTTTGAGTGAAAGAACTCGCGGTTGTTGTTGAACTGGAGCGCCATGAAGAACTCGGACGCGCTCCTGTCAAAGCCCGCAAACATCGCGTCACCCCTTCTCATTCTATACTATTATACATTCCGTGCGCGCAGTTGGCAAGAGCATTTTGCGCGGCGCGCCGGGCGGCGTCGCATATTTATACCGTGCCGCATAGAGGCAGCCTCAGCGGGTTACAATTTAAGATGTAACCCATGTGTCCCGCGCCCGCCGGCGACCGTCCGTCCGGGAGCGCGCCCTCCACAGCTGTGGAAGAACCTGGGCGCACATTGAGGCCCGCCTGTGGATATCCCCAAAAGAAATGTGGATAATCGGGTATAAAAGTTTTCCGGGCCGCGCGCGCGCCGTCAGTCCGGCATGTTTCATTTAAATAGGAAACTATTCCGCGCGCGCCGGGCCGCTTTCGCCGGTTTTTACAGTGTTTTCCACCGGGGATGCACAAATTGAGCCGAAACATTTGCGCTAAAAAGCGCTATTTGGGCTTGAACTCCCGGGGATTTTTTGCTATCATGGATACACGTTTTCCACCGCTGGGAAAAATCTATCCACATGGTGTGGATAATTCTGTGGAAAACCATCGGCACGCAGCCAAATAAAACCACACAGCCGGCCGCCTAGACGCTCAGCCTGTTGATAACCCGGGCCTGTTTTTTTTGCCCGGCTCGCGCGGCCGCAATCGGAGGAACGGATGAAACCTGACGAGATAGACGAGATCTGGAAACGCACCTGCGCGCCGCTGAAGGACGCGCTCGCCGAGGTCAGCTACGAGACCTGGATCGCCACGCTCAAGCCGCTGGACGCGGTGGGCGACCGGTTCCTGCTGGAGGCCAGCACGCCGTTTCACCGCAACATGATAACCTCGCGCTACAGCGAGCTGGTGCGCAACGCACTGCGCGCGGCCACCCGGCGCGATTACGAGCTGGAGGTGTACCTGCCCGGCGAGACCGCGGGCGACAGGCGCCGGCCCGAGCCCGAGCCCGGCATAGGCGCCTACGCCAACGGGCTAAACCCCAAGTACACGTTCGACACGTTCGTAATAGGCAATTCGAACCGGTTCGCGCACGCGGCCTCGCTCGCGGTGGCCGAATCGCCGGCCGACGCGTACAACCCGCTGTTCCTGTACGGCGGCGTCGGGCTGGGCAAGACCCACCTGATGCACGCGATCGGCCACCACATGCTGCGCGAAAACCCGGCGATCAAGCTGGTATACATAACCAGCGAGAACTTCACAAACGAGCTGATCTCCGCGATACAGAACAACCGCAACACCGAGTTCCGCGAGCGGTTCCGCAACGTGGACGTGCTGATGGTCGACGACATACAGTTCATCGCCGGGCGCGACTCGACTCAGGAGGAGTTCTTCCATACGTTCAACCAGCTGCACGCCAGCGGCAAGCAGATAATCATATCCTCGGATAAACCGCCGCGCGATATACCTACATTGGAAGAAAGGCTGCGCAGCCGGTTCGAATGGGGCCTGATCGCCGACATACAGCGGCCCGATTACGAGACCCGCATCGCGATACTGCGCAAGAAGGCCCAGGTCGAGCACATAGATGTGTCCGACGACATAATCGCCTTCATCGCCGACAAGATCGAATCCAACATCCGCGAGCTGGAGGGCTCGCTGACCCGGATAATCGCGTACGCGTCGCTGTCCGGCAAGCCCATAACGATGGCCGTGGCCGAGGAGGCGCTGCGCAACATACTCTCGATAAAGGATCCCAAGCGCATCACGCCCGACGTGATAACCCAGGTAGTGTCCGACTTCTACGGCGTCAGCCCCGAGGACGTCAAGTCCTCCAAGCGCAACCGCGAGATCGCGCTGCCGCGCCAGATCGCGATGTACCTCACGCGCGACCTGACCGAGCTGTCGCTGCCGCGCATAGGCGACGCGTTCGGCGGCCGCGACCACACCACAGTGATGCACGCCTGCGACAAGATATCCCAACTGCTGCAGAACGATCCCGCGCTCAAGAACTCGCTGGCCGAGCTCAGGAAGACCATACGCGAGAAGTAGCGCTGTGGACAGGCGGGCGAAAGTCGCGGTTTCGGCCCCGGTTTTCAACACGCGCGTCCACAGGCGGCGCGCCCGCGCGGCGGGGTTTTCCCTGGCTTTTCCACCGTTTCCACTGCTCTACTACTACTACGACTACTTATACTAAAGCATATGCTTGATAAGTCCGCGGCGCGGCCGGGCGGTTGACGCGCGGCCCTGCGCGAGCCGCCTTGCCCTCGTGCGGGTGCGCGCGCGCGTATATATATGGTTGAGGTCGGGATGGCGCTGCGCTGTGCGCATTTGGTTGCGCGCAATGCGTTGCACTGCGTGCGCAACGGCATGCGCTGCCGCGCTCGAGCGCAACTGACTGCATGCGCCCGGACGGCCCACGATCATTGGAAAGAGGTAATCATATGCGGTTTAAATGCAAACAGGAACTGATGGTCGAATCGCTGCAGACCGCGATAAAGGCCATATCCAGCAAGGCGGCGATGCCCATACTGGAGGGCGCGCTGCTGGAGGCCGCCGACGGCACGCTGACGATAACCTGCTCCGACGGCAACATGAGCATAATCACGCGGCTGGAGGCCGACGTGCGCGAGGAGGGCCGCGTGGTGCTGCCCGGCCGGCTGCTGGGCGAGATAGTGCGCCGGCTGCCGGTGGGCGAGGTCGACGTGAGCGTGGCCCAGAACAACGCCGCCACGCTCAGGTGCCGCGGCTCGCGCACGACGCTGGCGGGCTTCGCGGCCGAGGAGTACCCGGCGCTGCCCGCGCTGAGCGCGCAGAGCGGCGTCAGGTTGCCGCAGAAGGAGCTGCGCGACATGATCCGCCAGACCAGCTTCTCCATCGCCACCGACGAGGCCCGGCCGATATTCACCGGCTGCCTGATGGAGGTCGAGCCGGGCGGGGTCAACCTGGTCGCGCTGGACGGGTTCCGGCTGGCGCTCAGGCGGCTCGAGCTGGATCACGGCGCGGGCGAGTTCGACGCGCTGATACCCGGGCGCTCGCTCAACGAGGTCGCGCGCATACTCGGCGAGGAGGGCGAGGTTGACATAGCGCTGGATCGCACTCACATCAGCTTCGACATCGGCGACACGCGCGTGATAACCCGCATGCTCGAGGGCGAGTTCATAAAGTACCGCTCGATAATACCCACAACCTGGAGCTGCCTGGTGCGCGTCAACCGCCAGGAGCTGGCCGCGTGCATAGACCGCGCCGCGCTGCTGGCGCGCGACGGCAAGAACAACCTCATGAAGTTCGCCGTGGCCGACAACCGCATGGTCATAACGTCCAATTCCGAGATGGGCGACGCCTACGAGGAGCTGGAGGCCATGCACACCGGCGACGGGCTGGAGATATCGTTCAACATACGCTTCATGAGCGACATAATGAAGGTCATAGAGGACGACGACATAGTGCTGCGCTTCAACTCGGCGGTCAGCCCGTGCATAATCTGCCCCACGGAGGGCGACCGGTACACGTACCTGGTGTTGCCGGTGCGCAACGCGTGATGCGGTTTTCACCGGACGACACCATAGCCGCGCTGGCCACCGCGCCCGGCGAGGGCGGCGTGGCGATAGTGCGCGTGTCCGGGCCGGACGCCGAGCGCGCGCTGCGGCGGTTCTTTTCGGCGCGGCCGAAATCGCTCGAGTCGCACCGGATGTATTATGGCCATATAATAAACGCGGGCGAGCGCGAGGAGGCGCTGTGCGTGCTGATGCGCGCGCCGCGCTCGTATACGCGCCAGGACGTGTGCGAGTTCCAGATACACGGCGGGGACGCCGCGGCGTCGCGGCTGCTCAGGGCGCTGTACGAGTTCGGCATACGGCCCGCCGAGCCGGGCGAGTTCACGCGCCGCGCGTTTTTGAACGGCCGGATAGACCTGAGCCGCGCCGAGGCGGTGATGGACGTGCTGCGCGCGCGGGGCGAGGCGGCGCTGCGCGCGGGGCTGCGCGAGCTGGACGGCGGCGTGGCGCGGTTCGTGATCGCGGCGCAGGACGAGCTGACCGGGCTGCTGGCGCGGATCGAGGCCGCGCTCGACTTTCCCGAGGAGATCGAGCAGACTGAGATAGAGGGCGACATACTGCGCGACGCGCGCGCGCTCGAGCAGCGGCTCAGGCACGCGTGCGCGCCGCGCCAGGCCGACATGCTCCGGCGCGGGCTTAGCGTGGTGCTGGCGGGCCGGCCCAACGTGGGCAAGAGCTCGCTGATGAACGCGCTGCTGGGCAGCGAGCGCGCGATAGTGACGCGCACCGCGGGCACGACGCGCGACGTGCTGACCGAGGAGCTGGAGCTGAGCGGCTACCGCGTGCGGCTGTCCGACACCGCGGGCCAGCGCGACGCCAGCGACGAGATAGAGCGCATGGGCGTGGAGCGGGCGCGCGCGGCGGCGGGCGCGGCCGACATAGTGCTGCTGGTGCTGGACACCGCCGAGGCGCTCTCGGACGAGGACCGGGCGCTGCTGGACATGGCCGACGAGCGGTTCATACTGGTGCTCAACAAGCGCGACCTGCCCGCGGCGTGGGACGCGGCGGCGCTGAGCGCGAAGTTCGAGGGGCGGGTGTGCGAGGTATCGGCGCGCGACCTGGCGGGCGTGGACGAGCTCAAGCGGCTGATGAGCGCGCGCGCGGCGAGCTGCGCCGATCCGGACGCGCTGTTCCTGCGCGAGCGCCACATAGCGTGCGCGCAGCGCGCGGCCGAGCTGATCGCGCTGGCGGCGCGGTCGCTGGAGCAGGGCGCGTCGATAGAGCTGGCGGCGCTGGACCTGCACGGCGCGCGCGAGGCGCTGGGCGAGATAACCGGGCATGCCGCCGGCGAGGACGTGATCGACCGCATATTTGCGGATTTTTGCGTGGGAAAATAGATTTTTAATGTTGCAATGGCCACGCGCTGGGTTATAATATCTACGAAGCGAATACGACGCCGCAAGGCTGCGAGCATATGGAGGGTTTAATTATGGATGTCAAGGTCAACAAGCAGATGAGCATAGGCGAAGTTCTCCGGATCAACCGCATGACCGCGCCGATATTCATGCAGTACGGCATGCACTGCCTGGGCTGCCCGCACGCGACCGCCGAGTCGCTGGAGGACGCCGGCGCCGTGCACGGCATCGATGTGGATGCGCTGGTCGACGATCTGAACAAGTTCCTGGCTGAGCAGGCGTAATGAGTGATTGAGTGCCCAGCCGTGCGGTTCGAGAGAGCTGCGCGGCGGGGCTTTGGCTTATCGTGGACATATTCCCGGTATGGGCCGGCAGGGCGACCCCAAGCGACTCGCCCGGCGCGGCAACTGTGTGCAGGCGCGCTGATTGACGGAGGACGTGAAGATGGATAAGGTAAGTTTACCCATATCGAACGATTACTGCCCGCAGACGCTGTTTTGCTACGGCACGTTCCGCGAGGACGGGCGGCCCGACTTTGGGCTGTTCTGCTGGCTGAGCTACTGCTGGCTGGACGGGCTGGGCGTCATGGCGGCGATAGGCGGGCCCAAGCTCACGCTGGATCGGGTACACGCCACACGCGCGTTCTCGGCCAACCTGGTGACCGAGGAGCTGCTGCCGCTGGCGGACTACTTCGGCACTGCGAGCGGCTATTCGCCCGACAAGATGGACATACCGTTCAACTGGCAGCGCGGCGCGGCGCTGGACGTGCCGGTGCTGAGCGACAGCCCGGTCAACATGGAGCTGGAGGTCGTGCAGTTCGTGCCGCTGGAGGGCAGCGAGGTCATGATCTGCCGCATCGCGAACGTGCTGGGCGACGCGGCGCTGGCCGACCCGGGCGCAGGCGCCGCGGACAAGCTGGCGCGGATACGGCCGGTCAGCACGACCTGCATGACGTACTTTGGATGGGACGGCGCGCGGCTGGCGGCGTGGCACGAGCCGGGCGCGGCGATAAAGGGCTGAGCGATGGGTGCAAGGCCCGGCGCGTGCGCGGTGGTGCGGCGCCGGGTGCGCCTTGAACGGCGCTGCGGGGCGGTCTGATGGCCTGTCTGGGGCCGTGTAGGGCTTGTAGAGGCGATTCTCAGGCAGGCTGGTTGGCAGTGAAAGCTGTTCAGCCCTGGGCCCATGCGGCCTGTGGAGGGCCGTAGTGGCCGTTCCGGACAAAAGGTTCAAAAAAATCTGAAAAAGTGCGAAAAAAGGTATTGACAAGAGTCTCCGGATGTGGTATTATATATGAGCTGCCAGCGAGCGGCGCACAAAGGAAGCAAGAGATGCTCGAGAGTGCATCGCGAGTTAAGCAGCGGCGATCCTTGAAAACGATACAGTATGAACCA
>CAWVGT010000057.1:0-21649 GCA_963928645.1 Candidatus Fimadaptatus sp.
GTCAGTGATCTGACGCAGCGTGCATACAATAAGACGGCCCACCATGTCAGCCTGCCCAAAACCAGGATAAGCGCTCGAAAGAGCCGAGACGTAATCGATTGACAGACGCATCCGGCGGCGCATGCGGCGACCATTGCCGCTGAACTTGTGGCCCGAATCCGCAGGATTCGAGCAAAACCCAGAGAAAGCGGCAGTTGCGGGGAAGCCAGTTTTCCATCCACCATCATAAAAGCAGCTGCTTTGGCTAGCAGGCGCGGTGCGCCCTCACTGCGTTGACGCACCGCGCGCATATCGTTTACTCAGCCCAAAGCTCCAGCGCGTCGCCGGCGCTGAGCGCCACGTCGAACTGCGCGCAGCCCGCGTCCGCCGCAAAGTCAATCGGGCGGCCGTTCAGGCTGACGGCGCGCACGCCGGGCAGCGGATGCTCCAGCTGCCTGAGCGCCATGCCGCCATAGATGACGTTCAGCCGCAGCGAATGGCCGCTCAGCTCGACCGTGCCCCACGCGCCGTCGGCCGACCAGAAGTACCGGCCCGGGCGCACCGGCCTGAAGCCCAGCATGCCGCGCGTCATGTCGAAGCGGAAGCCGCTGTATATCAGCAGCAGCGCATAGCTGGCCATCGCGCGGGCATAGCTGGCGCCGCACTCGATCTCGCTGAATGGATTGCGCAGCCGGCCGTCGTAGCGCGCGCGTATTGCGGATACGACGTCCAGCGCCTCGCGCTCCATGCCGCACTGCAGCAGGCTGCCCGCGAACGCGTATTCAAACCCGGTCATGACCTCCTCGGAGTAGGGCACAGGTATCGCGGGCTTGCGCTCGGGCTCGGCCCAGGCGCACATCGTCACGCCGCGCTCGCCGTTGCACGCGAACACGCGGCAGGGGTTGTTCAGGTCGCGCATGCACTTCATGTTGAGGCGGTATATGCTCCTGAGCGCCTGCGCGCGGTGTGCGGGATCGAATATCGGCTTTAGGCCCATCAGGCCCGCATGCCAGTCGGCCACTACCTGATCTATCTCGCAGCCGTCGCCTATCTGGTACTTGACCTGGCGCGTCTCGGCGTCCCAGTAGCCGTTTTCCATGTTGATCGACGGGTCGTCGCCGTAGCGGCGCAGCAGCTCGTCGCTGCCGATGTCGATCGCCTGCACATAGTGCTCGCCGTTGAACGTATTGGCCTCCAGCCACTCGTGGCCGCGGCGGTATATGGCCTCATACCGCTCGGCGAGCGGCTCGTCGCCCAGCGCGCGCGCCATCTCGGCGCCGGCCAGCAGCGCGCCGTGATAGAACCCGGTCAGCCAGCTGTGCGCGCCGAACAGCTCCACGTCCAGCGTGTGATGCTGCCGGCCGCGCATCACGCCGGTCGCGCCCTCGTCCCACTTGTCCTCATTGTCGGGGCTCCAGGCGAACTCTATCATGCTGCGTATCGCGTCCCAGTTGGCGCGCAGCCACTGCGTGTCGCCGGACAGCTTCCACTCGCGGTAGCACTTCATCACGGTGCCCATCTGCCCGTCGACACACGCGCGGAAGCCCCAGCGCTGGGCGCCCAGCGGCAGCATCATCCTGAAGCGCATGCGGCCAAACTCGTCCAGTGAGCACTTTATTTCGTTTGAGCGCACGCCGCGCTCGAGCCGGGGGAACAGCAGGGGCAGCGCATACGCGTAGTTCCACACGTGCTGGCAGGTGCCCTCGCAGCTGCCGGTGGTGCGGTTGACGCCCTCCCAGCCGTAGAAGTCGCCGTCGGTCAGCCTGAGGCAGGTCGAGGACTTGAGCGTGGCCAGGTTGCCCTCTATCGCGTCCAGCACGCAGTCGGGCAGCGTGGAGCCGCCCAGCGCGCGGGCAAAGCTCAGCGAATCGCCGTACAGCCTTGCCCAGTTCTCAAGGCAGTACTGCGCCGCCGCGCGCGAGCTGTCAAACAGCTTTGCATAGTAGTTGCGCCAGTCGGGCGCATCGCCCTCGGCGGCGCGCTCGCCCCAGTACTTCCTGTAGTTGGGCACGAACCAGCTCAGCACGAAGCGCGCGCGGCAGGTCTGGCCGGGCGCGGCGTCCAGCGCTACGGCCAGCGTGCCGGTATCGGGCTTGGACTGCGCGGGCGTCTGGTAGTCGCGGGGCTTGAGCGGGCCGCGCGCGCCGAACTCGTTCATGAACATCGTCAGCTCGTCGAACCAGCCGCCGCGGTACCAGTAGCGCTGCACCTGCGCGTCCGGGGCGTCGGTGGCCATCGTCACGTCGCCGTAGCCGCACAGGCCGGCGTCGGTCACGCCGCTGTGCAGTGTCAGCGCGCTAAGGCCCGGCTCGCGGTGCTCCACGTTGGGCCCGCCGAACGACTCCAGCGGGTTGGTCAGCGACAGCGCGAGCGTGTAGCGCAGCGGCGCGGTCGAGGTGTTGGTCACGCTCAGCTCGAACATGGCCGCGGGTATGCTGCTGTCGCGGTCGTTGGAGGGTATGAACGGGTTGAACGCGCTCAGCTCCACGCGGCCCGGAAAGCGCGCGTCGCCAAAGACTATGCGCGCGAACGGGAATTCGCTTTGGAACTCGGTGTGCTCGAAGTGCCGGCCGCCGGCCAGCGTGCTGCGATTGGGGCCGTGGCCGTAGCCCCAGGAGTGGTTCAGCGCGTGCATGCCGCCCATGAAGTCGCGCATCGTGTCGCCCTGCACAAAGCGCCAGTCCAGCACGCGCGAGCTATCCTCGGCCTTTATCGCAAAGCCGGTGAACGGGTTGATGCTCTCGCGGTTGGGGCGGTTGTTGATCTCCCAGTCGACCAGCGCGCCGTTGCCGGCCAGCCCCACCGAGCCGGCGCCTATGCCGCCCAGCGGGAACGATATCGCCGCCTGGCGGTCCTGCGGATATGTCCTCATCCGATTCACCTCCGGTATGTGGTCTATGGCTTAATTATACCAGCCTGGCGCGAATAATCTATACGTAAATCGCGCGAATATATTACAAAAATAACGCGCGCGGCCGGCCGTCTGCGCGCGCGATTTGAGCCGGGGCGCGCCGGGCATACTGATGGAGGCGGCCCATACATGTAAATTCACATGGCGCGGCTTAAATTACTTGATTCAAAAGGCCCTGCGGTGGTAATATATAAATAGCGCGCATTCGACAGCGTTCGCTGCGGGCGCGCAGATGGCAGAGCAAGGCCCCGGCGTGTGCCGGCGGCATGACGATAGCGCGGCGGGCGATGCCGGCCGCGGCAGGAAAGGCGATGCGGCAAATGCTTCAGATCAACAACCTATCATACCGGGCGAACGACGGCGGCGCGCGCACCGACATACTCAGCGACGTGAACCTGACCGTGCCCGATGGCGCGTTCCTGGTGGTGACCGGGCCCAACGGCGGCGGCAAGACTACGCTGGCGCGCGTGATAATGGGCCTTAAGCAGCCCACCGGGGGCAGCATAGTGTTCAACGGCACCGATATAACCAACATGAGCATAACCGAGCGCGCGCGGCTGGGCGTGAGCTATGGCTTCCAGCAGCCGCCGCGGTTCAAGGGCATGCGCGTGCGCGACCTGCTGGCGCTGGCCGCGGGGCGCGAGGACATGAGCACCCAGGAGGGCTGCCAGTACCTGAACAAGGTCGGGTTGTGCGCGGGCGATTACATAGATCGCGAGATGGACGCGTCGCTGTCGGGCGGCGAGATAAAGCGCATCGAGATCGCCACGATACTCGCGCGCGGCGCGCAGCTGATGATATTCGACGAGCCCGAGGCCGGCATAGACCTGTGGTCGTTCGCGCGGTTGACCGACACGTTCCGCGCGCTGCACTCGCAGACCAAGTCCACGATAATCGTGATATCTCACCAGGAGCGCATACTCGACCTGGCCGATCAGATAGCGGTGCTGTCGGACGGCCGCGTGACCCGGCTGGGGCCCAAGGCCGAGGTGTTCCCCGAGATACTCGCCGGCGCCGAACCGGGCTGCAAGTACTTTTCCAAGGGGGAGGGCGCACAATGAACGGCATAGACAGCGCATTGTTAAAGGAGATAGCCGAGCTGGAGGGCGTGCCCCAGGGCGCGTACAACATCCGCAAGAACGGCCAGCTCGAGGGCCGCGTGTCCACGGCCAATATAGAGATAACCACCAAGACCGACAAGCCCGGCATAGACATACGCATAAAGTCCGGCACGCGCAACGAGTCGCTGCACATACCGGTGATAATGACCGAGACCGGGCTCACCGACACGGTGTACAACGACTTCTTCATAGGCGACGACTGCGACGTCACGATAGTGGCGGGCTGCGGCATACATAACAGCGGTTGCGAGACCACGCAGCACGACGGCATACACACCTTCCACGTGGGCAAGCGCTCGCGCGTGCGCTATGTGGAGCGGCACTACGGCGAGGGCGAGGGCACCGGCGAGCGCGTGATGAACCCGCAGACCTTCGCATACCTGGACGAAGGCGCGTTCATACAGATGGACAACACCCAGATCCGCGGCGTGGATTCGACCAAGCGCTATGTCAAGATAGTGGTGGGCCGCGACGCCGAGGCGGTGGTCAACGAAAAGCTGATGACGCACGGCCGCCAGACCGCCGAGTCCGAGATGGACGTGATACTCAGCGCGCCGGGCGCGACCGGCCGCATAACCTCGCGCACCGTCGCGCGCGACACCTCGTATCAGGAGTTCTACCCGCGCATGGTCGGCCAGGCGGACTGCTTTGGCCACGTGCAGTGCGACTCGATACTGATGGACGAGGCGCGCATCAAGTCGATACCCGCGATAAGCGCCGAGCACACCGACGCGCGCCTGATACACGAGGCCGCGATAGGCAAGATCGCCGGCGAACAGATACAAAAGCTGATGACGCTGGGCCTGACCGAGCAGGAGGCCGAGGAGCGCATCATACAGGGCTTCCTCAGGTGAGGCCGGCCCGGTTTAGCGCGACCCGCCGCCATGTCGCTGAGATGTGGCGGCGGGCGCTTTTGCGTGCATGCGTTTCGCGCCGGGCGGGATTTATACAAAACTCGCACGAAATGACGAAAAATCGCGCCGGGCGCCGCATGCGCGATTGACGCCGGCGCGCTCAGGGATTATACTTTATTCAGCGGAAAATCATGCCGAAGGGAAGGGTAACAATATGGCGGACAAGCTCAAGATAGGCGTTATAGGCAACGGCAACATATCCGGCGTGCACCTGCGCGGCTACTCGCTCAACCCCAATGTCGAGATATATGCGCTGTGCGATATCAACGAAAAGGCGATGAAGCGCCGCGCCGAGGAGTACGGCGTGACCCGGCTGTTCACCGACGTGAACGAGATGGTCAAGCTCCCCGAGCTGGACGCGGTCAGCGTGTGCACCTGGAACGCGGCGCACGCCGAGTGCGCGATAGCCGCGCTCAACGCCGGCAAGCACGTGCTGTGCGAAAAGCCGATGGCGCTCAATGCCGAGCAGGCGCAGCGCATGCAGGAGGCGGCCGAGCGCAACGGCAAGCTGCTGATGATAGGCTTCGTGCGGCGCTTCGGCAACGACTGCGCGATACTCAAGGACTTCATAGACAACGGCTACTTCGGCGACATCTACTACGCCAAGGCGACGTATCTCAGGCGCAAGGGCTGCCCGGGCGGCTGGTTCGGCGACAAGTCGCGCTCGGGCGGCGGGCCGCTGATCGACCTGGGCGTGCACATAATCGACCTGTGCCGGTATCTGATGGGCCGGCCGATGCCGGTGTCGGTGTATGGCGCGACGTTCAACAAGCTGGGCGACCGGCACGAGATAAAGAGCGACGTCGAGTACAAGTCCGACTCGCGCTCGGGCCACGACATATTCGACGTCGAGGACCTGGCCACCGCGATGATACGCTTTGACAACGGCGCGGTGCTGCAGATAGAGGCCAGCTTCAGCCTCAACATCGAAAAGGACACCGGCACGATAGAGCTGTTCGGCACCAAGGCCGGCGCCAAGCTCGATCCGGAGCTGACGATCTATTCCGAGATGAACTCGTACATGACCAACGTGACGCTGGCCAACCCGACGGCGCTGAGCTTCGAGGGGCTGTTCGAAAACGAGATCAACCACTATGTGGACTGCGTGCGGGACGGCATAGAGTGCCGCAATCCGGCGGTGGACGGCGTGACGCTGATGAAGATACTCGACGCGATATACGAGTCGGCGCGCACCGGCCATGAAGTTATAATAAAGTAAGCAATACCCGCGGCGCAACCGGGCGCGCTATGGGTGCGTCCGGCGCTGCGGTTTATGGAGGAAATGCGATATGATAGCTCAGACTGCCCCCATGGGTTGGAACTCCTGGAACACGTTCGGCGAAAACATATCCGATCAGCTGATACGCGAGACCGCGGACGCCATGGTCGAGCAGGGCTACCGCGACGCGGGCTATGAGTACCTGGTCATAGACGACTGCTGGAGCCTGCGCGAGCGCGACGCCCAGGGCAAGCTCGTGGCCGATCCGGCCAAGTTCCCGCACGGCATGAAGGCCGTGGCCGACTATGTACACTCCAAGGGGCTGAAGTTCGGCATGTACAGCTGCGCGGGCATACGCACCTGCGCGGGCTATCCGTCCAGCTACGACCACGAGTTCGTGGACGCGCAGACGTTCGCCGACTGGGGCGTGGACTTCCTGAAGTACGACTTCTGCAACTTCCCGGACAGCGCGGACTGCAAGACGCGCTACGCCACGATGTCGATGGCGCTCAAGGCCACGGGGCGCGAGATACTGTTCTCGGCGTGCAACTGGGGCCGCGAGGAGCCGTGGCGCTGGATGCGCTCGATAGGCGTGCAGATGTACCGCTCCACCGGCGATATACAGGACAACTTCATCAGCTTTACCAACATCGTGCGCAGCCAGCTTCCGAACTTCTGCATGAGCGGCAACTTCTGCTTCAACGACATCGACATGCTGACGGTGGGCATGTACGGCAAGGGCAACGTGGCGTTTGGCAACGCGTGCACCGACAGCGATTACAAGACGCAGTTCGCGCTGTGGGCGCTGTTCAGCGCGCCGCTGATGCTGGGCGGCGACATACGCAACATGAACGAGTTCTGCAAGCAGCTGGTGCTCAACCGCAACCTGATACGCATCAATCAGGACATAGAGAGCCGCAATCCGTACCAGGTATTTGAGGGCAAGGCGCAGTACGGCACGCCCGACTGGTGGAATAACGCCGATCACACCGCATGCACGTTCATAAAGCACATGTCGGACGGCGAGTTCGCGATAGGCTACTTCAACCTGGGCGAGAAGGCGGGCGAGGTGTCGTTCACGTTCGCGGACGCGGGTCTGCCGTATGGCAGCGGCTATGGCTTCGAGCTGACCGACGCGTTCACCGGCGAGCAGCTGGGCGTGAAGCGCGACTACTTCAACCCGGTCGTGCAGCCGCACGACTGCGCGGTGTACCTGGCCAAGCTTGCGCGCGCATGAAGGGCTCCGAGCTGACCGACGCGCGCTGCGTCAGGTGCGCGCGCCGGCTCACGCGCGATGAGGTCGCCGTGACCAAGAAGCTGATTAACCGCGGCGCGACCGAGTTCATGTGCGCCGACTGCCTGGCGGCGTACTATCAGGTAGACGTGAGCGCGGTGTATGAGCGCATGGAGTACTTTCGCGCGATGGGCTGCACGCTGTTTGACGCCGAACGCTGATGTTTGACAGTTGAATATGCGAACTGGGGGCGCGTCTGCGGCAGGTGCTGCGGATGCGCCGCCCTTTTGCCCGGCGGGCGCGGCGCATTATGACCGACAATTGAGCGGCTTGCGCCGACATTTGGACGGCTGCGGCTTGCGCCGGATCTGCGCATATGCTATCATGCGCCTGGGAGGTGACGCTATGAGAAGCATCAAGCGTGGGCGCGGGCCGTCGCTGTTTGGGGGAATAATGGCGCTGATAATGTCGATTGTGCCGATTGTAATGGCGCTGTCCGCGAGCGAGAGCGGGTTTTCCGAGTTTCAACTTGTGGCGGTATTGATAGGCGTGCTTATGGCCGCGGCGGGCGCGTTCAGCATATATTCGGCCACGCGCAAACAGCGCTTTTCCGAATACGACATAACCGACGAGGGCGAGGAGCCCGATCCGCTGAACGGCTACTTTGACGGCGATGCCGGCAGAACCGTGAGCGTGCCGACCAGCGCGGCGCAGGGCGGGGCGTTCTGCCCTTACTGCGGCGCCCGGGTCGAGGCGGGCTACGAGTTCTGCGCGTCGTGCGGGCGCAAGCTGCCGGCAAATCCAATTGAATAACTAAAATGATTAAAGCGCATCGGGGGTAAGGTAAATGTTCATAAAGGCACAACCGATCTTCCTGAAGGGCCTGGCCACGCAGCTGAACGTGACCGGCGTATTCGAATGCACTTTGGGCGCGACCGATGCTCCGGCCGAGCTGAGGATAGCCGGCGCGACGCGGTATCGCGCGTATCTGAACGGCGCGCTGCTGATCTGCGGCCCGGCGCGCGCGGCGCGGGGCTATGCGCGCGTGGATCGCATACCGGTCGATCTGAGTCGGGGCGGGCGGCTGCGCATAGCGGTGGCCAGCTACAACTGCCGCTCGTTCGACGGCGTGTGCCAGCCGGGGTTCATAGTGGCCGAGGTCGTCGCGGGCGGCCGGGTGCTGGCCGCGACCGGCGCGGACTTCGAGGCGTATCGCGACCTGTCGCGGCTGCAGAAGGTGATGCGCTTTTCGTACCAGCGCCACTTCTCGGAGGTATACCGCGGCCAGGGCGCGCTTGAGCCGTGCGCATGGGAGCGCGTGGAGCCGGGCTGCCGCTACATCGAGCGCGAAGTGCCGCTGCCGTGCATGGACGAGGTCGCGGTGCAGGCCATGGCGGCGCGCGGCCGGTTCGAGGCGGGCGAGCCTGCGCCGACCGACATACGCTTCATAGACGATGTGCCGGCTACGTCCGACGGCTATGCGCGCGCCGAGCTGGAGGCCGCGCCATACGACGAGTATCGCGCGCTCAGGTTCGCGCCGGAATCGGGCGCGCGGGCGTTCGAGCCGTGCGAGCTGAGCGCGGGCGAGTATGCGCTGTGCGACCTGGGGCGCGTGTACACGGGCTTCATGCGCGCCGGCATAGAGGTGCTGGACGATGCGCGGCTGCTGATAGCCTACGAGGAGTACTGCCCTGAGCCGTATGTGTCCACTGACCGGCTGTATGGGCAGTACATAAACATGCTGTCATACGAGCTGCCGCGCGGCGAATACGAGCTGGAAGGTTTCGATCCGTGCGACCTGAGGTACATGCAGTTTACCGTGATGAGCGGCAGCGTGCGCGTGCGCACGGCGGGCATGCGCCAGTTCATATACCCGGAGTGCGCGCGCCCGGAGCTGGGTTCGGGCGACGCGCAGCTGGATGGGATCTACGCCGCGGCGGTCAGCACGTTCCGGCAGAACTCGCTGGACGCGTTCATGGACTGCCCCACGCGCGAGCGCGCGGGCTGGCTGTGCGACAGCTACTTCACCGCGCAGGCCGAATACGGCTTCACCGGCGACAACCGGCTGGAGCGCGCGTTCCTGCGCAACTTCGTGCAGGCGGGCTGGATCGAGGGGCTGCCCGAGGGCATGCTGCCCATGTGCTATCCGTCCGACGTGCTCAATGGCGAGTTCATACCGCAGTGGGCGATGTGGTACGTGCTGGAGCTGGAGCAGGCGCTGGTGCGCTCGCCGGAGCTGGATCGGGCGTACTTCAGGCCGCTGTGCTACGGGCTGCTTGACTGGCTGGCGGGCCATGTCAACGCGGACGGGCTGCTGGAGGGCCTGCCGGGCTGGAACTTTGTCGAGTGGTCGCGCTGCAACGAATGGGTGCAGGACGTGAGCTATCCTACGAACTTCCTGTACTCGCGCGTGCTCCGCGCGGTGGGCGATATGTACGGCGACGCGGCGCTGCTGGAGCGGTGCGCGCAGGTGCGCGCCGAGGCGGTGCGGCAGGCGTTCGACGGCGAGCTGTTCATAGACAACGCGGTGCGCGGCGCGGACGGCGCGCTGCGCCCGACCGGCAACACGTCCGAGACCGGGCAGTACTATGCGCTGTACTTCGGCGAAGTGGACATGAACGAGCCGCGCTATGCGCGCCTGAAGGCGGCGTTTTGCGACGTGTTCGGCCCGGATCACGCGCGGTACGCGGCGCTGGGCCGGGATGTGGAGCCGTCCAACGCGTTCATGGGCATATACCTGCGGCTGGAGCTGCTGCTCAAGGCGGGCATGTACGGCGCGGCGGTGGACGAGATACGGGGCTTCTTCGGCGGCATGGCGCAGCTCACGGGCACGCTGTGGGAGCACAACCGCCCCACGGGCGGCAGCCTGAATCACGGGTTTGCATCGTATGCGGGCGTGGCGCTGCGGCGCGCGCTGGAGGGGTTGAAGTCGCTGTGAGCGCGTGCATCGGGAGATATGCTGGGCAATGCGCCCGGGCAAGAGTGAACGGCGATAGGCCGAAATAGCGAGCGGAATCATGAACGCGACATGCTTATACGTCCATGAAGCGCGGCCTGTGGTGCTATTGAAGAGGTGCAGGTCGGTGCAAATGCTCTGTTTTGGGCATCGGTTCACAACCCGTGTAGAGACAGCTGACGCCAGTGTATCGAGCGCTGCGCAGCATGCAGCTGGCTCCGCCATGAGGATAACGAGCGGAAATTATGAACGTAACCTGTTTATGCGTCCATGAAGTGCAGCCAGCTGGGCTATTGAAGATATGTGGGCCGCTGCAAAATGCTTAGCTCCGTGCATCGGATCAACACCTGTGCAGAGAAAGCTGACGCTCGTCAATCGAGCGCGGCGCAACATGCAGCTGGCTCCGTCATGAGGATAACGAGCGGATATCACGAACGTAACCTGCAAATACGTCCATGAAGCGCGGCTGGCTGTACTAATGAACATGTGCGGGTCGATGCAAATGCCCTGTTTCGGGCATCGGATCACAACCTGTGCACAGAGACAGCTGACGCCCGTCAATCGAGCGCTGCGCAGCATGCAGCCAGCTCCGTAGTGAGAGCTGGCAGCGCCTTTTCGCGTCGACAGTACGCCCAAGCATCCAAGCGCGCCATCCGGTGCGCATGGCCCGGCAGCGCGCCGCATTCGGCCCGATAAATGCCGCGCCGGCTGATGGGCGGGCGAGGCGAGCCAAATCGCGTTCGCCGGTCGGCAGCTGTGCGCTGGGGCCAGCTAACGGCCGGCGCACAGTCGAACCTGCCGCGCCGTGCATCGGCCGCGGTACCTGCAAATTGGGACGCGCCCGCCCCGCGAATTGCGGAAGCCGGGCGCGTCCTGTTGCGCATGAGCCATATCGTGGCGCTGCGGTGCATGCGCGGCCGTCAGTGGCCGCGGTGCTTTTGACGGCGCTTGAGGCAGCGCTGCTCGTAGGCGCGCTCGCGCCGGGCGTCGCGCGCGTCGCGGCGGCGCTCGTGGCGGAGCTGCGCGGCCTGTTCGCGTGCCAGCGCCAGCGCCTGCTGCGAGCGCGTGGATACGCCCGCGGCGGTCTGTTGGGCTATCTGGCGCTGCCGGCGCTTGGGGTTGGCGGCCGGCGCGGGTATGCGCGCGTCCGCGACGTCGGGCGAGAACTCCGCGCCCGGCCAACCGGCGCGGACCCAGGCGTATACCTGCGCGTCGCTGGGCTCGGGGCCGAATACAATCCGCGCCGCGCTCAGCCGTCCGTCCAGCCTTCGCTCCAGCACGCCTACGTAAAATGGTTCGTCAAAGTACACCGTGAGCGCAATACCGTTCATTGCGCGCCTCCTGTCCGGCGACGCGTAGTTTCGCGCACGGACGACCCACAGGAGGGAGGGTTACTTGCGGCAGTAGCGCCGCCCCGGACTACCAACCGGGCTGTGTTTTCTGCGCGCGCCGCCGTCTCATATTATAACTCGTTTGGCGCGCGGCCGCAAGTTGCAGGCGCGCAGGACTTGCCGGCGGCGCATGGAGGCGCTGCGCATGTCGATGGTGATGCGGTGCGGCGCGCTCGGCAATCCGGCTACGCGCGATTGACAAACCCGCGCCGCGCTGCTATACTGAGCGCGTGCCTGAAGCCAAAACCCGCCTCAGGGCGGCTTGCGGCGAAGATACGGATCTGCGCGCCCGCCGCCGGGCGTGCTTTAGCCGCGTCCGAGGGGCGCGGCGATTTTTTGCATTGGAGGCTGAACGCATGGACACGCGCGTGGCGATTATAGGCATAATAGTAGAGGCGCCCGGCTCGGTGGAATCGATGAACGCGATACTGCACGAATACGGCGCGTACATAATCGGGCGCATGGGCATACCGTACCGCGCAAGGAACCTGAACATAATAAGCATAGCGATAGACGCGCCGCAGGACGTGATAAGCGCGCTGTCGGGCAAGATCGGCCGGCTGCCGGGCGTGAGCGCCAGGACGGCGTATTCAAACGTGATAACGCGCGCCGCGGACAGCCAGGAGGCGAACTATGACCAACACTGAGCTGATAGACCGGCTGAGAGCGCGCGGTCAGCTGGCGCTTGCCGAGTGGACGCAGCTGCTGGCCACGCATACCGGGGCCGAACGCGAATACGCCGCGGCGCTCGCGCGCAGCATAGCGCAGCGCGAGTTCGGCCGGGCGCTCTACATACGCGGCATAGTGGAGTTCACGAGCTACTGCCGCAACGACTGCCTGTACTGCGGCTTGCGGCGCAGCAACGCCCGCGTGCAGCGCTACCGGCTGAGTGCGCAGGACATAATGGAGTGCTGCGCGGAGGGCTACGCCGCGGGGTTTCGCACGTTCGTGCTGCAGGGCGGCGAGGACGCGTACTTTGACGACGCGCGCATGTGCGCGATAGTGCGCGCCATACGCGAGGCGTACCCCGACTGCGCGATAACGCTGTCGCTGGGCGAGCGCAGCGAGGAGTCGTACCGGCAGCTGCGCGCGGCGGGCGCGGATCGGTACCTGCTGCGGCACGAGAGCGCGTCGCCCGAGCACTACGCGCGGCTGCATCCGCCCGAGCAGCGGCTGGCCAGCCGGATGCGCTGTCTGGAGGCGCTCAAGCGGCTGGGCTATCAGACCGGCTGCGGCTGCATGGTGGGCTCGCCGTACCAGACCGCGGCGGAGCTGGCGCGCGACATGGAGTTCATGGCCGCGTTCAGGCCCGAGATGATAGGCATAGGCCCGTTCATACCGCACCGGGACACGCCGTTTGGGGCATGCCCGGCGGGCAGCGTGGAGCTGACGCTGTTCATGCTTAGCCTGTGCCGGATAATGCTGCCGCGCGTGCTGCTGCCGGCTACGACGGCGCTGGGCACGCTGGACGGTTCGGGGCGCAAGCGCGGCGTGCTGGCGGGCGCGAACGTGATAATGCCCAACCTGTCGCCGCGCGCGGTGCGGCGCAAGTACCTGCTCTACGACAACAAGGCAATAACCGGCGACGACGCGGCCGAGAGCATAGCCACGCTGCGCGGCCACATGGCGGAGATAGGCTATGAACTGGCGATAGCACGCGGCGACTACACGCCCGCGCACTGAGCGGCAAGGCCCTGGAGCGCCGTGCGCCGGTTCCGCGCCGGGCTTGACATCGATTTGAGCCGGCATTGCAATGTAGGCGACGACCACAAGCGGCTGCGCCGGGCAAACGGCGCGGCGACCGGGGGTCGAAAAACGCATCGGGAGGCGCACTGATGAACCGTGCAATCAGCGGCATAACCGACTTCATATTCATAAGCGACGCGCCCCAGGCAAGCGACGTGATACTCGTGCCGGGCACAGCGCATGCGCAGGTATCCGAGCGGGCGGCGCAGCTGTACCGCCAGGGCTATGCGCCGTACATACTGCCCTCGGGCAGCTGCTCGTCCAAGCTGGGGCGGTTTGCCTGCGAGAACGTTTCCGACCCGCGCTACCGGGGCGAGCATGCCACCGACTTTGACTTCTGCCGGCATGTGCTGCGGCTAAATGGCGTGCCCGATAGCGCGATACTGCGCGAGGATCGGGCCACGAACACCATGGAGAACGCGGCTTTCTCGGCCGGCGTGCTGCGCGAGATGGGCCTGGAGGTGAGGCGCGCGATACTGTGCTGCCAGGCGTTCCATGCCCGGCGGGCGTACATGTCATATGCCTGCCATTTCCCGGGCGCAGAGCTGCTGGTGGTGCCCGCGGATACGCAGGGGATCACGGCGCAGGACTGGCATAAGTTTGAAGCCTCCCGCGAGAAAGTGCTGGGCGAACTGGCCAAATCCGGCAAGTACTTTGTCGAATGCGACGCGCTGTGGAGCTGAGGCGGCGGGGCAACGATGCTTGCTTTAGGCTGAACACCCGGTTAAACGGCATAGTGCTGGTTAAGCTCGAAATCCTCACAAGAAGGTACTGAGCGAATTGGCCAAATGTGGAAAGTACTTTGTCGAATGAGACACGCTGTAGAGCTGACACAGCGGTGCAATGATGCTTGCTTTGGGCTGAATATCCGGGTAATACGGCGCAGGACTGGTATATGTTTGAAGCCTCCCGCAAGAAAGTGCTGGGCGAACTGGCCAAATGTGGAAAGTACTTTGTCGAATGCGACGCGCTGCAGAGCAGACGAGACAGCGAAGCAATGTTTGTTTTGAGCCAAACACCCATGCCCAACATAACAAACCCAGCATAAACCGCAACGTCCATCCAACAAGCGCCAGGCAAAGCGCCCCAATACAGCGCGCAGCCCGGACGCAGCGGCTCAGATCCCGCCGCCCGCCGCGCCGTGCGCAAATTTGACGATAATGCTTTAACATGAAACGCTATATCAAACGCAGCCGCAGATGGTAAAATAAGTCAAATGGTGCCGCGCGGCGGCGTGCGAACCGGCCCGGGGAGCGGCTCGCGGCGGCGCGGTGAATTGCGGCGCGGCGGCATGTCGCGCAAATCAAAGGGGGAGGGCATATGCTAAAGAGTATGACGCTCAGCGGGGAATGGAAGCTGCGCCAGGCGGGCGCGGACGAATGGCTGCCGGCGCAGGTGCCGGGCTCGGTGTATGCGGCGCTGCTGGCGGCCGGGCGGATGGACGATCCGTTCTGGCGCGACAACGAGGACGCGGCGTTCAAGCTGATGGAGCGCGACTACATATTCGCGCGCGACTTCGACGTGACGCCGGAGCAGCTGGAGTGCGACGCGCTGCTGCTCAACTGCCAGGGATTGGACACTATCGCGACGATATACGTAAACGGCGCGCGGCTGTGCTACTGCGACAACATGCACCGCATATGGACCAACGATGTAAAGCCGCTGGTGCGCGCAGGCGCCAACCACATCGAGATATACTTCAGCTCGCCGCTCAGGTACATGCGCGAAAAGTACGCGCAGTGCCCGGTCGAAGGCTCGTGCGACTGCACGACCGGCTTCCCGCACATACGCAAGGCGCACTGCATGCTGGGCTGGGACTGGGGCCCGCGGCTGCCCGACGCGGGGATATGGCGCGAGATAGAGCTGCTCGCGGTGGACGGCGCGCGGCTGACGGGCGTGCGCGTGCATCAGGCGCATGCGAACGGCCAGGTCACGCTGACGTTCGAGCCGGAGATAGAGCGCTACGGCGCGCCCGACGCGCAGTACGGCATACATGTGGCGCTGACCGCGCCCGACGGCGGCGTGCTCGAATCGGACGGCGCGCCGATAGTGGTGGAGCAGCCCGAGCTGTGGTGGCCCAACGGCTACGGCGCGCAGCCGCTTTACCAGCTCGAGGTGACGCTGATGCGCGGCGACGCGGCGCTGGACGTCTGGCGGCGGCGCATCGGCCTGCGGACGCTCACGATGGCGCGCGAAAAGGACGAGTGGGGCGAGTCGTTCGCGCTCGAGGCAAACGGCGTCAGGGTGTTCTCGATGGGCGCGGACTACATACCCGAGGACAACATACTCTCGCGCGTCACGCCCGAGCGCACGCGGCGGCTGCTGGAGGATTGCCGGCTGGCCAACTACAATTCAATACGCGTGTGGGGCGGGGGCTACTATCCGGACGACTGGTTCTACGACGCGTGCGACGAGCTGGGGCTGGTCGTGTGGCAGGACTTCATGTTCGCGTGCGCGATGTACGAGCTGACGCCAGAGTTCGACGCCAACATACGCGCCGAGTTCATAGACAACATACGCCGGCTGCGCCACCACGCGTCGCTGGGGCTGTGGTGCGGCAACAACGAGATGGAGATCGCCACGATAGAGAAGTGGTATAACTACACGCCCAAGCAGTACGCCGACTACATCAAGATGTACGAGTACATACTGCCCGAGGTGCTGCGCGAACACGACCCGGACACGTTCTACTGGCCGGCGTCGCCGTCGTCGGGCGGCGGGTTCGACGACCCGAGCGACCCGAACCGGGGCGACGTGCACTACTGGGTGGTGTGGCACGGCAACAAGCCGTTCACCGAGTATCGCAAGCATCTGTTCCGGTACGTGTCCGAGTTCGGGTTCCAGTCGTTCCCGTGCATGAAGACGGTGGAGGCGTTCACGCTGCCCGAGGACCGGAACATATTCTCCTACATAATGGAAAAGCACCAGCGCAACGACGCCGCCAACGGCAAGATAATGAACTACATGGCTCAGACCTTCCTATACCCGACCAGCTTCGACGCGATGCTGTACGCGTCGCAACTGCTGCAGGCCGAGGCGATACGCTACGGCGTGGAGCACTGGCGGCGCAACCGCGGACGGTGCATGGGCGCGATCTACTGGCAGGTCAACGACTGCTGGCCGGTGGCGAGCTGGTCGAGCATAGACTACTTCGGGCGCTGGAAGGCGCTGCACTACGCGGCGAAGCGGTTCTTCGCGCCGGTGCTGCTGTCTTGCGCCGAGGAGGGCGTGCTGACTCAGGACACCGATGTGAACGCCGAGCCGTACACCGTGCGCCGCGCGATGCGCCTAAACGTGTCCAACGAGACCATGGCGCCGGTCAGCGCGCGGGTGGTATGGGCGCTGCGCGACGCGCGCGGCGGCGTGCTGGAGTCGGGCGAGCTGCAGGCCGAGGTGCCGGCGCTGAGCGCGCAGTGGCTGCTCGAGCGCGACTTCCCGAACGCGCCGCTGTATTCGAGCTATGTGTCCTACGACATGTACTTCGGCGACGAGTGGATATCGGGCGGCACGGCGCTGTTCTGCCCGCCCAAGCACTTCGGTTTCGAGGACCCGCGCCTGGAGCTGAGCGTGAGCGGCGACGAGCTGACCGTGACGGCGCATGCCTATGCGCGCAGCGTGGAGATACTCTGCGACGACGGCGACGTGCTGCTCAGCGACAACTACTTCGATCTGAACGCGAACTCGCGCACCGTGCGCATACTGCGCGGCGCCGGCCGCAGCTTCCGCGTGCGCTCGGTATACGACATAAGGTGACCTCTCACTGAACGACATTGCGCTGACCGGGCTGGCAAGCGCCGCTGACTGGCGGCTGCCGGCCCGGTCAGGCTGTTTTGCGCAATGATTGATATGATTCTCTATGACCGCATCTGGTTACATGCGTATGCGAAGTGGCAAACTAAGCTGTCCAAACCAGCACCGGCTCCCGATTTGCGGCTTTAATCGCGGCGGATGCAAGCCGGATTGAATTGCCTGTGCGCGAGCCGCTTTGCCAGCAAACCGACCCGACGGGCGTTTTCGATTGACGGGAGACGCGCCGGCGCGGTCGGCCTATTTATAAGACCTGAGTGTTGTATTATACGCTTATCTTGAGCTCATGCCCGCCGGGTATGCGATGTGCAGATTCAACCGCTGCGAATGCAACCCAAATCGCACAGCGGGTATGCGCGCAGCCATGCCTGCCAATCAGCTCTGCCGGCAATCGCCGCAGACAGTCGCCATGCCAACCCGGCAGCAATATTTGCCCGAGCCAAAGGCGCGTCGACCGAGCGGCAACCGGTCGGCCGGCACGCGCGGCGCCTGAGCGCGGGGCCTCAGCTTGCCGCCGCGCCCAGCTTCTTGCGGAAGTACTCGACGTTGTATACGACCGAGGGGTGATCGGGCTTGAGCGCGCGCGCCATCTCGTTGAACGCGTTGGCCTGAGCCGGGTCGCCCAGCCGGTCGCGGCAGACGCACAGCCAGATGTAAGGCGTGAAGCCGTGGTCGTCCTCGTTGATAAAGCCGTTGCGCGCGCGCGGACACGCCAGCGCCGCCCTGAACCAGAACTCGGCCGCGTGGTAGAACTGGCGATTCACGTACCAGCGCCCCAGCGCGCAGCAGATCGCGGCCCGGACTTCGCCCTGCTCCAGCGCCAGGTAATACGCGGCCAGCTCGCCACGCTCGTCGCCCATGCCGGCCCGGCTTTCGCCCAGGAGCAGGCAGGCGGCGTATCTGTCCTCGATCCAGCCGTCGGGGCGCTCAAGGAACTCAGTGAATCGGGCGGCGGCGTCGGCGTAGCGCCTGTGGCCGTATAGCTCGCGCGCGTAGTAGTACAGGTCGCGCGAGCTGAGCGGCTTGCCCGAGGCCACTATGCCCTCGTAGATCCTCAGGTTGCGGTCGGTCATGGGCTTGGCGCCGGGCCGGTGCTCGATGGCTATCTCGGAGCGCTCTATCAGGCCGAACGGCGCGATCACCTCGTGCACCGCGCCCGTCCAGCGGAAGCCCACGCTGCGCTTGAGCAGCCGCTCGCGGTAGTTCCACATGGTGTAGTTGCCCGCGTCGTCGTAGGCCAGGCAGTACTTCATCATGACTACGTCCGGCATGCGCTCATCCAGCTCGGCCTTGAGCGCGCTCAGCTGCGCGCACGCCTGCTCGCTGAGCACGTCGTCGGCGTCCAGCCACATTATGTAATCGCCGGTGGCCTTGGAAAACGAGTAGTTCCTGGCGGCGGCAAAGTCGTCGCGCCAGGCGTAGCTGTAGACATTG
Source organism: Candidatus Fimadaptatus sp. (assembly GCA_963928645.1). Classification (GTDB taxonomy): domain Bacteria; phylum Bacillota; class Clostridia; order Christensenellales; family Aristaeellaceae; genus Fimadaptatus. The sequence goes on from CAWVGT010000057.1 coordinate 18,713, forward strand.
GATGTGAACCTTGCGGCGATGTCGCGCGTGTCGTCGGTCGAACCGGTGTCCACTATCACTATGTCGTCGACCGCGGCGCGCACGCTGCTCAGGCAGCGCTCAAGCGTCGCGTGTTCGTCGCGCACTATCATGCACAGGCATATCTTGGCCATTGACATCCCCCTGAATGCCCGGCTCAATTCGAGCCGGGCTGTCGATGCTAAAATTCACCGCGTCAATTGCTTATCTGCGTCACCACGATGTTGCCGCGCACGTCGAGCGAATCGGGGAAGGCCACGCTGCAATTGCCGGTGTTCACCAGCTGCATGCTTTCGCCCGAGTTCTCGACATGCACCAGCGCACTGCCTATCAGCTGGCCGCTGGCCATGTAGTTCTGCACCGAGGCCACGATCTGGCCGCCGACCTTCAGGCCGAACGACATCACGCATTCGCTGTTGGCGCGCAGGCTGAGCTGCCAGGTTACGATGTAGTTGCCGGGGTTGGCGAACGTGAATACGCCCGAGCCCGGGGTGTAGTATATTCCGTCGCTGTCGTCGGTCACTATGCTGTCGAACGCGACCGGCGAGTTGCGCGCGACGAGCGAGGCGTCGGTCACCTGAGCGTGCACGCCGCGCAGCGCCGCGAGCACAGTGCCGCCGGTGGGGCCAGTGGGGCCGGTGGGGCCGGTGGGGCCGGTGGGGCCGGTGGGGCCGGTGGGGCCAGTCGCGCCGGTATCACCGGTGTCGCCTTTGTCGCCCTGCGGGCCCTGTGCCCCTTCGGGGCCGGTATCGCCGGTGGGGCCAGTGGGGCCAGTGGGGCCAGTGGGGCCGGTCGCGCCGGTCGCGCCGGTCGCACCGGTCGCGCCGGTATCGCCCTGAAGTCCCTGTATTCCCTGTGGGCCTTCGGCGCCTTGCACGCCCTCGGGGCCTGTGGGGCCGGTCGGGCCTGTGGGGCCGGTCGGGCCGGTAGGGCCGGTATCGCCCGCGCCTGTGGGGCCGGTCGCGCCGGTGGGGCCGGTGGGGCCGGTGGGCCCAGTCGGGCCGGTAGGGCCGGTATCGCCCGCGCCGGTGGGGCCGGTCGCGCCGGTGGGGCCGGTGGGGCCGGTGGGGCCAGTCGCGCCGGTCGCGCCGGTATCGCCCGCGCCGGTGGGGCCGGTCGCGCCGGTGGGGCCGGTCGCGCCAGTGGGGCCAGTCGCGCCGGTCACGCCCGCCCCGGTCGCGCCGGTGGGGCCGGTCGGGCCCATCTGGCCGTTCAGACCGGACGGGCCGGTGGGGCCGGTCGGGCCGGTGTTGCCGGTCGGGCCCATGCGGCCGTTGGAGCCGGCGGGGCCGGTCGGGCCCATCTGGCCGTTCAGGCCGGCAGGGCCGGTGGGGCCGGTTGCGCCGGTGGGGCCGGTCGCGCCAGTGGGGCCTACGTAGCAGCACCAGCAGCACGCGCAGCCCGCGGGCGCATCGACCGGGCACTGGCACGGCTGAAGGCACTGACCGGGGCACTGGCAGTTCGGCGGGTACGGGCAGGACTGCCCGCACGGTTCGGGGCAGGGGCATTGGCCGGGGCACTGCGCCGGCTCGTTGCAGCCGCAGCCGGTCTGCGCGGGCCATATGTCGGGGCGCTGTGAGAGCCAGCCGCCGTTGCCGTTGTAGTTGCAGCTCTTCATCTCATTACCTCTTTTCAGGAGGGCATCAGGCCATCCCATGCCAGTATATGCGCGCGCGGGCCGATATGCTAACAGGTATATGCGACTCAACGGGCGCGCGGTTGACTGCCGGGCGGCAATGGTGTATAATGCTTACGCGCAAGCTGTACAAATTTGTAAACAAATATTATCCTGGGACGTGAATGCGAGCATGGCGACGATCAAGGACATTGCCCGGCGCACTGGGCTGGGGCTGGCTACGATATCAAAATACCTCAACGGCGGCAATGTGCGGCCGCAGAATCGCGCGGCCATAGAGGAAGCCATAAGCGCGCTGGACTACACCGTCAATCAGCACGCGCGCGGACTCAAGACCAATCGCTCTATGACGATAGGCGCGGTCATACCCGAGCTCAACAACACATTCATAACGACGATTATGAACCGCGTGTCGGATACGCTGCGGCAGCACGGCTATGCGCTGATAATCATAGGCTGCCGCTCGGACGAGGCGATAGAGCGCGAGGCGATGCGCTTTCTGCTGGAAAAGCGGGTCGATGGCATAATCAACATGCCCGTGGCCAGCGACGGCGCGCAGCTCAGGCCCGCGCTGGAGCGGGGCACGCCGGTGGTGCTGATCGATAGGGAGCTGCGCGCGACGCGCGAGGCGGCCAGCTGCGTGCTGGTGGACAACGAGTCGGTGTCGGCGCGCGCGGTGCGCAGCCTGCTGGAGCTGGGCCATGTGAAGATAGGCATAGCCGTGGGCCCCGAGGACGTGTACACCTCGCAGCAGCGCCTGCTGGGCTACAACCGGGCGCTTGCGGATCGCGGACTTGCGCCCGATCCGGACATGATAGTGTTCGGCGACTATCAGATAAAGGGCGGGCGCGACGCCGCGCGCGAGCTGGTGCGGCGCGGCGCCACGGCGCTGTTCACCACCAATTACGAGATGACGCTGGGCGCGCTGATCGCGATAAACGACATGGGCATATCGATGCCGGGCGACTTGTCGTTCATAGGGTTTGACAACATGCAGCTGTCGGAGATATACCGGCCGCGGCTGACGATAGTCGCGCAGCCGCTGGACGAGCTGGGCGAGCAGACCGCGCAGCTGATGCTGGAGCGGCTGGCCGACCGCAGCGCGCCGCCGCGCACGGTCACGCTGCCGGCGGACATAGTGCCGGGCGACTCGCTGGGCGCGCCGCGCGTCAGCTGAGCCGGGTTGCAAAATAAAATATGTGTAGGTTTGTCAATCATTTTGTACAGTGAAGCAAGCGAGCATCTGCCTGGGCGAGTTCCAGCGAAGCGGGCGCATAGGGCGG
>CAWVGT010000058.1:0-10905 GCA_963928645.1 Candidatus Fimadaptatus sp.
GCGCCCGCTTCGCTGGAGCTCGCCCAGGCAGATGCTCGCTTGCGTCACTGTACAAAATGATTGACAAACCTACACTGCGGGCTCGCATTGCATGCCCGCAGACCGCTGGCATAGCCCCGACTGGTGGTCAGGGCGCACCGGCGTTGGCCTTTTGAAATGACGCGTCGGTGATGCCGCATGATGCGTATATACAACGGACATTGCGGCATGGCTTGCAGATGCCGCTTGCCGGCATTGCAAGTTTGGCCGAGACGGCAGTATGCGCAATGCTTTGTCAGTGAACAGTGGACTCGCTTTGCGGGCCCTCAGAGCGTTGACAAACCCCGGCGGCTGGACATATGGCTTTATTCCAAACGGTTTTTGAAACAACCTATGGGCAATGTTGCAAAGCCAGTCTAATATAAGCAGCATTCCACTTTTATATACATGCTTTGCCGGCTGTTTCGCATGTTTGGTCAAACAGACCGTATGCGGCATACTTTGTCAATAAACTGAGGGCTCGCATTGCGGGCCCTGTTTGAGTTGGGCATATTGGCGCAGCCAAGGTTTGGTCGACAAAGCCGATCTGGCACCGGTTACCTTTCGAAACCGTAAGGTTGCAGTCATGTTGACGTAAGCTGGATGAGGTATAATAAAGCCAGGACATATGACACAAGGGAGGGTTTGACAGTGGACATACTGGCCTGTCAGGCGTTGACCAAGACCTTTTCCAGCGGCGACAGCGCCGTGCACGCGGTAAGGCAGGTCGACCTCGCGTTCCGCAGCGGCGAGTTCGTGGCGATAACCGGGCCCAGCGGCTCGGGCAAGTCCACGCTGCTGCACATGCTGGGTGGACTGGAGTATCCCACATCGGGCAGGGTGCTCTACCAGGGCGCGGAGCTGTACGCATATAACGACAATCAGCTCGCCGTGCTCAGGCGGCGCAGGTTCGGGTTCGTGTTCCAGGCGTACAACCTGGTGCGCGAGCTGACCGGATACGAGAACATACTGCTGCCGGTGATGCTCGACCATCGCAGGCCCGACGAGCAGTACATAGCCCGCATAATCGACATGCTCGACATTGGCGACCGCGTCGACCACCTGCCCTCGGCCATGTCGGGCGGGCAGCAGCAGCGCATATCGCTGGCGCGCGCGCTGGCCAACAAGCCCTCGGTGCTGTTCGCCGACGAGCCTACCGGCAACCTCGACGGCCAGACCGGCCGCGAGGTGCTCGCGCTGATGCGCTATGTGGGCCACGAGCTGGGCGTGACGCTGATAATGGTCACGCACGACCTGGCCATCGCCGAGCAGTCCGAGCGCATAATCCGCATCGAGGACGGCCGCATAGTGGCCGACAGCGCCGCAGCCCCGGGAGGTGACAGCCATGACGCGGCAAAGTGACCGACATGGCGCGCCCCAGACCACTGTGCGCCACGCTGCCGCGCAGGGCCCGCTCCCCCGCCCGTCCGCACGCCGCGCGCGCAAGTTGACGATAAACCGCGTGGCGCTGGGCAGCATACGCGCGCACAAGCGCCAGTATATCTCGCTTACCGTCGGCATAGTGCTCGCCATATTCAGCATATCCACGCTGCTGATGGTCGGGATAAGCATTTACTACAACGCCCTGGACGACCATTACGCGCAGTTCGGACATCAGGACGCCATAATCGCGGGAGCGCCCGGCGACCTGACGCAGGACATACTGGCCAGCGACATCGTCGCCGATGCGGGCTGCGTGTACGTGACCGGAGTGTCGACCGACAAGCTCTTCACACTGGGCTACATGGACGACGTCGCCGCGCGCCTCGCGCCGCGCACGCTGCTTGAGGGCCGGCTGCCCGAGGCTGCGGGCGAGGTCGCGGTGGAGAAGAGCCTGCTTATGCGGCTACGGCTGGACGCGCAGGTCGGCGATACAATAACGCTCGAATACGACGTGCCCACTCAGGACGACTTCCTGCCGGACGCGGTCGCCGCCCAGTACACGCTGGTCGGCATGTACCGCGATATGAGCGCCTCGCAGAACGAGTTCATGGGCTATGATATGTTGCGCAGTTTCCAGCCCGCCGCGCTGATCGCGCCCGCCGAAGGCATCGCGCCCGGCGGCTATCCCATAGTCAGCTATTATATCAAGTACAAGCCCGGCGTAAGCGCTGACGAGATAGGTCAATTCACGGACAGCACGTTCAGCGGCCCCTGCTGGTACGTGGATCAGAACTACAACAGCGTCATGCTGGCGCTGACCGATTCCACGATATTGCTGCTGGTCACAATACTCGGCGTGGCGCTGGCGGTCATGGCGGGCATGGGCATAGCCAACGCGTTCGCGGTCAACCTGGCCGCGCGCCGCCGCCAGATAGGGATGATGCGCGCGCTGGGCGCGACGTCGCGCCAGCTGCGCCGCATATACGGCCGCGAGGCGCTGGTCATAGCGCTGGCGACCGCACCGGCGTCGGTGGCGCTGGCATATGGCGCGGCGTGGGGCGTGCTCAGGCTGATGGACGCGTCGCTTGAGCTCTGCGTGCCGCCGGCGTTCCTGCCGCTGGACTTGGCGCTGTCGCTGATATGCGTCATGCTGGCCGCGCTCGCGCCGCTCGTCGACATAGGCCGCATATCGCCCATGCAGGCCATACGCGAGACCTCGCTGCTGCGCTCGCGCCGCCGGATACGCCTGCGCCGCCGGCGCGAATACGACGCTGCCCGGCTGCTCGCGCACAGGCACATCGCGCTTTACAGGTCAAAGCGCGTGGGCGTGACGATAGTGCTGGCGCTGAGCCTTGTCATAATAAGCGGGTCGTGCTATGTGTTCGAGTCGTCGAACGTGCCTGTCGACATACAGTACGACTACACCGTGAGCAGGCTTTCGGGAGCCGGCTCGCCCTTTGTCGATGTGGACGCGCTGTGGCCGGGCATGAGCAACAGCGACATATATGACATGCGCGCGCTGCCGCTGGTCGACGGCGTATACGCTGAGAAGTGCATAAACGCCACCGCGCTTGTGGACGGCGTGACCGACTACATACTGGATTTGGAACCGTCCGCCTTCGACATGTCCTACCTGTACGACCGCTCGGGTCAGAAGCACGGCGCGGCGCTGGCGCTGGACATGCCCTATCGCGTCGATCAAAACTATCTGCGCCAGTACGACGCGATGCGCTCCCGGCTGGGCATTGACGCGCACATGATACCGATGGATATAGTCGCCATCGATCCGGAGCTGGTCAAGCTGCTGAGCGACTGCGTATATCAGGGCAGCATCGACGTGGACGCGCTCAACGCGGGCCAGGAAGTGCTGCTGTTCGCGCCGGAATATATAAACATATACCTTCAAAAGCAGGGCGACGACGGCTTCAGCAGCACCACGAACTATGAAGCAGCCCCAGTGATTCAGCCCGAGCTCAGGCTGCACAACGACATGTTCATCGCCGGCGACGAGCTGCGGCTGTGCTATCTGTTCCCCACCGATACGCTGGCCGAGGATGTCGACATCGAGTCGCTGAGCGGCGTCGAGCGCCGGGACGCGACGGCGCGCATAGGCGCGATACTCGGCGAGCGCAATGCGGTAGTGCAGTCCTACCCCGACTGCCCGTTCGCGATAACGACCCACGCCGGCCTGGCCGCGCTCGGACTGGACGTGGCAGATTACACCGATATAGGCATAACGCTCAGCGTCGCGCCCGACCTGGCCACGCTGGAGCTGCTCGACGCCGAGATCGAGCGCATATCCCAGCGTTACGCCGACTTTTCGTTCTACAGCGCGAACTCTAGCATGCACGCGCAGCAGGACAACCGGCGCCTGCTGATAGCGTGCGCATGCGCGCTGATAGGCATGTTCTTTGCGATAGTGGCCAGCATGATAAACAACTCGCTCACCAATCGGCTGCGCTCCGACCTGAGCGCGATAGGCACGCTGCGCGCGGTCGGCGCGCCGCTGCGCACGATATATGCCTCATACAGGTATCAGCTTATATACATGCTGGGTTGGGGTACGGCGCTGGGCATATCGCTCAGTCTGGGTATGTACGCGATACTCGCCGCGTCGATGTGGGCTGAGCCCACGATAGCCAATTCTATACTCAAGAGCATGTTGCTGGTGCTGCCCCTGGCGCTGGCGTTCGTCGGGCTGCTGCTGCTGACCGGCATGGCCTGCCTGTGGTTCAGGCTGCGCGCCGTTATGCGCATGGGCATCGTCGACAGCATACGCGAACTGTGAGGAGGTGCGACGCATGAAAAGGATTGCGATGATAGTCATACTCTCAGTGCTCGCCATGTTCGGCATGCCGGCATGCGCTCAGAGCGAAGCCCTCGAACTCGACGCGGCCCACGCCTATTCCAATATGCCGCGCCCCTACAAGCAGGGCTACTACCCGCTGGTCAAGGGCGACTACGCGTATGTGGTGCTGCCGCTGCTGGCCGGCGAGCGCGACTATACGATAACCGCCACGCTCACGCCCGACGCGCCCGAGGTCGCGCCCTACGAGCTGGACGGCCTGACCCAGCAGGTAAAGCCGCGCTCATACAGCTTCGACGGCGAGCGCGTGCGCGCATACCTGATCAGCTTCAGGCTGAGGCTGTACGACGACTGCATGGACGGCGACTACCCGCTGACCGTCAGCGTGCTGGACGGCGGCCGCGAGACGCGCTTCCCGCTGACGCTGACCATATCCGGGCGCAGGGCCAACCCCGAAGCGCCGCGCATAGAGATACTCGACTGCGCCCCCGATCTGAACGTGGGCGAGGCCGGCGAGCTGACGCTGACGCTGGTCAACCGCTCGCGGACGCGCGCCGCGCATGGCGTCACGCTCGCGATAAGCGACGCCGACGGGCATGTGCTGCCGCGCGGCTCGGACACGCTGGGCCTGCCCGACCTGGACCCGGGCGCCAGCGCCGAGCTGACGCTGCCGGTGCGCGTGCAGGCCGACGCCCCCGCCCGGCCGCACGCGGTGCAGTTCACGCTCAAATACGGCTACGGCGCCGACCAGACCGCCGAACAGGCGCTGCGGTACACGCTCGAGCTGACGCAGCGCATACGCCTCGAGTACACCGAACCTACGCTGCCCGAGCGCGTGACGCAGGGCGACGTGACGGTCATGTCGGTCACGCTGATGAACATGGGGCGCGGCAAGCTGGTAAACGCGCTGCTCACGCCCGACATGCCCGGCCTCAGCAGCGGCGGCAGCGTGCTGCTGGGCGACATAGCGCCCGGCGACAGCGCATCGGGCGCGGTCAACTTCCGGGTGAGCGCCGACGCGCTGGGCGAGCAGCGCGGCACGCTCACCATATACTGCGAGGACGAGTACGGCAACCCGTACTCGCGCCAGGTCGCCCTTGCGACGACGGTGCAGCCCGCGCCCGCCCCCACCGCCGCGGCCGAATCGCCCGCCGACGAGTCCAAGCCCGCGCTGCCTGCGTGGCTGCCCTGGGCGCTGTGCGGCGCGCTGGCGCTGGCGCTGGCATCGGTGGTGGCGCTGTACAGCCGTCGGCTGCGGCTGAACGAGGAGCAGCGGCTCTGAGCGCGGCATCTCGGAGGGCAGGCAGCGGATTCTTTCGACAAACAAGAGGTTTCAGGGCCGCGCGCGTCGAATAATCCGTCGACAAAATGCCCGCGCGGCGGCGCACGTACGCCGCCTGAGCGGAGCGCAAGGAGCTGATCGGCAATGTACAACGACGTTAAGCGCGATGCGGCATACATAAAGCGCCTGACCGGACTGATCGAAGCGCAATACGGCATTTATGCGCGCTCGATCGCGCCGGCCACGCGCGGCTATTACGGCGAGACCTGGCGCCTGGACGCCGACGCCAGCGCGTACTTTGTAAAGCTGGACTACATGCCCCGGCACAGGCGGCTGTTTGAGCATAGCCTGCCGGTGGTGAACTACCTGTACAGCCGCGGCATAGACTTCATCAGCCGCGTAGCGCCCACGCGCTCGGGCACGCTCTGCGTCGAGTTCGAGGGTGCGGCGCTGGGGATGTTCGACTGGATCGAGGGCCACAACCTGGAGACCGACGACACCAAGGCCGCCGAATACGCGCTGCTCAGTCGCATATACCCGCTGACCCGGCCCGGGTTCGACATACCGCGCGTCGATTACTCCGACGCCAGCGCCCGGCTATGCTACAGGCTCTGGGACGAGCTGCGCGCCTCCACGGGCGAGGCGTCGCAGCTCGCGCGCGGGCTGCTGGAGCGCAACGCCGCGCTGCTGGAGCGCTGCGCACGGCGGCTATGCACCATGGCTGACCGCGCCCGCGCCCTCGACAGGCCGCTGTACCTGACGCATGGCGACGCCGGCGGCAACTTCTACGTATGCGGCGAACGCAACTACATACTGGACTGGGACGAGGTGATGTACGCGCCGCTGGAGCGCGACGCGTGGGTCATGTGCTGCCGCGACTGGGCGCGCCGGCTATTCGAAGACACCATGCGCGCCGCCGGCATTGACTGTACGCTCGAGCCTGCGGTGCTGGCGTTTTACTGTTATCATATGTTCTTCTTCTACCTGAGCGAGTTCCTGGCCGACACGCTGCGCTTTGAGGACGCCGAGTCGCTCAGGCAATACCTGACCGACAGCTGGATATTCGAGCGCATCGCGTACGCCGACAGCGTGAGCTGAGCGCCGTATACCTGCCGCTGCACAGCGCGGCGGGCGTCCGCATTAGCCGCAGACGCCCGCCGCGTTTGTCGTATAGCCGCTATGCCATCAGCCCCAGCAGCGCCGTTTGCAGTTGGGCCGAGATCAGCTCGAGCAGCTCGGTCAACTCCTCCTCAGACAGCGACCCCAACTCCACCTCGAGCGCTTCGGCGTCGCCCGGCGCGGGCTCGGCGCTGCTGAGCTCCAGGTTGAGCGTGGCCAATTCGACGGAATTGTCCGCGTCGTCGCACGCATACAGCGTCATAAAGCCTTCGCCGGTCAGCGCGTCGCCCTCCGGCGCGAGCTCCAGCGCGCCCGATGCGTCGATTGTCGTCAAATCGTCCTCGAAGCCAAACGACGCCGTGCCGCCCAGTATCAGCCGCTCGTGTTCGGCGTCGACCTGCTCGCACAGCAGCTCGATATACGCGTACCCGATCTTGCCGTCCGGCAGCACAACCTGCAGCTCGAGCGATTTCAGGTATCCCGGCAGGCCGTCCTCGTCATACGCCTCGGAGGTGTCGGTGTACACCAGCGCGGACTGTTCGTCGCCCTGTACGAGCACCACTTCGAGCGACCTTTCGCCCACCTCCGCGTCGGCCGCGTCCGGATGGTCGCCCAGGCAGAGGTATAGGTAATCGCCGTCGCTGCCGTCCGCCAGCGTCTGACTGAATATGAGCTCCAGATCCAGCGCGCCATGCTCGTCCGGGCGGGCGTCGATGACCACGGTGTTGAACACGCCGCTGGGCATTGAGTCGCCCAGTATCGCAAACCACGGCTGCTCAAACTCCTCGTCGTTCAGGCCCAGTATCAGCGAGTACAGGCCATCCTGCGCGAAATACGCGCTCGCCTGCAGCCTCAACGCCCGGCACATGTCGGTCGCGCTGCCGGGCGCGCCCCGCTGCACAAGCAGCGCGTCCAGCAGCTCAAGCAGCGCCTCGTCCTGCTCCAGCTCGTCCAGCAGCCGGCTCAGCAGCTCGCCCAGCTCGGCATACGTCATTTCGATGTACAGCTCGGACTCCACCGCCGGGAAGCCCTCCTCCTCCGGCACGTCGTGCTTTACCTCGGTCACGGCGCCCGTCAGGTATTCCTGCGCTATGGCCACATATGGCGCCAGATACTCATCCAGCTCCGCCTCCGAGCCGGAGGCGGGCAGGTATTCGCCCAGCTGTATCGGCAGGCCTGCCTCCAGCCCGCCCGAGCCGCGCAGCACATCCGCCAGCAGCGCATCCCAGCTCGCCGTGAGCCGCTGGCCCGGAATCAGGTTGCTCTCCAGCGCCACTCCCGCGCCGGTCAGATCCACCAGCGCGCTCAGGCTCGTATCGCCCTGCGCGTTGAGCGCGCTCAGCTCCAGTCGGGCCGCGTCGGCGTCCCCTCCCAGCGCCAGCCGCAGCGCATTGCCCGCCAGCAGCGGCAGCAGCCACGCCAACTCGTCGTCGCCCGCCATGAGCTGCGCGAGCTGTGCGCCGGGCTCCACCGTCGCCTCGACTACAACCAGTTGTCCGGACTCGAGCACGCCCTCCAGCAGCTCCGCCGTGGGCACGCCGGGCTCATACCCGGCCGCCAGCGCGCCGCCTGTACACATGCCCAGCGCCATGGCCAGCGCTACCGCCAGCGCCCAGATCTTCCTCATGTGCGTCCTCCTCCCCTGCGGCGCGCATTTGACGCGCTGCCGCTGCCCTTGCCGTGTGATAATATATGTCTCATTATATTATACGGCCTTCACTGCGTCAATAGTTTTAACTATATTATGCTGTTTATGTCGAATGCGGGTGTGAAGGTTGTAGGCGGATATGGTTGCGATAAAGCAAATTCTGGTTATATGGAGACAGCGTTTACTGCACGATTTGGATTGTTTACGGGGCACTGTCGGCCGCTTTGCCGCTCTTTTAGTGCCTTTGTATGTGCGCCTACATAATGTCATTGACCCGACAGCATACGGCAGGTGTTTTTCATTACATGATGATCGGCATCGCACAAGTTGAGCCAGCAGCATTCGGATTGCTTTGTACATTAACTATGATACAAAGCGCTCGATTGTATTTTGCAATGTGTTGTGCGCAAATGAGCAGCACGCCGAATGGATGTCGTCGTTCGGCGCGCTTGTCATGTCGTTAATTGGTCTGCGACGCGCTTTGCTGCGCGCATGAATCCACGGAGCCTTGCTGGAGCACACGGAGCGGAATGCCGGGCGCTTTTGCTAGCATGTAAGTTCGTTAACATGCGCTTCGACAGCAGGCTATGCAGGCTGAACGGGTCTGCCCCGTGCGGTGCGCTTAAGCTTATGCGCTCCACGACCGCTGCGTCGGCATACATCGCGTCGACTGTCCGAGCTCACACTCGCCTGTCAAATCCGACTCTGCGCCACAACCAACCGCCAGCGTCGCGCCACATACCGCGCCCTTGCGACATGCCGACCGCGCCGACCGCATGCGCTCAGGCGTTCAACCCCTCTACGCGCGCCCCGGCCCTGACCAGCACCGGTATGCGCTCGAGCGGCGCGGCAATGCTCACGCGCGCGCCGCCGGCATGCGTCGCGCCGGTGTCCGGCTCCACCCAGGTATCGCCCGCGGGCAGGTAGACCTCGCGCGCCTGCGCCCCGGGCTCCAGCACCGGCGCCACCAGCACGTCCGGGCCGAACATGTACTCGTCCTCCACCTCCCAGGCCGCCGCGTCGGCGGGGTAGTCGTAGAACAGCGGCCGCATCACCGGCGTGCCCCGCTCGTGCGTCGCGCGCATTATCCGCTTAATATAGGGCAGCATCGCATACCTGAGGCGCAGATACTTCTCCAGTATTGCGTATGCGCGCTCGCCGTAGCTCCACAGCTCGTTGGGCGCGCCGCTGAGCAGCTTCTCGCCATCCACGTCCACATGTACCAGCGGCACGCGCGTGCCGTGCAGCCGCATCACCGGGCAAAACGCGCCCCACTCGAACCAGCGCACCAGCAGCTCGCGGAACGCCTCGTCGTCCGGGTTGCCGTTGTCGAAGCCGCCTATGTCGGTCGTCCACCAGGGTATGCCGGCGATGGCCATGTTGAGGCCCGCGCTCAGCTGGTCGCGCATGCTGCGGAAGCTCGAGTGTATGTCGCCCGACCACACCAGCGCCCCGTAGCGCTGGCTGCCGGCCCAGGCCGAGCGCACCAGGCTGAGCGGCTCCCGCTCGCCCTGCCCGGTCAGCCCGTCGTAGAAAGCCTTGGCATACAGCTGCGGGTACACATTGCCCACCGCCAGCTGCGTGCCTGCGCGGTACCTGTACGGCTCCAGCCCGAAGTTCAGGCACGGCTCGGCCGCATCCAGCCAGAACGAGCGCACGCCCAGGTCGTAATAGCCCGCCTTGGCCTTGCTCCACAGGTAGCGCCCCGCCTCGGGGTTGGTCAGGTCGATGTACACCGTCCACTCCTGATGCCTGAACATCACGCGCGGCCCGGTCTCCACCTGCATCAGGTAGCCCTTCTCCAGCATCTCGGCGTAGTTCTCGGCGTCGGGCTGCACATCGGGCCATATCGACACGCTCAGCTCCACGCCCATCTCGCGCAGTTCGCGCACCATGCCCTCCGGATCGGGCCAGTAGCGCCGGTCGAACTTCCACTCGCCGCTCTTGGGCCAGTGGTAGTAATCCGCGACTATCACCGACAGCGGCAGCCCACGCCGCCGGTACTCCCGCGCCACGCCCAGCAGCTCCGCCTGAGTGCAGTAGCGCATCTTGGACTGCCAGAAGCCCATGGCGTACTCGGGCATCATAGGCGGCAGGCCGGTCGCGCGCACGTAGCGCTCGACGATCTCCGCGGGCGCGTCGCCCGCCGTTATCCAGTAGTCCAGCACGTCGGTCGAGCTCGCGTACCACTGGGTGACGTTGGTGCCAAACGCGACGCTGCCCAGCGCCGGGTTGTGCCACAGCAGCCCATAGCCGCGACTGGACAGCACGAACGGCACGCTGACCTGCGAGTTGCGCTGCGCCAGCTCGAGCAGCACGCCCTTCAGGTTCAGCATGGGCTGCTGATACTGGCCCATGCCGTACAGCCGCTCGCCCCGCGCCGACTCGAACCGCGCCGTGAGCTCGTACAGCCCGCCGCGTATGGGCTTAAACTCGCGCCCGGATATGCGCATGTGGCTGGTGTAGTCGGGCTGCGCCATGTCGCGCACGAACTCCTCCAGCAGCAGCTCGCCCCGGGAGTTGTAGAAGCTCAGCTTGCCGCTGGCCGATATGCGCGCCTCCAGCTTGCCGTTTGAGATGCGCGCCGCCGCGCCCTCGAGCGAGATCTGCGCCGCGCACGGCGGCGGGGTGACCAGCGCCCAGTCCCGG
>CAWVGT010000059.1:0-16252 GCA_963928645.1 Candidatus Fimadaptatus sp.
TTCACCAAGTGGGGAGTGGGTTACTATTTCACTGACAAGGATTAAAAACCTGGTCGCGTCGGTGCGCTGGAAGCTGCTGCTGCTGTACATGCTGATAATCGGCGTGGCGTTTTACGTGGTCGCGGCGTCGCTTATACAGCTGGTGGGCGACTACCTGTTCAGCCAGCGCGTGCAGGAGGAGCAGCGCATCGCCGAGGAGCTGGCGATAGGCGTGGCGGCCGACCTGGCCAATCAGGACGCGCGCGCGCTCTACGAGGCCACCGTGACCGCCTCGCGCGAGTACGGCGGGCGCGCGCTGGTGCTGGACGCGTACGGCACGGTGCAGGCCGACGCGTTTTCGCTGCTCAACGGCGCGCGGCTGGAGCATCCCGAGGTCGTAGCGGTGCTCAGCGGCGAAAAGTCCAGCGCCTACAGCTTCTACAAGCAGACCCAGCCCAGCGCCAACTGGCTGCTGAGCCGGCTCGGGTTTGCGGGCGAGTCGTCGATATACGGGCTGTACGCCTCCAGCATAGTGTCGGGCGACAGGGTGATAGGCGTGCTGCTGTATTCGGTCAACGAGCAGGAGCTCTACAGCCGGCTGACGTACATGCAGGCGCAGATGGTCTACTGGCTGATAGGCGTGGCGCTGGTTACGCTGCTTATGGTGCTGCTGCTCTCGCGCATCGTCACCAAGCCCATAAAGGCGCTCAGCGAGGGCATAGAGCACATGAGCGTGGGCGACTTCAGCCACCGCGTGATAATCCGCGGCCATTCGGAATACGCCCAGCTCGCCGCCGCGTTCAACATGATGAGCGAAAAGCTCGAGAACCTGGATCGCTCGCGCAGCCAGTTCGTGTCCAACGCGTCCCACGAGCTCAAGACCCCGCTGGCTACGATGAAGATACTGATCGAGTCGCTGATCTACCAGGACTCGTTCGAGCCCGAGATGACGCGCGAGTTCCTGACCGATATCAACAAGGAGATAGACCGGCTCAACTCGGTCATAGTCGACCTGCTTACGCTGGTCAACATGGACAGCGGCGAGATGCGGCTCAGGCTGGGCGACCTGCAGCTGGACGAGATGCTGGCCGAGACCGTCAAGCGCCTGACGCCGCTGGCGCGCAACCGCGAGATCGAGCTGACGCTGGAGGCGCACGCCGCGCCTGTGGTCGAGGGCGACGCCAGCAAGATACAGCAGGTGTTCTACAACCTGATAGACAACGCCGTGAAGTACACGCCCGCGGGCGGCCGGGTGCGCGTGGAGCTGGGCGAAAACGCCCGCAGCGCGATAATCAAGGTGTCCGACACCGGCATAGGCATACCCGCCTCCGACATAGCGCACATATTCGACCGGTTCTACCGCGTGGACAAGGCGCGCTCGCGCGAGACCGGCGGCACCGGGCTGGGGCTGTCGATAGTCAGCCAGATAGTGCAGCTGCACGGCGGCACGATAAACGTGCAGTCGGTCGAGGACAAGGGCTCGGTGTTCACGGTCACGCTGCCCAAATAACGCCGCGCGCGGCACTTGCCGCGCCGGGCGCATGGAGTGATGGTATCAATTGAAACGCATAAAACGCATAGCCGCGCTGGCCATGGTGCTGCTGGCGCTGCCGCTGGCGGGCTGTTCGCTGGATCCGCTCAGCGGCCATCTGACCACGCAGGCGCCCGATCAGCCCACGTACCAGCCTGTGCTGCCCGACGCCGACAGCGCGCTGGGCGAGGAGCAGTCGGTGACGCTGTACTTTGAGTTCCAGGACACGGGCCTTATGTCCACAGAGTGCCGCACGATAGAGTCGGCGATGGACGCGCGCGTGGAGGAGTATATTATCGAGGAGCTGATAAAGGGCCCCAGCGCCGATCACACCGAGCTGACCGCGCTGCTGCCCGCCGGCACGCGCGTGATGGACGTGCAGGAGCGCGAGGGCATACTGTTCGTCACGCTGTCGGAGGAGTTCATGGATCTGCCCGGCGACGCGCCCGCCGCGTGGCAGAGCGACGAGTACTGGTCGATAGAGGTGCCGCGCCGGCGGCTGCTGGCGCTGCAGTCGATAGTCTGCGCGGTGACCGACCTGGGCGAATACGACCGCGTGCAGCTGCTGATAGACTACGACGGCGACGGCAACCGCCCCGGCGAGCGCGTGGCCCGCTTTAACTTCTATGCCGACGCCGCGGGCGACGCCACGCTGATGCTGGACGCGGTGCGCCGCGACGAGAGCCTGGTGCTCACGCCGCGCAACGCGCTGGGCCAGGCGCTGGCCGACCTGCAGTCCAAGGACTGGGACGCGCTGCATCAGCTGATCGCCGCGCAGGACGCGTCCGGCAACCGCCCCACGCTCGAGGAGTTCAGCGCCGACATGCAGGCGCGCACCTACGCGCTGACCGAGTACGTTGTGGGCGACGCCATGGTCACAAACAACGGCCAGGGCGCCACGGTCTGCGTGAGCGCGAGCTTCATGCTCGACGGCGCCGAGCGCGAGCTGATCTCGTTCCCGGTGCGGCTCAGGCGCGAGGGCGAGGTGTGGAAGCTGGCGTATGCCTCGCTGAGCGCAATGCTGGAGGGATAGCATCAAGTGAAGCTGTTTAAGGGACTCAACCGCCGCCAGCGCGCCGCGTGGCTGATCGCGGGCGCGGTGGTGCTGCTGGCCGTGGCGGCCGGCGTGGCGCTGATGCTGCGCGGCAATCGCCAGGTGGTGCTCAACGCCGACGTGTCGAGCGGCATACCCGAGCCCGAGGCCGCGGTGCCGCTGGCGCCGATAGGCGACAGCCGCGCCGACCGCACGCGCAGCTCGGTGATATACCACCCCGACGCGAGCGGGCTGAACCTGGTGGCCGACGTGCGCGAGGTGACGTATGGCAGCGACCTGGCGCTGGAGGAGGCCGTGGTGGAGGCGGTGCTGGCCGAGGCCGGCGCGCTCGAGACCGGCGACATCGAGCTGCTGTCGCTGGAGGTCAGCCGGCGCGTGGCCACGGTCAATCTGTCGATAGAGGCGCGCATGCTGGACTTTGAGCAGCTTAACGCGCTGCGCGCGTCGATTGTCAATTCGCTGATAGAGCTGGGCGACGTGGACTATGTGAGCGTGCTGATAAACGATCGCGAGGAGTGCGTGATACAGCTGCCCACCGGCGCACTGAGCCGGTTCGACACCGACCTGGCCGCGGAGTGGGCGCAGGCGCTGTCCGAGCAGGCGCGGCACGACAGCGACGAGGGCGCGGTGCTGGAGCGATACATGACGCTGTACTTCGGCTCGCCCGGCGGCGATTACATACTGCCCGAGGTGCGCGCGGTGCGCATAGAGGACGGCGACTACCTGGGCGCGGTGGTGGATCAGCTGCTGTGCGGCCCGGACGACGCGCTGGGCTACACGCGGCTGATGCCCTCGGGCGAGGAGTACCTGCGCAAGACGCCCACGATAGTCGTGTCCGACGACGGCAACCGCATAGCGGTGCTCTCGTTCACCGGCGCGATAATGGAGTACTTCGAGCGCAACGGCATATCGACCGCGCAGGCGATGGGCGCGCTCACGCGCTCGATCTGCGGCTTCGTGCCCGAGGTGGACGGCGTGCTGTGTGACATAAACGGCATAACGCTCAGCGAGCTGACCAACGCCGCGGGCGAGGTCGTGTACGCGTTTGAGGACGGCATAATGCGCCGCAGCGACTTCGACTCGCTGGTGGGCGAGGTCGCGCGCGTGTACTATCCCTCGGGCGAGCCCGCGGTGCTCAAGGCTTACGACATAGCGGTGTCGCGCTACGACGTGGACAACCCGCGCGCGCTGCTCAAGCTGCTGATGGAGGCGCCTGACGACGGCGCGGCGCGGCGCGCGATGCCGCAGGGCGTGACCGATGCCGACGTGCTGGGCGTGCGCGTGGACAGCGAGCAGGTGCTGATAAACCTGTCGGGCGCGTTCTATCAGGCATGCCAGGGCATGAGCGCCGACGAGGCGCGCGCGCTGGTCTATTCGATTGTCAACACGATGTGCGAGCTGCCCGGCATAAAGAGCGTGCGGTTCTACTTCGACGGGGAGCGGGTGGACTACCTGGCCGGGACGATCTGCCTGCGCGGGCCGCTGATGTGCAACGTGGGCATGGTGCGCCCCTGAGCCATAAATTCCAAGCGCCTGCCCTATTTACACCGCGCAAAAATGTAGTACAATAGATTTACACATTTCGACATGCCAGGGCGCGCCGCGTACGCGCCTTGCAAGGAGGAACGGTCTTGCCAAACGAATCTAGGTTGGATGATAAACTCGAAGATCTGATCGCGGCGCTGGATGCGGACGGCCGGCCCGACGCGCCCGAGGCCCCAGTCGCGGCCGAGGCCGTGCGCGACGGGCTGCAGGTCGGCCCGCAGCCGGACGGCACCGAGCTGCTGCCGATGATCGCGCTGCGCGGCATGGTGGTGTTCCCGGGCGAGCCGGTGCGGCTGGAGGTCGGGCGCGAGAAGTCGCGCGCGGCGGTCGAGGCCGCGTACTCCGCCAAGCAGCCGGTGCTGCTGGTGGCTCAGCGCGACGAGGACGTTGAGGAGCCGCTGCTGAAGGATATGTATCTTATGGGCACGATTGCCAACATAATCGGCGTTGTAAAATTGCCCAGGGGCGTGCTCAGCGTGACCGTGCAGGGCATATCGCGCGCGGTGCTGGTGGACATACGCCGCTTCCGCCCGTATGAGCTGGCGCGCGCACAGCGCGTGGCCGACCGCTGCGCCACCGGCGAGATAAAGCTCGAGGCGTACATGAACGTCGCGCGCTCGCTGGTCAAGCGCATATCGGACTCGGTGGACACGATACCCGAGCAGTACCTGCGCAAGCTCGAGGCCGAGCGCGATCCCTCGCTGCTGGCCGACATGCTGGCCACGCACATGGTCAACCGCGTGCCCGAGCGCATAAAGCTGCTGGAGACCGCCGAGCTGGGCGCGCGGCTGGACTCGGTGTGCCGCACGCTCAACCGCACGCTGCAGCTGATCGAGATCGAGGCCAGCGTGCAAAAGCGCGTCAGCGAGCAGATCGACAGGAGC
This sequence comes from Candidatus Fimadaptatus sp., assembly GCA_963928645.1. Classification (GTDB taxonomy): domain Bacteria; phylum Bacillota; class Clostridia; order Christensenellales; family Aristaeellaceae; genus Fimadaptatus. Next base: position 4,994 of record CAWVGT010000059.1, read on the forward strand.
CAGAAGGAATACTACCTGCGCGAGCAGATACGCGCGATACAAAAGGAGCTGGGCGACCGCGAGGCCGGCGACGTGACCGAATACCGCGAAAAGCTCCGGCGCCTGCCGCTGAACGACGAGGCGCGCGACAAGGTCGAGCGCGAGCTGGAGCGGCTGGAGGCCATGGCGCCCGGCACGCCCGAGATCGCGATCTCCAGCACTTATGTGGAGTGGATACTGAGCCTGCCCTGGGGCAAGCGCCAGCTCGCGCCGATAGACACCGCGCGCGCCCGCAAGACGCTGGACAGGGACCACTACGGCCTGGAGCGCGTGAAGCAGCGCCTGATAGAGTACCTGGCGGTGCGCGCGCTCAAAAACGACATGAAGGGCCCGTGCCTGTGCCTGGTGGGCCCGCCCGGCGTGGGCAAGACGTCCATCGCGCAGTCGATCGCGCGGGCGCTCAAGCGGCCGCTGGCGCACGTGTCGCTGGGCGGCGTGCGCGACGAGGCCGAGATACGCGGCCACCGGCGCACCTACGTGGGCGCGATACCCGGGCGCATAATATCGGCGATACGCCAGGCCGGCAGCATGACGCCGGTGTTCCTGCTGGACGAGATAGACAAGATGGGCGCCGACTACAAGGGCGACCCGGCCAGCGCGATGCTGGAGGTGCTCGACGGCGAGCAGAACTTCGCGTTCCGCGACCACTATCTGGAGATACCGTTCGACCTGTCGGGCGTGCTGTTCATAATGACGGCCAACTCGCTGGACACGATACCGCGGCCGCTGATGGACCGCATGGAGGTAATCGAGATAGAGGGCTACACCTCGGGCGAAAAGCTCGAGATAGCGCGCGGCCACCTGCTGGGCAAGCAGCTCAAGGAGCACGGCCTGGACAGGCGGCGCGTAAAGCTCACCAACGAGGCGATAGAGGCGCTGATAGACGGCTATACGCGCGAGGCCGGCGTGCGCCAGCTCGAGCGCGAGATAGGCGCGCTGTGCCGCAAGGCCGCGTGCCGGTTCATAGAGGATAAGGAACTAAAACACGTGACGATCGCCGCGGCCGACTTAAGGCCCATGCTGGGCACGCCGCGCTACCACCGCCAGGCGCCCGACCGCGAGCCCGAGGTGGGCACGGTAAACGGCCTGGCCTGGACGGCGGCCGGCGGCGAGACGCTGGCGGTAGAGGCCGCGGTGATGCCGGGCAACGGCCATCTCGACCTGACTGGCCAGCTGGGCGACGTGATGCAGGAGTCGGCGCGCGCGGCGCTGAGCGTGATACGCATGCGCTCGGACGCGCTGGGGCTGGACAGCGACTTCTACAAAAAGAGCGACCTGCACATACACGTGCCCGAGGGCGCGGTGCCCAAGGACGGCCCCAGCGCGGGCGTGACGATAACCTGCGCGCTGGCCTCGGCGCTGACCGGGCGGCCGGCGCGCCAGGACGTGGCCATGACCGGCGAGATCACGCTGCGCGGCAAGGTGCTGCCGATTGGCGGCGTCAAGGAGAAGGTGCTGGCCGCGCACCGCATGGGCATACACACCGTGCTGCTGCCGCGCGACAACGCCAGCGACCTGGACGAGATACCCGGCGACGTGCGCGCCAAGCTGGATGTGAGGCTGATAGGCAATGTCGAGCAGGCGCTGGACACGGTGCTGGTAAAGCCGCAGTAGCGCAGCGCGACGCTTTGAACGCCCGGCCAGGTTCGGGCGCGGCGCGCCGCCCGCCCGGGCATATGGCTCGGCGGGCGGCGCGCGCTGTATAAAAGGGGGAATACGGATGGTAATAAAGCGTGCCGAGTTCATTACCTCGCTGGCGCAGGCCGACGAGCTGGCCGCGGGCGGCGCGTATGAGATAGCGGTGGCGGGCAAGTCCAACGTGGGCAAGTCGTCGCTGATAAACGCGCTGGGCAACAACCAGAAGCTGGCGCGCACTTCGTCAGAGCCGGGCAAGACGCGGCTCATCAACCTGTTCAGGTTCAGCGCGCAGGACGGGCGCGAGTTCGCGCTGGTCGACCTGCCGGGATACGGCTTTGCGCGGGTGTCGCGCGACGAGAAGGAGCGCTGGCGCGGCATGATCGAGGGCTACTTGAGCGGCGCAAAGGGGCTGGGACACGTGCTGCTGCTGGTCGACAGCCGGCACGAGCCCTCGGCTGACGACGCGCTGATGGCACAGTACCTGCGCCACTACGCGCTCGAGTTCACGGTCGTGGCCACCAAGGCCGACAAGCTCAGCCGCGCGCAGCAGGGCCGCGCCGTGCAGGCGATCTGCCGCGCGCTGCAGGTGCAGCCCTGGGAGGTGCTGCCGGTGTCGGCGCAGAGCCGGCAGGGGCTGGACGGGCTGCTGGCGCGGCTGGACGCGCTGGTGCCGGCGCGCGAGCCCTGACGCGGCGAGCGGGACGAGTATGGCCAGGCGGGATTAAAAGCGTGATAATTTGCATTATCCTTAACAGTAAAATTATCTCAGCCCCTTGCATACAAGTGTGACAGTGGGTTATAATGTACGGCGATTAAGGCAAATCGGCGCGGGTCAGGTCATACTTTTCGGGAGGGTTTATTATGGCATTTCGGAAATGTCCCAGGTGCGAGCTCAACTATATAACCGACGACGAGAAGCTGTGCTCGGTGTGCCGCCGCGAGGTAAAGGGCGAACACGATCGCGACACGCTCAGCGAGCTGTGCTCGGAGTGCGGCGAGCGCCCGGCGGTGCCCGGCAGCGAGTACTGCCTGCTGTGCCTCAAGGAGATGGGCCGGCGCAACGCCGCCAGCGCGCAGGTCGACAGCGAGGAGAGCGCCGTCGAGGCGTCGTCGCTGGACATCGACATGGTCAGCACGATGGACGAGATACAGATCGACGACCTGGGCGACGACATACCGCCGCGCGAGTTCGACGAGATGGAGTCCGCGTTCGGCTCGGACGACGACGAGGATGAGCCCGCCGCCCGGAGCAAGCGCGCGCGGCGCGACGCCGAGGTGGACGAGTAAGCGCGCGGCGGCGCGCGAGCGGAGGTGAGTGCGGTGGCCGTCTTTGCGATAGGCGATCTGCACCTGTCCGGCTCGTGCGCCAAGCCCATGCACGTGTTCGGCGAGCACTGGGCCAACCACTTCGCGCGCATAAGCGCGGACTGGCGCGCGCGGGTGGAAGCGCGCGACGTGGTGCTGCTGCCCGGCGACTTCAGCTGGGCGATGACGCTGGAGGAGGCCCGGCCCGACATAGAAGCGGTGGCCGCGCTGCCGGGGCGCAAGGTGCTGGTGCGCGGCAACCACGACTTCTGGTGGTCGTCGGTCACGCAGGTGCGGGCAGCGCTGGGCGAGGGCATGTACGCGCTGCAGAACGACTGCGTCGAGCTGGACGGCTGGGTCTACTGCGGCACGCGCGGCTGGAGCGTGGTCGGCGAGGACGCGCAGGACGCAAAGCTCTGCCGGCGCGAGGCTATGCGCCTGGAGATGGCGCTGGCGAGCGCGCGGCGCGCGGCCCCGGACAGGCCGATCTGCGCGCTGCTGCACTATCCGCCGTTTGACGAGCGCCAGCGCGAATCGGCGTTCACCGACTTGCTGGAGCGCTATCGGGTTGCGCGCGTGGTGTACGGCCACCTGCACGGCCCCAGCCTGCGCAACGCGTTCAGCGGCAGGCTGCGCGGCGTGGACTATTTTCAGGTATCCTGCGATGGACTCGATTTCAAGTTGCTGCGGCTGCCCGAGTGAGCTGCGGCTTTTTCTTTTGGCCGGGCCAGCGCGGCGTGGGCATGCGCATGCCGGACGCGCGACAGCGGCTTTGCCGGCGCGGATCGCCGGCGCGAGGTTCGGGCACCGCGCTTAACTGCGATATATTTATAGAAACGATTTTGGCCCGGATCCAGCGGCCGCTGGGACATGGCGCCGAGGGCGGACGCGGTTGTGCGCAGGCCGATGCGGGTGCGCACGGGCCGGAAAGCCTGCGCAGCGCGCCGCGCGGCTAATGTCAGGGCGCGGCGCAGGCTGGCTCAGGGCGCGCGGCGCGGCGGCCGTTGTACGGATCGGCGGGAAGCGCGCGCTGCGGAGCCGGTGGAGCGGGCTGGCGCACAGCGTGCGGCGCAGAGCCGGTGGAGCAGGCTGGCGCGAGGGTTGCAACGCGGTCCGTACAACCGCCGCAGCGCGGGCCACTGTGCCGCTGCCCTGCGCTCACCGCGCCGCGAATATGACGGCCTGCAGGCGCGTTCCTTCAAATTCGCGGCGCTCCTGCGCGCACCCTCGCGCCCTCTGGACGCGATATGCCCATTCGTTCATCTGCATTGCCCAAAAGCATTTTAAAGTATTTCGCACATATATGAGCGCCGTATTCTTGGCGCTTGACATACCAGGTTAAGTTATAGCATAGTTTATCCGCGTGCCGCCGCCGTCGGCGCGCGCCCGGCGATTGTGAAGCGCCGCGCGCCGCGCCTGCATCTTCCCAAAGAATCCCGCTGTGAAAAAAATAAGAAAAAGTATGGTGGATAGTGGATTTTCGTGGAACGATGTGGTACAATAAGGATACGGAGTGGTGCGAGGGGGGATAGTATGCTGTTCTTTGGCACGTATGCGCAGTCAATAGACGCTAAAGGCCGCGTAATTGTCCCTACCGCATTCCGGGATTCGCTGGGCAAGGACTTCATGATAGGCCTGAACAGCACGGCGAATGCGATAGCCTTCTACCCCCGCGAAAAGTGGAACAGCATACTCGAGGATCTGCGCCGACTGCCGGCTACCGACGAGGTGGCCATGGACTATGTGAGGTTCATCGCGGGCAACTCGTTTTCGAATTACGAGCTGGACAGCCAGGGCCGCACTATATTGCCCGCCGCGCTCCGGCAGATGCTTCAGTTGGGCAAGAACATCAGCTTCGTGGGCGTGATAGACTACTTTGAGATATGGGATACTCAGGTGTACGAGGCGCGCAGCGCTCAGGTGCGCGACAACATGAGCGAGCGGCTCAAGTACATAAGCTCCCTGATGCAGCAGGCAACGCCTTAGGCCAGGCGGGCGGGCGCAGGCGGCGCGTCGATGCGGCGCGCCGGTTGCGTTGCGCCCTGTGTGCGTCCGGATCGGCGTCAGCTCGCCCTGACCAGGGCGAATTTTATTATGCCGGCCCGCGCAAGTTCTAAGCGCAGAGAGGGGGACATATTAAGTACATGATGGCGCCTGAACGAAATACCCGGCGGGTATACGAGGTTCCCGGTGGGCGCATCCCCCGGGGCCGGCCCGCGCCGGTGTACGGCGAACGCATGCGGCAGCGCCGCGAGGAGGTTGCGCGGCAGCAGCGCCGCGCCGGAGCCGCGCTGCGCCGCAGCTGGGCGCTGTGCGCGCTGCTGGCGGCGTGCCTTATGGTGCTGTGCGGCATGCGCATATACCAGTCGGCGCACGCGGTGAATAACTCGCGCGCGATAGCGCAGCTGCGCGAGGAGATACACGAGCTTACGCTGGACGCCGAGGCGTACGAGTGCGCGATAGCCGAGGCGTCCTCTCAACAGTACATAGAGGCGGGCGCCGTCCGCCTGGGCATGGATTACCCCACGGCGGGCCAGGTGCGCACACTGACCCCCGATTGACGACGCTCGATGGCGCACACGCGTCCGCCCTGCGCGGCGGAGCCAGGCACCCAGGCCAAACAGACTTCAGCCGGGCAGGAGCGTGGGCGATTGATTCCAACGGGCGCGCTCACCAGGCGCAGGCTGCTGGCGCTCATCTGCGCGCTCAGCGTGATATTCTGCGCATTGGTGGCTCAACTTGTCAACTTGCAGCTGATAATCGCGGACGATCTGCAGCAGCGCGCGCAGAGCCAGTGGACCGGCAAGTCGCGCGTGAGCGCGCGCCGCGGCGAGATTGTCGACCGCAACGGCACCGTGCTGGCGCTGAGCGCGACCGCATACGCCGTGTCGGCCAGCCCGCGCCAGGTTAAGGAACCCCGCGTGTTTGCCGAGGCGCTGGCCAGCGTGATCGATGTGGACGTGGATTCGGTCGCCGAAAAGGTCGCCGACACCACCAAGGGCGGCGTGACGCTCAAGCGCCAGGTGCCGCGCGAGACCGCGCAGAGCCTGCTGACGCTGCGCGAGGAGCTGCGCGCGCAGGGCGACAGGTCGCTGGACGGCCTGTATCTGGAAGAGGATCAGCTGCGCGTGTACCCGATGGGCGCGTTCCTGACGCAGGTGCTGGGCCTGACGACGATCGACGGCGTGGGCCAGTCGGGGCTCGAAAAGCAGCTGGACGACTACCTGCGCGGCAAGGACGGCGTGATAGTCAGCGAGGTCGACGGCCGCGGCAACGAGCTGCCGTACTCGGTCAGCGAGTACACGCCCCCGGTCGACGGCGGCGACGTGACGCTGACGATAGACGCCGCGATACAGGGCTTCGCCGAAAAGGCCATGCGCGAGTGCTACGAGGTCAACGGCGCGCTGGCGGTGCAGGCGATAGTCATGGACGTGAACACCGGCGAGATACTCGCCATGGTATCCAAGCCCGACTACGACCCCAACGACCCGCCGCGCGACGACGTCGAGGCGCTGACCTCGATGATGCGCATACGCGCGATAAGCGACGTGTACGAGCCGGGCTCGACGTTCAAGATACTGACCGCGTCGGCGGCGCTGGAGACCGGCGTGACCACGCCCGAGGAGCACTTCTACTGCTCGGGCAGCGTGACGGTCGACGGCTCGCGCATACGCTGCTGGGGCAACCCGCACGGCGCCGAGACGATGGCCGAGGCGATACAGAACTCGTGCAACCCGGTGTTCGTCGAGCTGGGGCTCAGGCTGGGCACCAGCCGGCTGTACTCGTACCTGCACGCGTTCGGGCTGGGCAGCAGGACCGGCGTCGACCTGACCGGCGAGTCGGCGGGCATACTGATTTCCGAAAGCAACGTGAAGACGGTGGATCTGGCGCGCATAGGCTTTGGCCAGAGCGTGGCGGTGACGCCGCTTCAGTTGATAACCGCGATTAGCGCCGTCGCCAACGGCGGGCGGCTGATGCGGCCATACATAATAAGTCAGATAACCGATTCCGAGGGCAACGTGGTGGACAGCACCCGGCCCGAGGTGGTCGGCAATCCGATAACCGAGGAGACCAGCGCGCTGATGCGCGAGCTGCTGACCAACGTGGTCGAATACGGCGGCGGCAAGAACGCGCGCATAGCGGGCATAAAGGTGGCCGGCAAGACCGGCACCGCGCAGATATACAAGGACGGCGTGATATCCAAGGACGCGCACATAGGCTCGTTCATAGGGTTCGCGCCGGCGGACTCGCCCCGGGTCGCGGTACTGGTGGTCGTGCACGAGTCGCAGCTCAGGCCGGACTACGGTTCGGTCACGGCCGCGCCCTACGCGCGCGACATACTCGAGGACACGCTGGCGTACCTGGGCATATATCCCGAGACCGACGCCTCCGGCGAGCCGGTGGAGACGGTCGAAGTGCCCGACGTGCGCGGGCAGACCGTGGCGCAGGCCGCGCAGGCATTGCGCGCGGCGGGACTGGACAGTCTGATAAGCGGCGCGGGCGACCAGGTCGTGGATCAACTGCCGCAGGCGGGCGCGCAGCTGAACGCGGGCTCGCAGGTGCTGCTGTATCTGGAGGATGCGTATCAGCAGGACGCCACCGACGTGGAGGTGCCGAGCGTAATCGGCATGTCGATCGTCGAGGCCGCGCGGCTGCTGAGCTCATGCGCGCTCAAGCTCGACATCGCAGGCAGCGGATTGGCCGCGGCGCAGTCGCCCCCGGCGGGCGAGCGCGTGCCGGTGGGCACCGAGATAGCGGTGCAATTCGAACTGCCCTGAATTTTAGCTTCCGGGAGGACCAAAGATGAACATAAAGCAGCTTGTCATCGATCTGCCCTGCCTCAAAGAGGTGCGCGGCAACTCGGATACCGACATACTCTCGCTCAGCGCCGATTCACGCAGGATAGAGCCCGGCGCGCTGTTTTTTTGCATACGCGGCATAAAGGTCGACGCGCACAGGTTCGCGCCGCAGGCGGTGGCTGCGGGCGCGGCGGCGCTGGTCGTAGAGTACCCGCTGGACGTTGACGCGCCGCAGATCGTCGTAAGCGACGCGCGCCTGGCTATGAACTACATAGCGCAGGCGTTCTACGGGCATCCCGCGCGCCGCATGAAGATGATAGGCATAACCGGCACCAAGGGCAAGTCGACGACCTGCTTTCTGATAAAGTCGATACTGCAGCAGGCGGGCTACAAGGTCGGGCTGATAGGCACGATAATGACCATGATAGGCGACAAGCGGCTGCCGTCCGACCTGACCACGCCCGACCCGATAGAGCTTGAGCGGCTGCTGCGCCAGATGGCCGACGAGGGCGTGGACATAGTGACGATGGAGGTGTCGGCGCACGCGCTGGCGCTCAACAAGCTCGACGGCATAGTCTACGACGCGGTGGCGTTCACCAACCTGTCGCACGACCACCTGGACTTTTTCGGCACGCCGGAGAACTACTTTGCGGCCAAGCGGCGGCTGCTGACGCCCGAGTTTGCGCGCATGGCGCTGCTCAACGGCGACGACGAGCACGCCGCGAGCATATTCACCGACCTTCAGGTGCCGCACGAGCGCTACGCGATACGCGAAAAGGCCAACATATACGCCGGCGACATAGAGTTCGACGCGCGGGGGCTGTCGTTTGCGCTGCACTTCCACAAGCGCTACGCGCTGGAGATACACCTGAAGCTGTCGGGGCTGTTCAACGTATACAACTCGCTGTGCGCGGCGGCGGTGTGCGACGCGCTGGGCATAGCGCCGGAGTACATTAAGCGGGGCCTGGAGGCGGTCGCCAACGTGCCGGGGCGCATGGAGGTGCTGGACACCGGCACGCCGTATCAGGTGATACTGGACTACGCGCACTCGCCGGACAGCCTGGACAACGTGCTGCGCGCTGTGCGGCAGTTCGCCAAGGGGCGGGTGATAGCGGTGTTCGGCTGCGGCGGCAACCGCGACCGCGAGAAGCGCCCGGTGATGGGCCGGATAGGCGCGGAGCTGGCCGACTACTGCGTGCTGACCAGCGATAACCCGCGCGGCGAGGATCCTATGGCGATACTCGCGGCGATAGAGGAGGGCGCGCGGCCCGAGGGCAAGCCCTACAGCGTGATCGAAAACCGGCGCGAGGCGATAAAGCATGCCATGCGCATAGCGCGCGAGGGCGACGTGGTCGTGCTGGCCGGCAAGGGCCACGAGACGTACCAGGAGATAATGGGCCAGAAGCACCCGTTCGATGAAAAGGTCGTAGTGCAGGAGCTGCTGGCGGAGCTGTACTGACTGCCCGCGGGGCGCGGAGGTGTACCTCAGCTGATTTGCCCGGGCTTATGGCACGCCGCATTGGACTGGCTGCGCGGGCGGCCGCAACGACTAGCTTTGGGGGGATAAGGTATGCAGCAGATGATCTGGGCGGTGCTCATATCGTTCCTGGCCGTCATGGTCATGGCGCCGATAGGCATTCCGCTGCTCAAGAAGTTGAAATACGGCCAGACGATATACGAACTCGGCCCGCAGAGCCACCTGGCCAAGCAGGGCGTGCCCACGATGGGCGGCGTGATGATAGCGATAGCGGTCACAATCGTGGGGCTGGCGCTGACCTGGGGCAATTCGCGCTGGGACTTCGCGCTGTATATAATGCTGTCGGGACTGCTGCACGGCGCGATAGGGTTTGCCGACGACTATATAAAGGTAGTCAAGCACCGCTCGCTGGGGCTTACGCCGTGGCAGAAGATAGCGCTGCAGATAATAAGCGGCCTGGCGCTGACGCTGTGGGCGTACTTCAACCCGTGCGTGGGCTCGGCGGTCGTGGTGCCGTACTGGAATGTGGAGTGGAACCTGGGGCTGTTCTACGTGCCGCTGATAATACTCATGTACGTGTTCATGATAAACTCGTCCAACCTGCTGGACGGGCTGGACGGGCTGCTGTCGTCGTGCTCGGTGGTGGGGCTGTCGGCGTTCGCGCTGGCGTGCCTGGCGATGGCGCTGGGCGCGTCGCGCATACCCGCGCCCGAGGGCGTGGATCCGGCGTATTATGCCGAGAACCTGCGCAACGCCGCGCTGGTGTGCGCCGCGGGCGCGGGCGCGTGCCTGGGCTTTTTGCGGTTCAACACCAACCCGGCGCGCGTGATAATGGGCGACACGGGCTCTATGTTCATAGGCGGGCTGTTCGTGGGCGTGGCGGTGGTGACGCGGCTGGAATTCCTGTTGATACCGATATGCTTTGCGATGATAATATCCAGCCTGTCGGTCATGATACAGGTCGCGTACTGCAACATGACCGGCGGTCGGCGGCTGTTCAAGATGTCGCCGCTGCACCATCACTTTGAGCTGTGCGGCATGAGCGAGCCCCGCATTGTGGCGATGTACACGCTGATGAGCGTGGTAACCTGCCTGCTGGCGCTGCTGGCGCTGTAGGCGACGCGCATATTATCTTCGCCCATATGGGCGCGCGGCCGGTTCGGGCCGCAGAGGGGGAACTGTCAGATGGAATTTGTCGATAAGAGAGTGCTTGTGATAGGCATGGCGCGCAGCGGCGTGGCGGTATCGGCGCTGCTGTGCCGCCATCGCGCAAAGGTAATTATAAACGATCGAAAGACCGAGGCCGAGCTGGGCGACGCGCTGGACGAGCTCAGGGGGCTGGACATTAAGTGGCGGCTGGGCGAGGATCCGGTCGCGCTGCTGGACGCGGCGGACGTGCTGGTCATAAGCCCGGGCGTGCCGATAACCGCGCCTGCGGTCAGGGCGGCGCGCGAGCGCGGCATACCGGTGCTGGGCGAGATAGAGGTCGCGTACCGGCTGTCTCGGGGCCGGATAGTGGCCGTGACCGGCACCAACGGCAAGACCACGACCACGACGCTGATAAGCGAGATATTCAAAAACGCGGGGCGCGTGACGCACACCGTGGGCAACATAGGCTACCCGTTCTCGGCGATAGCCGACAAGACCACGCCCGAGGACGTGATAGCGTGTGAGGTGTCCAGCTTCCAGCTGGAGTCTATCGACATGTTCCGGCCGTGGATAAGCGCGGTGCTCAACGTGACCGAGGATCACCTGAACCGCCACGGCACGATGGACGAGTACATACGCATGAAGATGCGCATATTTGAAAACCAGCGCCGCGACGACGCGTGCGTGCTCAACTACGACGACCCCACGACCCGCGCGATGGCCGGGCACATGATGGCCAAACCTGTGTTCTTCTCGCGCCGGGCGCAGGTCGACGGCGCGTATGTCAAGGATGGCCAGATAGTGTTCGGGCGCGAGTTCCCGCGCAATGTGTGCCGCGTGGACGAGGTGCGC
>CAWVGT010000060.1:0-4909 GCA_963928645.1 Candidatus Fimadaptatus sp.
ACATGTTTGAAGTTGTAGCTATCAGATAAGCATGGATATCGCGCATGCGTTCAAATGCGTTTAGCGAAGCCGGCATAGACGAAAGGCCACGCCGCACGGCGACGCAGCAAACACCGCCCGGCAGCCAGACCGGCCCGCCGGGCGGCGATTCATCACGGATTGCCGCTTTATGGACGAAGTGGTATCTACCTAATAAGTAATGGTATGGCGCATGCGTTCAAACGCGTATAAAGCGGTCAACATAAACAGAAAACCGCGCCGCGCAGCAGCAAAACCGCCCGACAGCCCAACCAGCCCGTCGGGCGGCAATGCGCCACGCCGCTTCAGCGCCAAAGCCCCGACTACCGCCGCGTGAACGCCGCGTCGCCGGCCGGCGCGTCGGCGCTCTCATAGCGCTCTACGCGCATGTGCAGGTCGTACCGGTCGCGCAGCTCGGCTATGCGCGCCATCATGGGCGAGGCGTGGTGCGCGTCCAGCGCGGCCTGGTCGCGCCAGCTGTCTATCAGCAGCACCTCGCCGCCGCCGCATAGCGGCACGTAGTACTCGTACCGCAGGTTGCCCGGCTCGGCCCGTATCGCGTCCACCGTGCCGCTTGAAAGCATCTCGCGCGCGAACCTGAGCGCGCTGTCGCCCCTGCCTGCGTAGCGTATGTTTATCGTTATCGCCATGTGCGCCTCCTCTCCGGCCCGCGCCTGTTAAAACGCTATCATAGGTATGGTCTGGGCCTGCTCGTCGGTGGGCGCGGCTTCGCCGGCGTTGATCGCGTATATCTGGCGGGCGCTCGCGCGCGCGGCGTCGAACATCTCGTCATACGGCCGCAGCGCCACGTCCAGCAGGCCTATGTTGTAGTTCTCGCCGTCGAACCTGCCCAGCGCGAACTGGTCGAAGCACTGGAAGTAGTGGCAGCCCACGCCCTGCGGATGCGCCGCGACCCGCTCGCAGTAGTAGCGGTACGCCTTGGCGCGCTCGCGCTGGTCGGGCACGCCCTTCAGCCCCGTGGACGGCAGCCCCGCGTCTATCGCGCCGAAGTGGAACTCGCCTATCATCACCGGCAGGTCCACGCCCAGGTTGCCCACGTTGTCCAGCGCCGCGGTCGGGTCGAACGAATAGCAGTTTATCGAGAACACGTCGAAGTACTTCCAGCCGGTCACTATGTCCGGGTCGGATATCCACGCCCAGCGCATGCCCAGGTTCATGTGGTTCGGGTCGACGCGGCGGCACGCGCGCGCGGGTATGCCCACGTACAGGTCGAGCATGCGCCGCGAGAACTCGCGCATGTCGGCGTTGGCGGCGGCGCTGAGCGCCGAGGCGCGCTCTATAGGCTCGTCCAGCGCGTCAAAGCCGGCGTATGCCGTGCCCCAGGCGGCGTTGAGCGCGGCTATGTCGCCGTAGCGCTCGCGCAGGAAGTCCTTCAGCGCCGCGCGGCAGTAGGACGGCTTGTCGGTATGCAGCACCTCGTCGGCGATTATCAGCCCGTCCACGAACGCCCAGCTGGGCTCGTTGCGCAGGAAGTAGCCTATCATGTACCGGTCGGAGCGGAACCGGTTCAGCTCGCGCGCGGCCTCGTCGGCGTTGCGGGCGTATTCGGGCGCGTACACGTCCGGGAAGTCGCGGAATATCAGCGTCTGCGTCGTCGGGAAATGGCTCAGCTGCGTGACGTACGGCAGCCCCGCGCGCCCGAACAGCTCGCGCTCGGACCAGTTGCCCAGCGTGTTCATGCCCGCGCCGCGCAGCTTGCGCCCTATATAGCGCGCGAACGCGCTGAACCAGCCCTCGCCGAACGCCCGGCGCAGGTTCCACTGGGTGTACGAAAACAGCTCGCACTGGCGCAGCCCGCCCGGCGTCGGGAAGTCGCTCTTTACGAACAGCTCGGGCAGCTCGTCGCGGCCGGGCAGCTCGTCGAGCAGGCTTTCCATGCCGTCTATGCGGGCGTCGCTGCGTATCACGGTGCAGTCCGGCCCGGTCGAGAAGAACGCGTTGCCGCGCGGGTCGAGCAGGTACCAGCGCCCGTCCTGCTTGAGCGCGCGGAAGAAGCCGGTGCCCTCGGCCATGTGGCGCGCCGAATCGCCGCCGTACTCGTCCCAGCTGGCGACCGGATAGCCGTCAGTCTCGTCCTCCAGCGCCGCGCGCAGCCGCGCGACCAGCTCCTGCTCGGAGTGGGTCTTGCCGGGCCATTCGCGGGTCTTGAGCTGGCCGAACCGGTCTATCAGCTTCACGTCGGGCAGCGGGTACTCGGTCGGGCGCTCGTCGGTCAGGCGCAGGTTCTCTATGTACAGATGCACGTCGTGATAGCACGGCGCGCAGCGCAGCTCGATGCACTCCAGCGCCTCGCGGTGCACGCGGTGGCCGTGTATCACGACCTTGAGCTGGCCGCGGGTGTGGCCCGGGAACAGCTGCGCCGCGTCCATCCAGTTGAGGTCGAGGCAGATGCGCGCCCTGAGCGGCATCGCGCCAAAGCGCATCTCCAGCCCGAGCGCGCCGCCGGGCTCGATGCAGTTCAGGCTCATCACGGCGCAGTGCTGCTCGCGCACGTCCAGGTCGAACACCAGAAAGCGCTGGCTGGCCTGGCACACGCCGTCCAGCGCTATGCCGCCGCCCGCGGCGGGTATAGTCAGCGCCCAGCCCGCGCCCTCGCGCGCGAGCGTCACGCCGTCGGTGGGCCTGAGGCCGCTTAGCATTATATCGCTCATTTGAGTCGCCTCCATATGTATGATTCAAGTGGCTGCGGTTATTGTTCGCCATGCCGGCGGCATTTTCCTGCAATGCGCCGGGCGGGCGGGAGCATTCGGCGTGGACGGCGCATGTAAACGTGAAAAACTCGCGCATACCGTTGAACACGGGCGCGCGGCGCGGTATAATTATCTACGCTGATTTGCGGGCGCACAGGGGCGGGCGGTCGCTGGAGGCGCGGGCGAAGGATGTAGCGCAGATTGTGCGGGTGTGCCTGCGACAAGCGAATGAGTCAATGCGACAGAGCGGCAATAGCGATGAGCGCGGGCTTCAGTGCAGATCGCGCGGGCGAACCCGCTGCAAGCTAAGGAGTCTGCGCTACCGAGCGACCGGAGCGACGGGCGCGGGCTTCGACGCAGACTGCGCGGGCGAATCCATGGCAAGCGAATGAGTCAATACGACCGAGCAGTCGGAGCAATGAGCGCGGGCGAGCCTGCGACAAGCGAGTGAGTCAACACTATCAAACGGCCATAGCGACGAGGGTGTGTCAACACAGACTACGCGGGCGAACCCGCGGCAAGCCAAGGAGTCGGCGCTACCGAGCGACCGGAGCGACAGGCGCGGGCGTCAGCGCAAACTGCGAGGGCGAACCTATGACAAGCGAATGAGCCAATGCGACCGAGCGGCCGAAGTAACGAGCGCAGGCTTCAGTGCAGACTACGCAGGCGAATCCGCGGCAAGCCAAGGAGTCGGCGCTACCGAGCGACCGGAGCGACGGGCGTGGGCGTAAGCGCAAACTGCGAGGGCGAACCTATGACAAGCGAATGAGCCAATGCGACCGAGCGGCCGGAGCGACGAGCGCGGGCTTCAAGGCAGATCGCGCGGGCGAACCCGCAGCCAGCCAGGGAATTGGCGCTACCGAGCGACCGGAGCGACAGGCGCGGGCGTCAGCGCAAACTGCGCGGGCGAATCTATGACAAGCGAGTGAGCCAATGCGACCGAGCGGCCGAAGTAACGAGCACAGGCGAGCTTGCGACAATCAAATGAGTCAATGCGGCCGAGCAGCAATAGCGATGAGCGCGGGCGTCAGTGCAGACTACGCGGGCGAACCCGCGGCCAGCCATGGAGTCAGCGCTACCGAGCGGCCATAGCGACAAGCGCGGGCGTCAACGCAGACCGCACAGGCGGCCTCGCGACAAGCAAAGTCTCCGGCGCGACCGAACATACGTTGCGGCCGACGCCACAACGAAACAGCATACCCCGCCGCCGCCCGGCGAGCGCGGCGGCTTTTGCAGAAAGGCGTGTAGTATATATGGAATTTGATGCCGGAACGTACGACGTGGTGGTGATAGGCGCGGGCCATGCCGGCGTGGAGGCCGCGCTGGCGTGCGCGCGGCTGGGGTTTGAGACGCTGATGCTCACGCTCAACCTCGACTCGGTCGCGCTGATGCCGTGCAATCCGGCGATAGGCGGCACCGCCAAGGGCCACCTGGTGCGCGAGATAGACGCGCTGGGCGGCGAGATGGGCCGCGCGATTGACGATACGTTCATACAGTCGCGCATGCTCAACACGTCCAAGGGCCCCGCGGTGCTGTCGCTGCGCGCTCAGGCCGACAAGCGCGCCTATCAGCGCCGCATGCGCGCCGCGCTCGAGCGCCAGGAGCGGCTGACCGTGCGCCAGGGCGAGTGCGCGCGCATAGACACCCATGCCGGCCAGGTCGAGTCGGTCGTCACGCTGACCGGGGCGCGCTACCGCTGCCGCGCGGCGATAGTGTGCACCGGGGTGTACTTAAAGAGCCGCATAATAATCGGCGAGGCGAGCTGGCAGGCCGGGCCGCAGGGGCTGTTCCCGGCGGGGCCGCTCAGCGGCGCGCTGGGCGAGCTCGGCTTTGAGCTGAGGCGCTTTAAGACCGGCACGCCCGCGCGCGTCGACGTGCGCTCGATAGACTTTGACAAAATGACCCCCCAGCCCGGCGACGAACCGGTAACGCCGTTCTCGTTCATGACCGAGGGCGAGCTCAAAAACCGCGCGCTGTGCTACCTGACATATACCACGCCCCGGACGCACCAGCTGATTCGCGACAACATAGCGCTCGCGCCGGGCTATTCGGGGCTGATACGCGGCACCGGCGCGCGCTACTGCCCCTCGATTGAGGACAAGGTCATGCGCTTTGCCGACAAGGAGCGCCATCCGATATTCATAGAGCCCGAGGGCCTGGACACGTTCGAGTGGTACGTG
>CAWVGT010000061.1:0-2995 GCA_963928645.1 Candidatus Fimadaptatus sp.
GTATATCCGAAGCCGGCGCGCACAGGCGCGGTACCGAAAGCACGCGGCCCGGGTATATCCGAAACCGGCGCGCACGGGCTCGGTACCGAAAGCGCAAAGGCCGGGTATGACCGGAGCCGGCACACACAGGCGCGGTGCCGAAAGCGCAAAGGCCGGGTATATCCGAAGCCGGCGCGCACGGGCGCGGTACCGAAAGCGCAAAGGCGGGGTATGATAGGAGCCGGCGCGCACAGGCGCGGTATCGAAAGCACGCGGCCCGGGTATATCCGAAGCCGGCGCGCACAGGCGCATTGCCGAAAGCGCACGGGCCGGGCACACGGGCGCAATAAAGCGGCGGCGGATCGCAATCCGCCGCCGCGCCATATGCCGGACGATTCCGGGCCCGGCCCGGATATATATGTTCACGCGCGCCGCGCTGTGGGCGGCGTCGGTTTTATGCGTATTCGGGCTGGAGCAGGCCGTATTTGCCGTCGTGGCGCACATACACCACGCATATGCTCTCGGTATCCTGGTTCATGAACACGAAGAAGCTGTGTCCCAACAGCTGCATCTGCGCTATGGCGTCCTCTACCGCCATCGGGCGCACCGGGAAGGTCTTGGTGCGCGCGACCGTCGGCGCGGCCTCCTCGTCGATCTCGCTTTCGGGGAAGTACTCGGGCGCCTCGGTGAACGCGCCCTCCTTGAGCCGCTTTTCAAGCCGCGTGCGGTACTTGCGTATCTGGCGCTCGAGCTTCTCTATGCACCGATCCAGC
Organism: Candidatus Fimadaptatus sp.; assembly: GCA_963928645.1. GTDB lineage: Bacteria > Bacillota > Clostridia > Christensenellales > Aristaeellaceae > Fimadaptatus. Next base: position 753 of record CAWVGT010000061.1, read on the forward strand.
GCCTTGAACATGTCCTCGGCTTCCTCTTCGGCGCGGACTATGCCGCCCTCTATCGGTATCGTTATCTCGCAGATGTTGCGATCGTTGCGCTCTATCGCCAGGCGCGCCTGCGCCTCCACCTCGGCGCCGAAGTACCTGTCGAGCTTGTTGAGCTTGCGGGTCAGCCGGCTCTCGACCTTTTCGCTGACGTTGAAGTTCTTTCCACTTATCGTTATACGCATATGTCTGCATCTCCTGACGCGTCGGATCGCATGCGATCCCGCTTTTATTTTTTCACTGCGCCCGCAATGCGACTATTTCAATGGCCTCGCCCCCTTTGCACGGGAATGGCCGCGTGGGCCATGTGGACAGCGCCACTTAGTTTACTCTGACATTACCTTTCTACCTCGCCGGCGCGATTTCCTGCCTGTTCACAAATTTGGCAGCGAATGTTCACAATTTTGTGACCGGCCAGGACAAAACTGTCCCGGCGGATGCGCGCGCGAATTAACCGCGTGTTCGCTGGCAATGCGAATGCGGGCGATGGTATAATCCATGTTGATTTGCGCGGGTGGGCGCAGCATTACGGTGCGGGAAAGGCGGTAAATGCGCATATGAGCATACGCGACAACTACAATCATACGCTGTACGCGTGCTACACGGGCTACATAACCCAGGCGATAGTGAACAACTTTGCGCCGCTGCTGTTTTTGACGTTTCAGAGCGCATACGCGCTGACGCTGGACATGGTGGCGCTGCTGGTGGCGGTGAACTTCGGCACGCAGCTGGCAGTGGACTACCTGAGCGCGCGGTTTGTCGACCGGATAGGGTACCGGCCGTGCATAATCGCGGCGCACCTGTTCAGCGCGCTGGGGCTGGTGGGGCTGGCGGTGCTGCCGGAGGCGCTGCCCAACGCGTACGCGGGGCTGGTGGCGGCGGTGGTGCTGTACGCGATCGGCGGTGGCATAATCGAGGTGCTGATAAGCCCGATAGTGGAGGCGTGCCCGACCGAGCGCAAGGAGGCCGCGATGAGCCTGCTGCACTCGTTCTACTGCTGGGGGCATCTGTTCGTGGTGGTGGCGTCGACGGCGTTCTTCCAGCTGGCGGGCATAGGCTCGTGGCGCGCGCTGGCGTGCATATGGGCGATAGTGCCGGCGCTCAACGCGGTATACTTTGCGCGGGTGCCCATAAACGCGCTGGCCTCGGCCGAATCGGGCGGCATGGGCCTGGGGCAGCTGGCGCGCAGCGGCATGTTCTGGCTGCTGATGGTGCTGATGATGTGCGCGGGCGCGTCGGAGCAGGCGATGAGCCAGTGGGCGTCGGCGTTTGCCGAGGCGGGGCTGAACGTGTCCAAGACGATGGGCGACCTGCTGGGGCCGTGCATGTTCGCGATAACGATGGGCTCGGCGCGGGTGATATACTCGCGCGTGGCCGACCGGCTGCCGGTGGCGCCGGCGATGACGATCTGCGGCGCGCTGTGCATAGTCAGCTACCTGCTGGCGGGGCTGAGCGCCAGCCCGGCGATGGGGCTGATAGGCTGCGCGCTGTGCGGGTTCTCGGTGGGCGTGATGTGGCCGGGCGCGTTCTCCACGGGCGTAAAGGCGCTGCCGGCGGGCGGCACGGCGCTGTTTGCGATGATGGCGCTGGCGGGCGATCTGGGCTGCTCGAGCGGGCCCACGCTGGTGGGGCTGGTGTCGGGCGCGGCGGGCGACGAGCTGCGCGCGGGCTTTCTGGCGGCGCTGGTGTTCCCGGTGGCGCTGATCGCGGCGGTTAACCTGGTGCGGCGGCGCATGGCGCGCGGCTGACGCTGGACGCGGCTTAGGCGGTAGCGGCCGGGCGGCGGGTTATATCATTCGCAGATCAGCGGCGCGGCGAGTGCGGGCCATGCGACGCAATCCTGAGAATAGCATACGTACGAACGGCCCCGTCGCAGTTTGGCGTGAACCAAAGCGGCGGGGCCGAAACTATTCGTGGGCCGGCAGGCGGCAAGCGCAGCCCTTCCGCCCTCAGATTCACGCGCGCAATATAAAGGTCGGCGCACAAGTCGACGTATGGCGGCGCTGGTGTTCCCGGTGGCGCTGATAGTGGCGGTTAATCTGGTGCGGCGGCGCTTGGCGCGTGGCTGACGCGGGACGCGGCTTAGGCGGTAGCGGCCGGGCGGCGAGAGAATATCATTCGCGGCTCGGCGGCGCGGCGAGTGCGGGTCATGCAACGCAATCCTGAGAATAGCATACATACGAACGGCCCCGTCGCAATTTGGCGTG
>CAWVGT010000062.1:0-14580 GCA_963928645.1 Candidatus Fimadaptatus sp.
CCGACGCGTCATCCGCATCGGAGGCTTAACGTCTGGGTGAGAAGATTCGAACTTCCGGCCTCTTGAACCCCATTCAAGCACGCTACCAAACTGCGCCACACCCAGCCAACGACAGATAGTATACCACATCCCGCAGCAAAAATCAAGTCCTTTTGGCAAAAAAATTGCCAGGGTTTTGCGCCTCGCAGCCTCGCGCCTGCGCCCTTGCTCGCGACCCCGCGACGACTTTGCGCCGCAGTCCCCGGGCCCCACGCCGGCACACCTCCGCAACCCTCGGTTTCCAACGCAACACCTCATAGCACTCCCCCGCAGCCCCGGAACATCATGCCCCGCAGTCCACAGGTTCCACGCGGCACTCCATCGCAGTCCCCGGGCCCCACGCCGACACACCTCCGCAACCCTCGGTTTCCAACGCGACACCTCATAGCACTCCCTCGCAGCCCCGGAACATCATGCCCCGCAGTCCACAGGTTCCACACGGCACTCCATCGCAGTCCCCGGGCCTCACGCCGACACACCGTCGCGCTCCACGCAGCCCCGGCGCCATCACGCCACCACAACCCTAATCCCCGCGTCAGCACGCCGCCGCAACCTCTCCGCGGCGGCGCGCTCCACCGTTGCTGCGCGTGCGCCCTGCGGCTCAGCCCGCCGTCTCGCGCACCTCGCTGCCGGTCGCCAGCAGCATCACCGCCTGCTCGGTTATGTCCGGGCCGTACAGCTCGCCCGCTATGCGGCCGTGGTACATCACCAGCGTCCGGTCGCACAGCCGCCGGATCTCCTGCGTCTCGCTCGACAGCACCACTATCGCCACGCCCGCGCGCGCCAGCCGGTCTATTATGCCGTATATCTCCTCCTTGGCGCCCACGTCCACGCCCTGCGTCGGGTTGTCGAATATCATTATCCGCGGGTTGGCGCCCAGCCACTTGCTCAGCACCACCTTCTGCTGATTGCCGCCCGACAGGCTGGTTATCAGGTCGTCCTGCGTGCCCAGCTTGATGCGCAGCTCGTGTATGTATTTGAACACCTGCGCCCGCTCGCGCCCGTGGTCTATGAACGGCCCCCGCCTCAGCTGCTTGAGCGTGACCAGCGTCGAGTTCTCCAGTATCGTCATGTCGGGCACTATGCCGTTCTCCTTGCGGTTGCGCGGCACATAGCCTATGCCCAGCCTGAGCGCATGCTCGGTCGAGCGCACCAGCGTGGGCTCGCCGTCCACCAGCAGCTGGCCCGACTGCGGCCGCGTCAGCCCGAACACGCACCGGAACAGCTCGCTGCGCCCGTCGCCCAGCAGCCCGGTAAAGCCCAGCACCTCGCCCCGCCTGAGCGCAAACGATATGTCCTCGAACTCGCCCGGGCGCGTCAGCGCGCGCGCCTCCAGCAGCACTTCGCCCTTGGGCCGGGAGTAGTCGGCGCGGCCCTCGCCCACGTCGTGGCCGACCATCATGCGCGCCAGCGCGCGCCCGTCCACGCCCGAGGTCGCGCCGTCGCCCGCGACCACGCCGTCGCGCAGCACCGTGTACGTGTCGCAGATCTCCAGCACCTCGCGCAGCTTGTGGGATATGAATATTATCGACACGCCGCGCGCCCTGAGCGTGCGCATCAGCTCGAACACGCGCTCGATCTCGGGCTCGGTCAGCGACGTCGTGGGCTCGTCCATTATTATCAGCCGCGCGTTCATCATCAGCGCCCGGCAGATCTCGACCGTCTGCTTGTAGGACGCGTCCAGCGCGCCCACCGGCGTGCGCGGGCTCAGGTTCACGCCCACCGAGCGCAGCACCTCGCCCGCCTGCCGCGCCATCTCGCGCGCGTCGAGCATGCCGTGCCGGCGCAGCTCCCGCCCCAGGAACAGGTTCTCGTATATGTTCAGGTCGTTTACCAGGTTCAGCTCCTGGTGTATGAACGCTATGCCGGCGTCCAGCGAGTCGCGCGGCCGGGCGAAGCTGCGCCGCGTGCCTTCAAAGTATATCTCGCCCCTGTCCGCGCCCGTCACGCCGCCCAGTATGTTCATGAGCGTCGTCTTGCCGGCGCCGTTTTCGCCTATCAGCGCGCGTATCTCGCCCTCGCCCACGCACAGCGTAACGCCGCGCAGCACCGGCGTAGACGTATACGCCTTGTATATGTCCCTCATCTCAAGCAGCATGGCGGCCTCCTGTCAAAACCGCGGCCCGGGCGGAAGCCCGCCGGGGCCGCGGTGCATGTCGGTTCAATTGCCGTGCTCAGTACGGCGAGTTCTCGTCGAGGTAATCGGCGACGTTGTTCTTGTCGACTATCGTGGTGGGCACGACGACCGGGGTCTCGACCTCGACGCCGTTGACCAGGTCGTTGGCCATCTGCACGCACTGGCGGATCATCGCGGGGCTGTACAGCGCGCTGACCAGCAGCATGTCGCGCTCGGGCATCATGTTGAAGTACTCCTGGCAGCCGCCGCCGCCGGTTATGACCTTGATATCGGTGCGGCCGGCCTCCTCTATCGCCTGCACCGCGCCTATCGAGGTCTCGTCGTCCAGCGAGAGCACGGCGTCGATGTGGGGATTGGCGGTCAGCACGTCGGCCATGTCCTTAAGGCCCGCGTCGCGCGCGAACGAGGTGGCGTAGGTGCCTATGACCTTGACGTCGGGCGCTATCTGCGCGATGGTGTCGGTAAAGCCGGCCACGCGGTCAGCCGCGACCGAGCCGGAAGTCGGCACGTCCAGCACCACGACATCGCCCGCGCCCTCGAGCACTTCGGCTATGTAGTTGGCGCACTCTACGCCCATGGCATAGTTATCGCCGCTGAGGAAGTACGTGCCCTCGACGTCTATCTTCATGTCGAAGTTGACAACGGCCACGCCCGCGTCCAGCGCCATCTGGGTGGCGGTCTCCAGGCCGACCTCCTGCGGATAGACGACTATGACCTTGGCGCCCTGGGTGACCAGCTCCTCCATCTGCCCGGCCATCTCGGCGATGGACGCGCTGGTGAGCATCTTATAGTTAAGCCCCAGCGCCTGAGCCTCGGCCTCGGCGTTGTAGCTGACGGCGGCGACCCAGCCGTGCGTCGCGGCGGGGGCCAGTATGCCTATGAGCGGCTTGTCCTCGACCGCCACGGTCGAATCGGCGGCGTCGGCGAGACCCGCGCAGCCCATGCAGATCAGAGTCAGCGCCAGCAGTATCGCAAGTATCCTCTTCACGAATAATCCCTCCCCTAGATTGGTACTGTCTATATTATAACTGTTTTGTCCGGCGCGCGCAAGCCCATTTTTGATTTTGCGAAAAAACCGCGCCGCCATGCCTGCGCCTCAATGGTTCACATCCGCGCCACGCGCGCTAAATGCGCATTGCTTGCCCCGGTTTCGGATAACATATATAATGATTGACGAGGAAATCATGGGGGAGGAATCGACTTGCAGAAGCGGGAGGCGCTATACGGCAAACTGAACCGGTATCTGCTGTGGGCGTACATAGCGATCAACCTGTTCATGGCCGTGCTGGACATATTCAGGGGGGACGTGTTTCACTACATACTGGCGTTTGGGGCGCTGCTGTTCATACCGGCGGTATGGGGCTTTTACCGGATAGCGCACATCAAGCCGGTCAATCAGCTCAACACGCTGGTATTTGGGTTCATATTCCTGGCGTACACGATGGGCGAGGTCATGGCGGGCTACTACTGGATACCGCGGTTCGACAAGATCTGCCATGCGCTCAGCGGCGCGTTCACGGGGCTGCTGGGCATGATAATGTACTACCTGCTCAAGCCGGGCCGGCGGGTCGAAAAGGCCGACCTGGCGGCGTGCGCGGCGTTCATGTTCTGCTTTGCGCTGGCGATTGCGGGCCTGTGGGAGATCGGCGAGTACTTCATAAGCCTTGTGACCGATCTGGATCCGCAGTGGGTCGAGGGCACCGGCGTGGGCGACACGATGACCGACATGATCGCCTGCCTGATAGGCGCGCTGGCGCTGCTGCCGTCGATGATAGCGTTCTACCGGCGCGGCCACACGGACGCGGTGATGGGCGCGGTCGAGAGCTTTTGCGTGATAAACCTGGGCGGCATTTCCGAGCTGGAGCGCCCCGGCGCATGATGCGGGCGGGCGGTTTTGGTTTGGCGCGGCTTGCCCGCGGTTTATCGACAATATGGCATGCGCGCCATCGATTCGGCTTGCCTTGTGATAGTGGCGGTCAATTACGCGAACCGCAGGACGGCATGCACAACGCCCTTGCCGTTTCGCGGCGCTGTTCATGCGCATATTCACAGCATCGTGCCGTGCCGCGTGCACGGTTTTGCTGCCGACATAAGGCGGGCCGCTCCGGCTCGGAGCGGCACGTCGCCGCCTATAGACAAAAGGTCTGCGCGTGCCGTCAGTTCGGCTTGCTTTGCAGTAGTGACAGTCGAGTCACGCAAACCGCAGGACGGCATGCGCAATGCCCTTGCCGTTTCGCGGCGCTGTTCATGCGCATATCCAAGTACCATTGTGCCGCTCAACATTCACGCTTTTCAGCCGATATAAGGCGGGCCGCTCCGGCTCGGAGCTGCCCGCCGCCGCGCACATGCGCGTCAGTTGCCTATCAGGAAATCGAGTATGTTCCAGCCCTCGCTGGTCTGCGCGCGGTACAGCTCGGTGTAGCCGCAGTTGGTGCAGCTGACCGTTATGAACCGCTTGTTCTGTATGTCGAACAGCTTCGCGAAGTTGCCGCCGGTCGCCTGGAACTGGTCGCTCTCGTAGCTGCGGCAGCCGCACTTGGGGCACACGTATTGCATCTGTTCATGTTCCTGCATATACATCATCCTTTCGTCGTCCATGTCTTTCGGCGCGCGGCCCTCCCGCTCCGCGCGCCGCCGGGCGCTCACTTGAGCAGCTTCTCGGCGGTGAACCGCAGCGCCGCCAGCTTGAGCAGCACCATCGCAATAATCAGATAGCCCGCGCCCAGCGCCAGCAGCTGCGGCCAGTTGAACAGGAACATGCCCGATATCTGCGGCAGCATCATCAGCAGCATGGTGGGTACCATAAGCAGCGCCGAGTACTGCTGCGCCTCCTGGAACGTCTGCGCGCGCGCCGACGCCAGCACCATAAGCGTTATGCCCACCAGCGATACCGCCGGCGCCACCACCAGCAGCATCGTCAGCCATATGCCCGCGTTCAGCACGAACCCGCCGTACACCAGCACGCTGCCCGCTATCGCCACCGCCAGGTAGCACCCGAACGCCACCAGCGTCACAAACAGCGCCGCCGCCAGCGCCCCCAGCACCTTTGCCGCGAACAGCTGCCCCACCGTCAGCGGCGTGTACAGCAGCGTGGCCAGCGTGCGCCGCTCGCGCTCGCCCACTATGCTCGAGCCGCTGACTATCGACGCCGTCATCACCGGTATCAGCACGAAGAACATCGGCATCATGTAGTTCATCATGAAGTAATAACCCATGCGCACCGCGTCGGTTATCGTCGCGTCTATGTCCATCATCGCCAGCATGCCGCCGAAGTCGTCCATGCTCATCTCGCCCGGCGCCAGGTACACCAGCGCCGTGAACACGCCCGGCAAAAACGCCGCCATCATTATCGGCAAGACCAGCATCGCCGCCTTGGCGCTCTTGGACGCCATCGTCTCGCGCAGATCCTTCTTTATTACCGCCAGTTGCGCGCCATTGAGCATCATCGCGCCTCGCCTCCCTCGCCTGCGCCCAGCAGCGCAAAGTACAGTTCCTCGAGCGTGTCGCGCACGCACTGGGCCTCGTACACCTCGGTGCCGCCGCGCACCGCGCCCGCTATCAGCCGCGCCGCGTCGGCGTCGCCCCGCGCCTCGGCCTCATACAGGCCCTCGCCCACGCGCCTGAAGCCCGCCGGCGCCGCGCCGCCGCACCTCAGCCTGAGCCGCCGCCGCGCGCCCACCTGCGCCTCCAGCTCGTCGAACGTGCCGCTGGCCAGCAGCCGGCCCGCGCTTATCAGCCCGTAGCGCGTGCAGATCTCCTGCGCATAGCGCAGCTGGTGCGTGCACAGAAACACCGTCACGCCCTCCCGGCCCTGCCGCGCTATCAGCTCGTTTACCGACTGCACCGACTCCGGGTCCAGGCCCGACGTAGGTTCGTCCAGGAACAGCACCCGCGGCCGGTGCATCAGCACCCGCGCCAGCGACAGCCGCTGCCGCATGCCCGTAGAATACGTGCGCAGCCTGCGCCCCGCGGCCTCGGTCAGGTCCACGACCTTCAGCAGCTCCTGCGCGCGCGCCGCGGCATCGGCCGCCTTCATGCCGAACAGCCGCCCGAAAAAGCGCAGGTTCTCCTCGCCGGTCATGTGGTCGTACATCATCGTCGTCTCGGTGCACAGCGCGCTCACCGCGTGCACGCGCTCCGGCTCGCGCACCGGGTCCAGCCCCTCCACGCGCAATTCGCCCGCCGTGGGCGTGAGCAGTCCGCCCAGCAGCTTGACGGTCGTGGTCTTGCCCGCGCCGTTGGGCCCCAGGAACCCGAACACGCCGCCCTGCGGCACGCTGAGCGTAATGTCGTCGACCGCGTTGCGCTTTGAGTCATACGACTTGGTCACGCCGCGCATCTCCAGCGCATCCATACCATATCCCCCTTCCGGCGCGCGACCGCTCGGCGCGGCCCGCCGCCATTGACATATTTATATCACATGCCCGCCCCACATTCAATATCCAGCGCGCGAAATCCGCCCGCGCGGCGCTGAAATGTCGCGCGCGACGGCTCAACGCCCGCGCCGGCGGCTCGCGAAGGGCGCGGGCGGCAGGGCGCGTATGGGGTTGATGGCGCTTTTGCAGGTAAAGGCGTGCTGGCGCGCTTTATGCGCGTTTGGGCGCTGTTCATGATTTGTTGCGCGGTCATTTTGCCGCTGCTGGCTCACCCGGCTTGAGGTGGGCTTATCAAGTCAGCTTGCGCTCGCCGACGCTGCTCAAGCAAACGGTTTCCCACAGCGCTTGATACATGTTGGAACGCCGTTCATAGTTTATTGTATTGCCATATCGCCGCTGCCGGCTCACCCGGCTCTAAGTAGGCTTACCAAATCAACCCGCGCGAGCCGACGTCGCACGGCAACGCAACCTAACACCTGCCTCGCGCGCAGGTCATGGCCATGCCCCGCAAAGCCAAACGGCGCTCCGGTACGCTGATACACATTGGAACGCCGCTCATGGTTTAGTGTACGGTCATTTCGCCGCTGTTGGCTCATCCATATCGAGGTGAACTACCGGGTCAGCCCGCATGCGCCGACGCCGCACGGCAACGCAACCTAACACCTACCTCGCGCGCAGGTCATGGCCATGCCCCGCGAAGCCAAACGGCGCTCCGGTACGCTGATACGCATTGGAACGCCGCTCATGATTTAGTGTACGGTCATATCGCTGCAGCCGGCTCTAAGTGGGTTTACCAAATCAGCCCGCGCACACCGACGCCGCACGGCAACGTGCGCACCTCACCCGCCTCGTGCACGGGCATGGCCCATGCCCCATAAAGCTAAACGGCGCTCCTGCACGCTGATACGCGCTGGAACGCCGTTCATGATTTATTGTACAGCCATTTCGCCGCTGCCTACTCACCCGGCTTGATAGGGCTTACAAGGTCAGCCCGCGCGCGCCGACGCCGCACTGTATCTTGCCTCGCTCCCGCCTCGCGCGCAGGTCATGGCCCATATGCGCCGCGCAGCCAACCGCCGCCCCGCCGCGCTTGCTTCGCGCCATGCCGCCGCCCATCAATCACACCGGCATGTCCCCGCCCTCGGCCTTGCCCGGCTCGAGCTCCGGCAGCTCGTCCAGCGAGCGTATGCCGAAGTGGCGCAGGAACTCGTCGGTAGTCACGTACAGTATCGGGTGGCCCACGGTGTCCTTGCGGCCCGCGTCGCAGATCAGGCCGCGCGACATCAGCAGCTGTATCGAGTAGTCGCACTTCACGCCGCGTATCTCCTCGACCTCCAGCCGCGTGATCGGCTGGCGGTACGCGATTATCGACAGCGTCTCCAGCGCGGCCTGGCTCAGCGTCTGCTTCTGCACCGGCTGCAGCAGCCGCTCCACGTACTGGGCGTACTCGCCGCGTATGCACAGCTGCGCCTTGGCCCCGAACCGCCTCAGATGCAGCCCGCGCCGCTCGTAGTCCAGCCGCGAGCTCAGCTCGCCCAGCGCCGCCTCGGTCGCGGCCTCGTCCAGCTCCAGCGCACGCGCGAGCGCCTTTACCTCCACCGGGTCGCCCGACACGAACAGTATCGCCTCGATTATCGAGGCCGCCTCGCCCTTGTCCATCGCCCGACCTCCTAACCACTTACTGCCCGCTCGGCGCGCCGGTTTCGGCCGGCGCTTCCGGCTCGACCGCGCCGCCCGGCGCCGGCATGATGACAATGTCCGAAAACAGATCCTGCTGGTACATGCTCGCGCGCCCCAGCCGCACCAGCTCCAGCAGCGCCAGAAACACCGACACCACCTCGGCGCGCGTCGCCTGCGGCGCGAACAGGTCGAAAAACGCCACCGGCCCCCGCCGGAGCCGCTTGAGTATGCGGTACGCGCACGCGGCCACGCTGAAGTCGTCCCGGCGGATGCGGCGCTGGGCGTCGGGCCGCTCCTCCTCGCGCGCCACGCGCTCCAGCACGTTGCGAAACGCCCGCGTCAGCCCGTCCAGCGACAGCCCGGTCAGCTCGTACGTCTTGGGCGGCAGCGGGTACTCCTCGGGCAGCTTGGTCAGCAGCGCGCGCGCGGTGTCCTCCAGCGCCTGCATGCGCGTGCAGGCCTCCTTGATCGCGCGGTACTCCTCCAGGCGGCGTATCAGCTCCTCCTCGGGGGTCTCCTCGCCCTCGGCGGCGGGCTGCGGCCGCGGCAGCATCGCGCGCGACTTGATCTCAAGCAGCGTGGCCGCCATCGCCAGGAACTCGCTGGCCGAATCCATGTCCAGCTCGTCCAGCCCGTCCATGTAGCTGAGGTACTGCTCGGTTATCTCGGATACGAATATGTCCTTTATGTCTATCTTGGCCCGGCCTATCAGCGTCAACAGCAGGTCCAGCGGGCCCTCGAACTCCTTGAGCGATACTCTGTACGCCATGCGCCGCTACCCCTATATGAACCTTATCGCCACGCTGCGGAACACGTAAAACAGCGCGCCCCACAGCCCCGAATCCGCGTCGCCCAGGCAAAACGATATGTACCGGCTCAGCAGCCCGGTCACCAGCAGCACCAGCAGCACGCCCTGGCCGACCTGCATCGCCTGCCGCGTCGCGAACAGCGGCCGCTTGAGCAGCACGTCGTTGACCACGTGGTACCCGTCCAGCGGCGGCAGCGGCAGCAGGTTGAACCCCGCCAGCGACGCGTTTATCTGCGCGCAGTAAGTCAAAAAGTAGTACACATACTCGTTTACGTACTGCGCCGGCGCGAAGTTTATGTACCACAGGCTCGCCGTGCCGAACAATACGAACAGTATCAGGTTCATCGTGACGCCCGCGATCGACACCAGGAAGTCGTCCAGCCGCGGCCGCTTGAAGTTGCGCGGGTTGACCGGCACGGGCTTGGCAAAGCCCATGCCCGCCAGCACCAGCAGCACCGTGCCCACCGGATCCAGATGCTTGAGCGGGTTGAGCGTGAGCCGGCCCATCAGCTTAGCAGTCGGGTCGCCGCGCCAGTACGCCACCAGCCCGTGCGCCAGCTCGTGCAGCGTCAGCGCAATCAGTATCGCCGGCGCGCTTATAAGCAGGTCGCGCAGGAACGCGATCGGGTCGTTTATCAGCGAGTTTATGGGCAGGCTGAACGGCATCGGGGCTTCACTCCTTGCATATGATGTTCATGCACATCATTATACAACGTCAATGTTGAGTTTGCTCGCATTGGGCGCGGCAATTCCGGGGCGCATCGCGCGAACCGGCGCCCGGGCCAAAATATTTGCGCCGGATGGCTGCGCGCGCGCGTCAAAGGTGATATAATGGATACAAATACGGCGGCTCAGCCGCGAGAGGAGAGCTGAACATGAACGAAGTCATTCGCGTTATGACGACGCGGCGCTCGGTGCGCCGCTTCCTGCCGCGCCAGGTCGAGGAGGCCGCGCTGGAGCAGATAATCGAGGCCGGACGCTACGCGCCCAGCGGCATGGGCAAGCAGCCCTGCGTGATGGTCGTGGTGCAGGACAAGGCCACCCGCGACCAGCTCAGCCGCATGAACGCGGCCGTGATGGGCTCCTCGGGCGACCCGTTCTACGGCGCGCCTACGGTGATTGTGGTGCTGGAGGATCTGGACGTGGCGGCGTGCCCGGGCTACGACGGCCCGCTGACGATGGGCAACCTGCTCAACGCCGCGCACGCGGTGGGCGTGGACTCGTGCTGGATACACCGCGCCCGCGAGATGTTCGAGAGCGACGAGGGCAAGGCGCTGCTCAGGCAGTGGGGCCTTGAGGGCAACTACCGCGGCGTGGGCAACTGCATACTGGGCTACCACGACGGCGCGTACCCGGACGCCAAGCCCCGGCGCGAGGGCACGGTGGTGCGCGTAAGGTAAAGTCTTTTTGCGATAAAGGGCATCCCCCGCGGGTAGGTCTGGCTGCGGGGGATGTTCTGGTCTGTTCGGGGGCTGTGCGTCCGCGCGGCGACTTGATGCGGCGGTGAGCTCTTGCTGCCGATATGCTAATCCTCTGCGGGCGCGTTTGGCTGCGGGGAATCTCCGTCCTGTTCGCAGCCTGCAGGACACGCATGCAATAGACGACTTCGGCCCGCACGTCCGCGCGGCGACTCGCTGCGCTGGCGCTCTCTTGCCGCCAATATGCAATCCCCCGCGGGCGCATTCGTTCGCGGGTAATCTCCGTCCTGTTCGCAGCCTGCAGGGCACGCATGTAATGGCCGACTTCGGCCTGCACGTCCGCGCGGCGACTCGCTGCGTTGGCGCACCCATGCCGTAGATATGCAAATCCCCCGCAGGCGCATTCGTCCGCGGGGGATCGATAGATCACGGCGTCAAGCGGGCTCACTGACCCGCAGCCACGGGCGCGGGCGCGTCGGGCACCGCGTCGGGGCGGCGCTTGACCTTGTTGTACAGGTACAGGTACGACGCGAAGTGCACCGCGCCGGTTATCACCCACGACACCGGGTACGACAGGTACAGGTTCACCAGCGTGTGGTCGACCTGGAATATCGTGTATATCCACGCAATGCGTATGCCGCACACGCCCACCAGCGACACCACCATGGGCACTATCGAATAGCCCATGCCGCGCATCTGGCCCACCAGCACATCCATCATGCCGCAGGTGAAGTAGGTCAGGCAGAATATCTCCAGTCGGTTGATGCCGTACGTTATGACCTCGGCGTCGTTTGAATATATGCCCAGCAGCGGATAGCGCAGCAGGTACATTATAAAGCCCATGCCCACGCCTATCGCCAGCACTATCGCCTGGCAGTTGAGCAGCACCTTCTTAAGGCGCGTATACTTGCGCGCGCCTATGTTCTGGCCCGCGAACGACAGCGCGGCCTGATAGACCGAGTTCATCGCGGTGTACATGAAGCCCTCCAGGTTGGACGAGGCCGAGTTGCCCGCCATCGCTATCGAGCCGAACGAGTTGACCGAGGTCTGTATCAGCACGTTGGATATCGAGAATATCGTGCCCTGCAGCCCCGCCGGCAGGCCCACGCGCACTATCTGAACGAACTTGTCCATGTGTACGCGCATCTCGCGCGGGTTGAAGTGTATCGCGCCGTGCGAGCGCATCATGCACGCCACTATCATCCCCGCCGACACTATCTGCGATATCACCGTGGCCGTGGCCACGCCCGCCACGGCCATCTTGAACGCTATCACGAACACCAGGTTCAGCACCACGTTGACCGCGCCCGATATCGTCAGATAGTAGAGCGGCCGCTTGGTGTCGCCCAGCGCGCGCAGTATCGCCGCGGCAAAGTTGTACAACATCGTAAACGGCATGCCGGCGAAGTATATCCTCAGGTACAGCGCGGCCTGGTCAATAACGTCGTCGGGCGTGTCCATCCAGTCCAGGAACGTGGGCGCGAACGATATGCCCACTATGCCCACTATCACGCCGCCTATCAGGCTTATCAGCATCGAGGTGTGCACGGTCTCGCGCACGTCGCGCATGCGGCCCGCGCCGTAGTGATTGGCCACGCACACGCTCGCGCCGACCGACAGGCCGATAAGCAGGTTGACTATCAGGTTGATCAGCGAGCCCGTCGAGCCCACTGCGGCCAGCGCGGTCGGCCCCGAGAATTTGCCCACCACGATTATGTCCGCGGCGTTGTACAGCAGTTGCAGTATGCCCGACAGCGCCAGCGGTATGCAGTACGTGATTATCTTGCGCGTCAGCGGGCCGTTGCACATGTCGACTTCGTAGTTCTTGGTCAATCTGGCCATAAGCGCCTCCCTGATGTAGCGATACGCCGATTATAGCACCCGATTGTGACGATTGATAGCACATCCATGCAAATTTAGCGATTGGTTTTTCACATCGTTGACACATTGGCTCACTTTGAGTTATATCGTGCGCCATCCAGCCTCAAAGCGCCGCAGGCCGCTCGCCTTCCAACCGGCGAACGGCCCACGCTGTTATAAATAAGGAGGGGTCAACACACTCATGCCCGATCTATGTAATCAGCCCGCCGCGCTGCGGCCGGACTGGGGTTGGCGCGCCGGCTCACCCGGCGGCGTCCGCGCCCGTGGTGTCTGTATCGGCTGTGCCAGTCGCGTCGGTCGCGTCGTCGGACGATGCGTCGTCGGTCGCGTCGGCCGCATCGGCCGTGTCCTCGGCGCCTTCGCCGCTGGCCGCGTCAAGCGCGTCCTGCGCCGCGTCGTCGCCGCCGTCCTGCACCGTGGCCGCGGCCTGATCGTCCAGGCCCGCTGTCAGCTCGCGCAGGAACGCCTTGCTGTTCTCCAGGTTGGGCGAGTTGGCCGCGACGAACACGCCCACCGGCACGTCGCCGAACACCGCGTCGAACCGCGCGTCGCTGCTCAGGTCCACGCCGCACTCGGGCGTGCTCTCGTCGGTGGGCTCGCCCTCGTCGTCCAGCAGCGAATAGGACAGCGTGTTCGCGCCCAGCGCGGTTATCTCGTCCTCGGTCAGCAGGTCGCTGAGCGCATAGAACGTGTCGCTGCGCGCGTTGCGGGCCGCGTTGGACTCGTCGGCGATGACCACGTCGACCTCCTGCGCGGCGATCGCGGCGGTCAGCTTCATCATGCCGGCCATCTGCATCGTGGGATCCTCGCCGCTGCCGGTGGCCACGCAGGTCAGGTTGACCGTCACGCCGCCGTCGCTGAACATCTCAAGCGAGCTGGTCAGCTCGTCCATCAGCTCGTTGGCCGCGTCCTCGCTCAGGTACTCGGCGCACATGTACACATTGAGCACGTCGGTGGCCTCGCCCGACAGCGTGCCGTCGGCGTTGACCGTGGTGGTGGGCGCTTCCTCGCCGCCGCCGCTGCACGCGGTCAGCGCAAGCAGCAGCGCCGCCATGCACAGCGCCAGCGCGGCATATCTGGTTCGCTTCATACACGATTCCTCCCCTGTTCGTTCGAACTTGATGGGTAGATTGTACCATATCGTTAAGTTTCGTTCAACGTTTCGCTGTAAACGATTTATGACAGTTATTACCGCAATTGTGTACATTATGGCATTCGGGCGCCAGGGGTTTACATTGCGTGTGGCCGGCAAATCGCCCGCGCGCCAGGCCCGCCGGCGCAGGCGGTAGGCTATGCGAGTGTGCAGATCGCGAGCGGGTGACGCCAGCTCGGCGCGCAGGCGGCTGTTGGGGGAGCGCGGCGCAGGCGGTCTACTGCATGCGCTTGGGTGCCTTGCCTGCTCATTTCGGTGGGTTGTGTTTTGGGGGAGGCTGTTGCTGTGCCGGGCATGCGTTGTGTTTGTGGTTTGCATTGCGGGTGGGTTCAATGGCCCTATCTCCTGGGCACGCTCGTTGAGCTGCCGGTTTGCTTTGGTTCACTGACTCTATCCTATGCACACGCTCGCTGAACTGCTGGCTTACATTGCGAACTGGCTTAACGGCTCTATGCCTGGCGCATGCTCGCTGAGCTGCCGGTTTGCATTGCGTACTCGTTTACTGGCTATATGCCTGACGCACGCTCGCTGAGCTGACGGTTTGCTTTGCGTACTCGTCTACTGACTATATGCCTGGCTCACGCTCGTTGAGTTGCCGGTTTGCTTTGCGTACTCGTTTACTGACTATATGCCTAGCGCACGCTCGCTGAGTACCGGTTTGCTTTGCGTACTCGTTTACTGACTCTATGCCTGGCGCATGCTCGCTGAGTACCAGTTTGCTTTGTGCACTGGTTCACTGACTATATGCCTGGCTCACGCTCGCTGAGTACCGGTTTGCCTTGCGAACTGGTTCACT
Source organism: Candidatus Fimadaptatus sp. (assembly GCA_963928645.1). Lineage (GTDB taxonomy): Bacteria > Bacillota > Clostridia > Christensenellales > Aristaeellaceae > Fimadaptatus. The sequence goes on from CAWVGT010000062.1 coordinate 14,289, forward strand.
GACTCTATGCCTGGCTCATGCTTGTTGATCTGCCTGTTTGCTTTGCTAACTGGTTCACTGACTATATGCCTGGCGCACGCTTGTCGATCTGCCAGTTTACATTGCAAACCGACTTACCACACAGATGCCCGCCGCACAAACAGCGCCGCCGCCCGGCATAACCCCAGCTTCACCGCCGCCCGCCCCACCGCGCAATCGCCCGCGCACAAAACCATAACCACCCGTCAAACGGGTGGTTTGCACAAAGGCTAAAAGCCTATTGATACCGGCCAGCGTCTCAAGGCGCTGGCTT
>CAWVGT010000063.1:0-11545 GCA_963928645.1 Candidatus Fimadaptatus sp.
GGTTCACGGCTCACTTTGCGCCGCGTCGTCGCCTGCCGGTTCACGGCTCACTTTGCGCCGCGTCGTCGCCTGCCGGTTCACGGCTCATTTTACGCCGCGTCGTCGCCTGCCGGTTCACGCTCATTTTGCGCTGCGCCATTGCCAGTCGGTTCACGATTCAGCCGTGCACCGCGCCATTGCCGGCCAATGAGCGCCTCCCGCGCAAACCGGCCTTACGGCGCTTCCGCGCGGCGCACCGCCCGGCTCACTCGTCGTCGCCCTCCTGCGGCGCGAGCTCCACGCGGTGGCGGCAGGTCTCGTTGGTGCACACGTGCGCCATCGCGCCCTTGCGCCCGCGCTTGAGCACCATCATCGAGCCGCACACCGGGCACCTGTCGCGCACCGGCATGTCCCAGGACACGAAGTCGCACTCGGGATAGTGCTCGCAGCCGTAGAACTTGCGGCCCTTGTGGCTCATGCGCTCCAGCAGCTTGCCGCCGCACTTGGGGCAGGGCGCGTCTATCTCCTTGAGCAGCGCCTTGGTGTTGCGGCACTCCGGGAAGTTGGGGCAGGCCAGGAACTTGCCGTACCGGCCCATCTTGTACACCATCAGCGCGCCGCACTTGTCGCAGACCACGTCGGACACCTGGTCGACTATCTGCACCTTTTCCATCGACTGCTCGGCGTTTTCGAGCGTCTTTTCGAACGGGCCGTAGAAGTCGGATATGACCTTGTGCCAGTCGAGCGCGCCCTCCTCGACCTCGTCGAGCTCCTCCTCCATGTTGGCGGTGAAGGTCAGGTCGACTATGTTGCTGAAGTACTGCTTCATCAGGTCGGTGACGATCAGGCCCAGCTCGGTGGGCACCAGGCGCTTGTTCTCGCGCGATATGTAGCCGCGCGCGATTATCGTGGTTATCGTGGGCGCGTAGGTGCTGGGGCGGCCTATGCCCTTTTCCTCGAGCTCGCGCACCAGCGACGCCTCGGTGTACCGGGGCGGCGGCTGCGTGAAGCGCTGATCGGCCGCGGCGTCTATCAGCTCCAGCGCCATGCCCTCGGTTATGTCGGGCAGGCGGGTGTCCTTCTCCTCGACCTCGTCGTCCAACGACTCCTCATATACCACCGTAAAGCCCGCGAACTTCTTGCGCGTGCCGGTAAAGCGCATCACGACCGGCCCGCCGCTCAGGTCGACCGACAGCGTGTCGTACAGCGCCGGCGTCATCTGGCTGGACATGAAGCGCGAGTATATCAGCTTATACAGCCTGAACTGGTCGCGCGTCAGCGACTCCTTGATGGCCTCGGGCGCGCGGTTCACGTCGGTGGGGCGTATGGCCTCGTGCGCGTCCTGCGCGGTCTTGCGCGAGCGGTACGTGTTGGGCGTCTCAGGCAGGTACTCCGCGCCGTAGCGCTCGCCTATCAGCGCGCGCACCGCGGCGATCGCCTCGTCGGACACGCGCGTGGAGTCGGTGCGGATATAGCTTATCAGGCCCTGCGTGCCCTCGCCCTCCAGGTCTACGCCCTCGTAGAGCTGCTGGGCGATCTGCATCGTCTTTTGGGTCGTGAAGCCCAGCTTGCGCGAGGCCTCCTGCTGCATGTTGGACGTGGTAAACGGCGCGGCGGGGTTCTTGCGCTTTTCGCCCTTGCGCACCGCCGACACGGTGTACTGCTGCGCGCGTATCAGCTCGAGCGCGCGCTCGGCCTCCTCGCGGCTGGTTATGTGCTCCTGCTCGCCGCCCAGCGTGATGAGCCGCGCGCCCAGCTCCGCGCCCGCGCAGTTAAACCGCCCGGTCAGCACCCAGTACTCCTCGGGCACAAACTCGTCTATCTCGCGCTCGCGGTCGCAGATCATGCGCGTGGCCACCGACTGCACGCGGCCCGCGCTCAGGCCCTTTTTGACCTTCTGCCACAAAAGCGGGCTTATCTTGTAGCCCACCAGCCGATCCAGCACGCGCCGCGCCTGCTGCGCGTTGACCAGGTCCATGTTTATCGGCCGCGCGACCTTCATCGCCGCCTTGACCGCCTTGCTGGTTATCTCGTGGAACTCGACGCGGCAGGCCTCGTCCTCCTTGATGCCCAGCACGTATGCCAGATGCCACGATATCGCCTCGCCCTCGCGGTCAGGGTCGGTGGCCAGGTATATCTTGCTCGCGCTGCGCGCGTCCTTGCGTATCCGGTCGAGTATCTCGCCCCGGCCGCGTATCGTTATGTAGCGCGGCTCGAAGTTGTTGTCCACGTCCACGCCCATCTGCGACTTGGGCAGATCGCGCACGTGGCCGTTGGACGCCTCGACCTTGTAGCCCCGGCCCAGGAACTTGCCTATCGTGCGCGCCTTCGCCGGGGATTCCACTATTACCAGCTTGCTTGTCATCAGCAGACCTCCATCACATATGAAAAACCGTCCGCGCATCAGCGCAGCGCGTCGTCAATTCTAAAATGTTTACCCGTGGTTTCATATATTATTCTCTTTATTTTGAGCATTGTCAAGAGTGAATTTAGCCTCGCCGTGTCAAAATCGGTTTGAGAAATGATTTCGTCGAACGAACGTTCGTGTTCAAGCAGCAGCTCGGCGACCCGGCGCTCATCCGGAGCGAGCGCATCCAGCGCGCGGCGTGCGGCGCCCGGATCCGCCGGCGGCGCGGCCGGCGCCGGGGTCTCAGCCGCGCGGTTGCGCGATGCGGCCGATCTGGCGCGCGGCGCGGCCGACCTGGCGCGCGGTGCAGCGCGCGCGGCGGGCGCGGGCGGATCGACCGCAGCGGCGGTACACTCGACCGGCGCTGAGTAGCGCTCGCGCTCGTCAAGCCCGACCAGCCCCAGCGGCGCGAGCACGTCGAAGCTCGTCAGCGCCGGCGCGGCGCCGTCCATCAGCAGCGCGTTGGAGCCGGCGAACCGGGCGTCCAGTATCGAGCCGGGCACCACGAACACCTCGCGGCCGCAGTTGAGCGCATGGCCGGCGGTGTTGAGCGCGCCCGAGCGCTCGGGCGCCTGCACCACGAGCGTGCCCAGCGCCAGCGCGCCTATCAGCCGGTTGCGCACCGGGAAGTAGAGCGCGTGTGCGCGCATGCCGGGCATGTACTCGGAGATCAGCGAGCCGCCGGACTCGAGCAGGCGGCGCGCCAGAAGCTGGTTCTGCGCGGGATACGGCACGTCCACGCCGCAGGCCAGCACGCCTATCGCGCGGCCGCCGCCATCCAGCGCGCCCTCCGTCGCGGCGGCGTCTATGCCCACCGCCATGCCCGACACCACCGCCGCGCCGGCGCGAGCGAAGTCGCGCGCGAAGCTCCGGGCGATGCACGCGCCCTCGGGCGAGCAGTCGCGCGTGCCGACCACAGCTATGGCCCGATCGACGTTCAGCTCCGGATTGCCGCGCACGAACAGCAGCTCGGGCGGCAGCACGAAGTCGGCCAGCTCCTCAAAGCACGCCGGATAGCGCTCGTCGCCGCGGCACACGAACTCGACCGACCGCGCGCGCAGCCGCTCCAGCAGCGCGTCTATGTACTCCTCCGAGTTGAGCCGGCGCATGCGCGCAAGCGTGTCGGCGCCCACGATGCGGCCCAGCGCCTCGGGCGGCGAATCGAATATCTCCTCGGCCGGGGCGATGTCGCGCACTATGCGCGCGAACCTGTCTATCGCAGGGCACAGGAATGTGTACAGCCACAGTTGCCTGCGCTGCCTGAGCGAATACTCCACGCCCGTCCTCCTTTATCTCGTGTAACGCAGTATCATGTGTAACGCAGCAGCCCGCCGGGGCGCGCCTGTCACGCGGGCAATGCCGCAAGCTGCGCCCGCACGCGCCCGCGCGCCTGTCGGCCGCAGTAGCGAACTGCGGTCGCTCCCGTCAAGCTGAACCGGGCAGGGCTGTCAGCAGCGGCGGCAAACTGCGGTTACCACCGTCAAACTGAACCGGGCAATGCCGTCGGCCACAGCGGTAAATAGCGGTCGCTCCCATCAAACTGAACCGGACAAGGCCGTCGGTTACAGCAGCAAACCGCGGTCGCTCTCGTCAAACTGAACCTGACAGGGCCGTCGGCTGCAGCGGCAAGCTGCGGTCGCTCCCGTCATACTGAACCGGGCAGAGCCGTCAGCCGCAGCGGCAAACTATAGTCGCCCCCCATCAACTGAACCGGGCAGAGCCATCAGCCACAGCGCTAACTGCGGTCGCTCCCGTCAAGCTGAACCGAGCTGGGCCGTCGGCCGCAGTGCTAACTGCGGTCGCTCCCGTCAAACTGAACCGGGCTGAGCCTTCGGCCGCAGCGGCAAACTGCGGTCGCTCCCGTCAAGCTGAACCGGGCTGAGCCTTCGGCCGCAGCGGCAAACTGCGGTCGCTCCCGTCAAACTGAACCGGGGCTTGGCCATCGGCCGCAGCGGCAAACTGCGGTCGCCTCCCATCAAGCTGAACCGGGCAGAGCCGTCGGCCGCAGCGGCAAACTGCGCTCGCTCCCGTCAAACTGAACCGGGGCTTGGCCATCTGCCACAGCGGCAAGCTGCGGTCGCTCCCGTCAAACTGAACCGGGCTGAGCCTTCGGCCGCAGCGGCAAACTGCGGTCGCTCCCGTCAAGCTGATCCTGACAGGGCATTCGGCCGCCCGGCCCGCGATTCCACCGGTCATACGGCGCGCTGCCAACCTTGGCCGCAAAGCGCCTCATCGCGGCGTCGGTTTATACTATATTAGCACATGATTTGCAACTTTACAACTTCAATTTGCAGATTTCTTCATACTGAACTGCGGCGGTCAGCCGCGCCGACCGCCGCCCCGGCCTGGGCGCTATTCCTGCTCGACCAGCGCCGCGCCGATCTCCCAGAGCAACCGCGCCGCCGTGGGCCGGCAGCGCTCGAGCACTCGCCGCACCAGGTTGTGCGCCTCGAACGTGAACGGCCCGGCGTAGCCCGTCTCGCGCAGCGCGCCCATCAGCGCGTCCCAGTCGATCGTGCCGAAGAACGGCGCGGTGTGGGCATCGGTGTGCGCGTCGTTGTCCTGCACGTGCAGCGCCTTGAGCCGCCCGCCCAGCGCGCGCAGCGACTCGACCTGATCCACGCCGGCGATGTGCGCATGGCCCGTGTCCCAGCACGCGCCCACCGCGGGGCTGCCCAGCGCGTCCACCAGCCGCGCCAGCGTCGCGCCGTCGGTCGGGCCTGACTCGGGCCGCGACATGTTCTCCAGCGCGATGCCCGTGCCCAGCTCGGCCGCCAGCGCGGCCAGGTGCGCATACGCGCGCGCGTTGAGCGCCAGCGTGCGCTCGTCGCGGCAGTCGCCGCACGGATGGAACACGACCCACGGCACGCCCAGCAGCGCCGCGCCCCGCACCGAGCGCTCCAGCAGCGCAAACTCCTCGGGCGTGGCGTGCGCTACGTCGCACACGTGCGCGTGCGCCTGCACGAACCGCGCGCCCCGCCGCGCCGCACTCTCGCCGGCCCACCTGACCCAGTCCGCCCAGCCCTCGCCCACAAACGGCGAGCGCGCATCGTGGCACCAGTCCCAAAAGTTCATGTCCAGCGCGCGGAAACCCGCATCGCACAGCAGCCCGATCTGCGCCTCGACCGGCATGCTGTACGTATCGTCAAAAAAGCAGTTGATGGACGTGGCTACCTGCATAACTCAAATGCCTCCCTTCGCAATCGCCGCGCGGCTGCCCGCGCGCGCCTGTTCAGCATAAATTCGCGGGCCGACGCCCCGATTCCTGCACAAAATTTCAATATAAATCGCACAATTGCTTTACGCGCGCGGGCGGGCGTTATATAATGTTCATATCGAATGTGATATCGGCCGCGCCGATCGCCGGCGCGCCGCGGGGAGGGTGCGCGATGCTCGCCAGGGTGATGAGCATAGGTATACTGGGCATAGACGGCTATCCGGTCACGATCGAGGTCGACAAGAGCGCGGGCCTGCCGGGCTACGACATAGTGGGGCTGCCCGACGCCTCGGTCAAGGAGAGCCGCGAGCGCGTGCGCGCGGCGCTGCGCAACTCCAGCTTCGAGTTCCCGGTGGGCCACTACACGGTCAACCTCGCGCCCGCCGACACGCGCAAGGAGGGCCCCGCCTTCGAGCTGCCGATCGCGATAGCGATAATGATCTGCGCCGGCGCGCTGGAGCAGAGCGCGATATCCGACATGGCGATATCCGGCGAACTGGCGCTGGGCGGCGCGATAAACCCGGTCAACGGCGCGCTGTCCATGGCGATAGCCGCGCGCCGGCTGGGGTTCAGGCGCATGATGCTGCCGCGCGACAGCGCCCAGGAGGCCAGCTGCATACAGGGGCTGGAGGTGATACCGGTATCCACGCTGGCCGAGGTCGAAGCCCACCTCAGCGGTCGCCAAACGATACCCCCGCTCAAGCCGCGCCCGTACGCCGAGCTGCTGAGCGAGCGCCGCTTCAGCCAGGACTTCGCCGACGTGCACGGCCAGCGCGCCGCCAAGCGCGCGCTCGAGATCGCCGCCGCGGGCGGTCACAACGTGATAATGGTCGGCGAGCCCGGCTCGGGCAAGACCATGCTGGCGCGCTGCCTGCCCTCGATACTGCCCGACATGACGTTCGACGAGGCGCTGGAGGTGACCCGGATACACTCGGTGCTGGGCGACACGCGCGGGCGCGGGCTGATGACGACGCGCCCGTTCTGCGCGCCGCACCACACCGCCTCCACCGTGTCCATAGTGGGCGGCGGCACCAACCCGCTGCCCGGCCAGGTCTCGCGCGCGCACCGCGGCGTGCTGTTCCTGGACGAGCTGCCCGAGTTCCAGCGCCCGGTGCTCGAGGCGCTGCGCCAGCCGCTGGAGGACGGGTTTGTGTCGATCACGCGCACGCACGCCCAGGCGGTGTACCCGGCGCAGGTGATGCTGGTGTGCTCGATGAACCCGTGCCCGTGCGGCTACTTCGGCTCGCACACGCGCACGTGCCGCTGCACGCCCAGCGAGATCAAGCGCTACCGCAACCGCGTGTCCGGCCCGCTGCTGGACCGCATAGACATACAGATCGAGGTCGAATCGGTGCCGGTCCGCCAGATAGCGCTGCGCTCGGCCGAGGAGCCGTCCGAGGTCATGCGCCGGCGCGTCAACGCCGCGCGCGGCCTGCAACAGCAGCGCTACCGGGGCGACGGCATAACCTGCAACGCGCAGCTAAGCGGCCGGCTGCTCGAGAAGTACTGCGCGCTGGACGACGCGCCGCGCCGGCTGCTGGAGGACGCCGCCAATGTGATGGGCCTGTCCTCGCGCGGCTTCACGCGGCTCATCAAGGTCGCGCGCACCATCGCCGACCTGGACGGCGACGGGCCGATAGCCGAGCGGCATGTCGCCGAGGCGGTCGGCTACCGCGCGCTGGACGGCAAGTACTGGAACTGAGCGCGGCCCGTCCGTGCCCGCCGGCACAGATAAAGCCTGCGCTATCCATATCCGGAAGCGCAGGCTCGTTGTGCCATGCCACGCAGCGGCATGCCTGGTTAAGCAAGCTTATCGCCGCGGTCACCGCCGCTCGACCCATTAACCGATCGCGCAGGCCGCCGGCGTAGCCCGACCCCGGATCCACCTGGCGCGCCGGCGGTGCAGCCGCCCACTCCGGGCCAGTTGGCTGGGTCGCGCGCATCGCCAGACGAGCAAAATACGCCGCAGCCAATACCATCGGCTGCGGCGCACAGTCTGCGCGATTCGATCTCCGGCCGCGTTGCCGGTCCAGGCCATCGGCCGGGCAAAGCCCGCCGCGCGCCCAACAGGCCTGAGCATACCGCCCATTTCGGCCCGCGAACCGGGAGCCTGGTCAAACGTCAATCGGAAGAGCCCGCGCCCCACATAGCACATTGGCAGACCACTCCGCCGCCTCTTGCAGGGTCGGGACCACACGTCGTGCCGATACCGTCAGCGATACAGTGGCAGAGTTTTGCCCCATAGTCGCCGCCGTCGGTTGTACCGTATCCAAGATCGAAGCAAGTGCAATAACTGCCACCCACCACATTGCAAGCGATGCCAGCGCCAGTCACGGCTTCCAGTTCTTCTTCCTGCAGACCGTCGCCATTTGCCGCATCGGCTTCGGTCAGTTCAATGCCCAGCTCCTGCGCCAGCGCTTTCAGCTCTTCGGCGTTCATTTTGCTGCGCGCTTGACAAGTTCCGCATCCTGCGCTATCTTTTCCAGAAATCCTTCAAACTAATTGCCATTTATGCACCTTCTTGCACTCTGTAGTGTTAATTTGCAAGGCAATCTCACTCTTCACCGGAACCATACAGACAACAGTCGCAGCTCAAATAGCCCCTTCAGTCCAGGCCCGTACCAATAGCCACGCAACCGCACGCATTGACGATATCACCGGCCGTACCGCCGCCGCCCGCAACCGCGCTCAGCTCGTCGCCAGTGCCGGCGGCCTGTTCAAGGTCGCCGCCCGTCAGCTTCACGCCAATCGTGCGCGCCGGCGCCTTTGGCTCATCCGCGCTCATTGCGGCGGCGCGCCCGGCCAGCCCGGCATCCCGGGCAATCATCTCCATGAACGCGTTCGCAAGTTCATTCCAGCCTGCGTCCGGTAAGCCCGGCATCCGTCAGTCGGATCCGCCCGTGCCCATCGCGCTGCACTGGCAGAGCTGCGTGCCGGTTATCGTCTTGCCGATGCCGCCCTGCATGCAGAGGCAGAACTTCCTCGTCGAGCTTTTGCCGTATCCAGCTTCGCTGCAGGTGCACGAATTGCCGCCCGCCATCGAGCAATAGCCGCCGGCCACGGCGTTCAACTCGTCATCGCTCACCGCGTCAGCTCCCTGTTCAAAGTCGCCATCCGTCAGCTCAATGCCTCTAGCGCGCGCCAGCTCCTTCAGCTCATCCGCGCTCATTGCGACGGCGCGCTCGGCCAGCTCGGCGTCCTGGGCAATCATCTCCAGGAACACTTTCATATTGTCTGTCATATATACCTCTCCTTTCCAATGCTCATGATCGTCCGGCACGCGTCGCGGGATCAATGCTAACGCTTGCCGAAGACATAGCCATCGCGGCACTCCATATTATCCATGGGCTTGCGAACCTCATCGGCTTTGTACATGTAGCTGTCTTTGCGGAACAAGTTAAATTGTCCTAACACCCCGCAGTCGCGTTGGTCATCGGCGCCGCCGGCCACGGCGTTCAACTCGTCATCGCTCACCGCGCCGGCTCCCTGTTCAAAGTCGCCATCCGTCAGCTCAATGCCTCTAGCGCGCGCCAGCTCCTTCAGCTCACCCGCGCTCATTGCGACGGCGCGCTCGGCCAGCTCGGCGTCCCGGGCAAGCATCTCCAGGAACGCTTTCATTTTGTCTGTCAAATATACCGCTCCTTCCCAACGGCACATGCTCATCGGGCACGCGTCGCGGGATCAGCCCTCACCAGTGCCGTACACGTAGCAGTCGCAGCGCAGCTTTCCGCCGCTGTTGTTGCCAAAGCCCATAGCCACGCAGGCGCACGCCTTGTAGTACTCGCCGGCCGTGCCGCCGCCGCCCGCCACGCAGGTGCACTTGCCGCCGCCCGCGACCGCGCTCAGCTCGTCGTCGCTTACCGCGCCATTCGCTTCAGGCTCCATGTCGGCCTCGCTCAGCTCGACACCCTGCTCCCTGGCCAGCTCCAGCAGCCCGGCCTTGTCGAGATTGGACGCGCGCTTGACCAGCTCGTCGTTTGCCGTTATCAGCTCCATAAACCTTTTCATGTTGTCAGTCATAACAATGCTACCTTTCAAATTAAATTGCCGCCAGAGGCGCATGCCCGGGTGTTTCACCTAGCAAAGCCCACTATCATGCAGAGATACTTATCGTCATGATCGTATTCAATGGCGCTGCCGATCCCCACGCAGAAGCCCCCGATGCCGCCCGAGACTGCGCCCAGCTCGTCGCTCGCCGCTAAGATCGCCATTAACTTCTTCATATCATCACTCGTGTATAACTCGTACCTTCAGATCAACATCCAGGCTATCCAGCCGCTGTGTTATCCACGCTCCAACTGGCTCCACGTGCCCGTGGTTGCCGGACGCCATGCCTGACTGCCCAGCGGGCACAGCGGCTTCGTCCCCGCCCTATGGCCGGCCCGCCGCGCTCAGTCGCCTTTCTGGCAACTGCCGCAAGCCCGCGCCTGGCAGCATACGGGCATTGCGATGCCGGACGCTCGCCGCCCTAATCGCCGGCTGCCGCCGCGCATACTATGCCTCGCTGCGTCATTCCTCGACTCCGCCGCCGCATAAGTTGCAGTAGCAGCGCTTGGCGCCATCGGTGAAATAGCCGTTGCCCGCCGCATAACATCCGCAATACTTGTGCCGCTTGTCCCTGTCCTCCTCGCCGATGCCACCCAGTATGCAGGCGCACCGCTTGCCGCCCGCTACTGCCACCAGTTCGTCGTCCGAAAGCTGGCCGCTGGGTTCCGAGGTCAGGTCGGTCTCGCTGATGTCCAGCCCCAGCGCCTTGGCCTCGGCTATCAGTTCGGCCTTGTCGCTTATCTTGCTCAGGCGCTCGCCGAGCTGCTTGTAATTGGCTACCATATCCATCAGTTTCTTTAAATTATCAGTCATACGCCTCTCCTTAAACCGATGGGATTTTGGCAGCAGCCGCGAGCAGACCCAAAGATGAACCCGCTCGACGCCGACTGCATTCCTGTACGTTTTGGCACCGCCGGCCCGCAAAGCCGGCGTCCGCTCCGGGCGCGCGACGCGCAGCCACAGCGGGCGCCCGGCTCGTCGAAGCCGCCTTATATCGCCGTCGACTAATAGTCCGCGCCTCCGCCCGCGCCGCTGCACGAGCAGCGCCCCACGCCATCACTGAAATCGCTATTGCCTCCGAGCCAGCGGGCGCATGGCTTGCAGTTTTCGCCCTCTTTACCGCCGCCGCCCATGACGCACGCGCGCTTGCCGCCGCCCGCGACCTCGTTCAGTTCATCCTCGCTCAGCTCCGCGCTTTTATCCGCCGCGAAGTCGGCCTCGGTCAGCGCTATGCCCCGCTGCTGCGCCGCGGCAATTATGGCGTCTTTGTCCATATCGTTCAGTCGGGCGGTCAGCTCGGCGTCGTCCGCCGCCAGCTTCAGGAATATCTTCACGTTTCAGTCATATGGCACTGTCTTTCAAATTTGATTCGCAGCGATATCACTTGGCCACGCCGCCGCCGCCTATGCCGCACTCGCAGCGCGTCTCGCCGTCCAGGAACGAGCCCGCGCCGGCGACTATGCAAAAGCACTTTTCACAGTTGTCGCCCTCTTTACCGCCGCCGCCCATGACGCACGCGCACTTGCCGCCGCCCGCGACCTCGTTCAGTTCGTCCTCGCTCAGCTCCGCGCTCTTATCCGCCGCGAAGTCGGCCTCGGTCAGCGCTATGCCCCGCTGCTGCGCCGCGGCAATTATGGCCTCCTTGGCCATACCGTTCAGCTGAGCGGTCAACTCGGCGTCGCTCGCCGCCAGCTCCAAGAACTTCTTCATATTTTCTGTCATATCCGGTCTTCCTTTCAGATCAGGTTCGTCGTGATATCATTTGTCCACGCCGCCGCCGCCGCCACCGCAGATGCAGCGATCTACGCCATCATCGAAAAGGCCACTGCCGCCGAGTACGCATGTGCACTTCTGGACGTTATCGCCCGCTTTACCGCCGCCGCCCAAGACGCACG